>JAUSQD010000141.1 GCA_030652695.1 Actinomycetota bacterium
AGCGGCTGCGCACGATCACCAATCGGATCCTGGCCTTCGCCTTCCCCTTGTGGACCTTCGCGGTTGTGGCTGGTGCCATCTGGGCTGAGAACGCCTGGGGCCGCTATTGGGGCTGGGATCCCAAGGAGACCTGGGCATTCATCACGTGGGTGGTCTATGCGGCCTACCTGCATGCACGTTCGACCGCAGGCTGGCGCAAGAACAAGGCTTCGTGGATCGCGATCGCTGGGTGGGTGGTGTTTCTGATCAACTACTTCGGCGTCAACTTCCTGGCCAGCAGCCTGCACTCATACGCTGGAACCTAGCAACGCCCCGACTACCTATGGAGTGACCTCGCGCGGGACGCAATGAACTTCATCAAATCTTTATCGTTAGTAGTTCAAATCTCCTTGCAGGTGCGTGAACCTTGAAGGGTTGGCCGAGCAGCCCACGAATAGGGGATGAAGAAGCGAATATTTCGAAGCGAGCGGTCACAATTGGCCTCGGCGCGGTCACAGTGTCACTAGTTGTAATTTCCGTTGGAGCAGTTCTGACAACCCTGCTGGTTATTGTCGCAACTCTGACTTGCCCAGTGTTGGTAATGTCGATGATGGACAAACCAAGTGCGCTCAGTACTAAATCCGCGCTAGACAAGTGCTAGTTCGTCTCAGGTTCGCTATGGACGAATGCTTTTCTTGCAGAATTGCCTTAGTTCCGGTGAGTTATCCGAGTCGATTTAGCGCTCGACTCGATCAGAATCAGGATCCCCAATACGCGCCTACTGTGCGGCTTCGCAAACCGCGAACTTCGCTACCAAGTCCTGTCGAGTGTCCTGCCATCGTGCGATGCACGAGAAGAATCCCTCACAAGGAAGGTATCTGCCATGCGCAAGCGCATTTCACTCAAGGCCATCGCAATCTTGGTCGGCGGAGAGGCGGTCTTGGTGCTCGTTTTCGCCGGGATAGGAATGCCCGTTCTGAGCATAATTCCGTTGATGATAATTGCCGCTTGCGCACTAATCATGGTGACTTTGCCCCGCGAGTACGGAACGCCGTCGACATCTGCACACTCCTCGGAACTCGCACCGCACACCCTTGATAACTCGGCAGAACCTGACGAAAGCCCAAGTACCTCTTAGCGTCCACGATGTCCAGGCAAGCCGGACCTGCATTGAGCATCGCCCAAGTGTGACCGCAGCCAAATAGATCATTCAAAAGTTCGGGAGGCTACTTCCACAACCATGAATCTTCATGAAATCTTGATCCAGCACGCTCCTTGGCAGCCGGCAGTCAAGCGAAGATAGAAGTGCGCTACCGCAATTCATCGAATAGCCCAAAAGAGCTTGATGGATTGCGGTGGCGACCAGATTTGTACGACGCCAACCAGCGGTCAAACGCATCATTGAGCATGGAAAGGTGGATGTGAGAGAGCCTGTGTCGAGTCAAAGGCTTGCGGCGTCGGCCTCCCGCTACTACTGCTCGAGGACATGACTTACATGTCTTCCCTAGCCCACGAACTCCCCAAGATCGACGACTCGCGCGACTGGATCGCAAGTCCGGTTGGTCGCTCGTGCCTGCGTCGATGGTCGGCCTCGCGGCCTCCTGACAATTGTGCGCGGACACACTGCATCTATGGGCTGATCCTGCCTTCACCCCGGCACGAGCAATGTGGACAGTCATTGACTGCAGCAGCGAATGCACCCTGCTCACGCAACATTGCTCGAATGGGCAAGTTCCTGGCTTGGAATCGCGGCGATCGCTGGTTTGGCTGCCGCCAGCGTGAAGGTGCTTGCCCGAGTCGCAGTCCGACGAATGGTCACCGAGTTTCACCCAACTCACCCCAAATGGAGCACCTATGAATCAGACCGCGATGCCAATTGCTTGCCCCAAGTGCAAGGCAGCCATGCATACCTACGAGCGCAACGGCGTAGTAATCGATCAATGCAACGAGTGCAGGGGAATATTCCTTGATCGCGGAGAGCTCGATCGGCTAATCGCTGCAGAGGAGACCGCGTATGGGGCTCGTCCTAGCAATGCCCAGTACCAAGAACAAGCAGGTTACGACGATGGCCACGGCTCAAAACACGGCAGCAGCAAACATGAAAGTAAGTCAGGAAAACGCCGCGGCGGCTTTCTAGGCGAACTCTTCGATTGATTTCGCACATCCAGCGCGACGCCAATGTGAGACGGAATGCGAACACAACTGTGAGACCACGAATTGTCCTGATCGTGACTATCGCAGCGCTAGCAACGTTGACCGACGCAGTCGTCAAGGCGCTCGTCGTGGCTGGCCTCAGCGACGGCTCCTCAATCGACCTTGGGCTTGTTGCTCTCCGACTGACCTACAACCCTGGCATCGCGTTCAGCCTTGGTTCGTGGCTACCGCCAATGGTGGTCACGATTGTCACGGGCGTGATTATCAGCGCAGGATTCACATGGCTCCTCTTGCGAGCACGCAGTCTCAACTCTGTATCCATCGCAGGCTCTGCATTGTTATTAGGTGGTGCCCTAGGAAATTTCGTCGATCGACTGGACGGTAAAGGAGTTGTTGACTACTTCCACACAGGGTGGTTCGCCACCTTCAATTTCGCCGACGCCCTGATCACAGTGGGAGTCGTACTTCTGGCCACCGGATTGCTGACCAATCGCACAAGACAGGTGGAGTCGGCTCCTGGATCCAATGGTCGGCGTTCAAAATGGGACAAGCGAACTTCCTCGGTGATCAAGGCTGTCGATGGGTACGACGGAACTGCGTCTAGCGAATGAATCGCTCTGCGCTTCCACCAATAAGCAATGCGGGGCTGCTGCGCTGGGCTTGGCGGCAACTCACCAGCATGAAGACGGCGTTGATCCTGCTGTTCCTCCTCGCTTTGGCAAGCGTGCCCGGTTCCCTATTGCCTCAGCGAGGCATCGACCCGATCAAGGTCAGGGCATTCATATCCGAAAATCCGACATGGGGTCCGATTCTGGATCGCCTCGGATTCTTCGAGGTCTATTCCTCGCCGTGGTTCTCCGCCGTCTACTTGCTTCTGTTCTTGTCACTCATTGGGTGCGTCATCCCTCGTGTCGGCGTGCACTTCCGCGCGATGCGCAGCGCGCCCCCACCTGCCCCTCGCATGCTGCAACGACTTTCAGGGACACGAACGCTTGAAGCGACCGCATCGACGGCTGACGTGCTGCAGACCATCGAAGCGGCGCTGCGCGCAGGACGCTGGCGCGTGGTTACAGGACCCCAAGACGAACCCCGATGGGTATCCGCAGAAAAGGGCTACCTCCGCGAAACCGGCAACCTCATCTTTCATCTCTCACTACTGGTCCTACTGGTCTCGATTGGGCTCAGTGGGCTCTTCGGTTGGAAGGGCAACGTCATCGTCCGCGAAGGTTCGGGCTTCTCCAACACACTGACTCAATACGATGCCTGGGGAGGCGGTCGTTTCGTCAATGCCGAAAACCTGCCGCCCTTCTCGTTCACTCTTGAACAGTTCACAGCAGACTTCGAGCGAGGCAAAGTCGAACGCGGCTCACCGAGAGCATTCGAGGCCGACATTTCCTTTCAGGCAGCCCCTTCGGAGCCGCTTCAGGAAACGTTGGTAGAGGTCAACGAACCTCTGGAAATCAACAGGGCCAAAGTGTTTCTCGTAGGCCACGGCTACGCACCAGTCATAAAGGTGATCGACCGAACAGGCGCCACCGTGTTCAACGACGCCGTGCCCTTTCTGCCTCAAGATGGGGCCTTCACGTCTACCGGCGTCGTGAAGATCCCCGACTCCAAGCCTCAACTAGGGATCCAAGGTTTGTTCCTGCCGACTGCAGCTTTGGATGCAGTGCGGGGGCCGTACTCAAGCTTTCCAGCTCCTGACGATCCCGCCGTATTCATGTCTGCTTGGAAGGGCGATCTCGGTCTGGACTCTGGAGCGCCCCAGAGCGTCTACCGGCTCGTGAAGGACCAGATGACGCAAATAGGCCTGAAGCAACTGAAACTTGGCCAAACGTGGGAACTCCCGGATGGCTCAGGCGCCGTGAGCTTCGAAGGCTACGAGCGCTGGGCCTCCTTCCAAATCGCCTTCGATCCGGGCAAGGAAATCGCGTTGTTCTCGGCAGTGACAGCGATGTTGGGCCTGACGATGTCCCTGTTCATTCGTCGCCGACGGGTATGGGTGAAGGTCGTTCAGAGGGATGGCGTTTCGCTCATCCAACTTGCCGGAATCATGCGCACCTCCACTTTCGAGGATAAGGACATCGGCGTACTTGCTGAAGACCTTGACCTTGTCGAGCAGGCCCTGGAATCCGCCGGCCAGGCGCACTCGCCAGATGCATCCGAGGAGGAAACGTGAAACCAGAGACAATGGCACAGCTGAGTAGTTGCTGTCCATGCTCGCCCTCGCGTGTGCCTTCGCGCTCAGACAGTAGCGAAATTCCTCCGTGTCGAAAGATTCGTTGGACTGACCTATTCGGCGCCACGACAATCGACCTGACAATGCCAAGACTCGCAAACGTCTGGTGAACCCACGCCTCGCCCTTTTGCTGTTACGCCCTCTCGCCGCTTTGGGCGGGGGCTTAGCGATGGCATGTGCGTTTCCACCACTTGCTTGGTGGTGGATCGCACCAATCGCAGTCTTGCTTTGCGTTCTCTCTACTCGCAGGGTCCGACCACTATGGGCTGCGACTTATGGAGCAATTGCAGGAGCGGCGTTCTTCGGTCCGCTCCTCTTTTGGATGAGTGTGGTCGGCGTTGATGCCTGGATTTCACTCACTGCTATCTGCACCGCATGGTGGATAGGTCTATTCGTCGCCCAATCATTTGCTCAAAGGTGTGTCTGGTGGCCAGTCGTTGTTCCCGCGTTATGGGTCGCCAGTGAGGCCATCCGCGGAGCCATACCACTGGGTGGATTCCCATGGGGCCGGTTGGCCTTCTCACAAGCCGGCGGCCCGCTGTTGCCCCTGAATTCAATCGTTGGTCCGGCCGGCGTTGCCTATACCTTGGCTTTTGTCGCCTGCGCCGTTGTGTACTTGCTCCTCGACGGACGCAGTGGAGCGCCTTTGGCGCCTACGATCGTTGTGGCCATTGGCGCTGTGTCGCTGTCTATGCTGTTGGCATTTGGCTATGTCGCGATGAATGCTGTTGGCACCGAAGATCAGGTCACTATTGCTGTCGTACAGGGCGGCGTGCCCGGGTCCGGTCTGTCAGCAATGGGCGAAAGACGCGCCGTGCTGGAAAATCATGCGCAATTGACTCGCACTGCGTTGCGCTCGCGTTCTGAAATTGATTTGGTCGTGTGGCCGGAGAACTCCACGGACATCGATCCGTTCAGGGATCCCTCGGCCCGACGTCAGATCGACGAAGCAGTTCGCACTGTCGGCAAGCCAATTCTGGTCGGCGCTGTTGTCGATGCGCCCAATGATCCATCACGTGTAGCCAACTCTGGAATAGTTTGGGACCCAGAAACCGGTCCGGGTGCGAGATATGTAAAGCGTCATCCCGTGCCGTTTGGCGAGTTCATCCCTTTCCGCTCGCTTCTCGGGAGTCTCCTTGATCGCTTTCGGCTCGTGCCCCGTGACTTCATTGCGGGTGACGCTCCCGGAGTACTTGAAATCGGAGGCACCACGGTGGGTGACGTCATCTGCTTCGAAGTGGCCTACGACTCAATCGTGCGAGATGTGGTCATCGCAGGCGCGGAGATAATTGTCGTGCAAACGAACAACGCCACTTACGCGGGCACCGCCCAATTGGAGCAGCAGGTCGCAATGTCACAAGTCCGCGCTGTTGAGCATGGGCGATCGGTAGTCGTGGCTGCGACGAGTGGCATCAGCGCAGTGATCAATCCGAATGGCTCGATCCGATCAAGCATTGCGGCGAACGAATCCGGAGTGATTGTCGAACGCATGGCGTTGTCCAATCAACAGACGGTGGCCACATCATGGGCTCCTCGCATCGAATGGCTCCTTGTGGGCACCGCCGTGGCACCCTTTGCTTGTGTCGGTCTGTCGCGATTGCGCCTACAGCGCAGTCGGACCTAAGTAATACGAGCTGAGCAGCCAATCGATCTTCGACAGGCCAAAGTCTGGAGTTCGTTGTCTAGGGCAGGTGGCGGCCAAGCCATTGCAGAGCGGGCCCCAGAACCCGAACATGATGGAGCTGGTGCTCAATGACGAACTCCCGACCTTGATCCACGAAGCCGCGAACGAAAGCGCCCAAAGAGTTCAAATTCTCGTCGTGCGCCTGGCGAGCGCGTTTACTCAGGAAACGAGCGCAACCAAAGCATACGGTGGCTTCGGGACGGCTCCCAAGATGAACGAGTTGGCTATCTGGGTAAGCATGGCCACAGCACCAGCACTGCGGACCTACGCCGTACGAGTCATTCGCCCCTACCATCATCGAAGTAGGGCCGCGAGTTGCTCGACAGTGGGTGACCCGCGCATACCCTCCGGTGTGTTGTAGATCCTGCAGGCCAGCCCCGGCAAGGACCCGGGAGTGCAAAACGGGTCCTTGTCGTTGATGAGGATCGTGGGTGAGCCAGTGAAGCCCAGGCGTTGAGCGGCTTCAAGTGATTCGACCTTCTCAAGAACGATGTCTACCTTTTCATGCGCGGTGGCGTCGAGCGCTTCTCGCAGAGCTGCTTGAGCCGTGTGCCAGTTGGGACATCCGTCGAAGAACCGCAAAGTCACGCGCACCCAACGATGGTCGCATAAGCAGTGGAGCGAACAAAGCTAGGACGGTGTTGAACGCAACCACATCTCGCGTGCCAACTGTTTTGACTTACCGAGTAGCGCTGCTGTGGGGCGTCAACATGCAATGTCTGAAGTCGGCACATTTCGTTGAAGAATTCCAACTCGAAGCCGCCATCTTGCGAGGTACCGGATGCCTCGCAATGGTGATGAATCGTCCAATGATGGTATCATCGCTATATGACGATGATACCTGTGGCGTTTGATGCGCTTCCCGAGTTTGATGCGCCGTCGAGGGAAGACAGTTCATTGGCTGTCGCAGCTGCGTTGTTTCGTAGTTTCGGCGACCCTGCCCGGCTCACGATCGTGAGTCATCTTGCGCTTGGGGAGCACAACGTGCGTGATCTGACCGGGCACCTAGGACTGGCGCAGTCGACGGTGTCGGCGCACTTACGCTGCCTGTTGGAATGCGGCATGGTCACCGTGCGTGTGCAAGGACGGTCCTCGATGTATTCCTTGAAGGCTGATGCGCAGATCTTGGACCTCCTTAGCGCCGCCGAGCGACTACTTGCGGTCACTGGTAACGCCGTCACCTTGTGCCCGCGCTATGGCCCCATCGCAAACTTGAACGCGCAGTCGCAGGCACAGCTATGAGCCAGGCATGCGGTTGCGGCGGCGACGAACCGCATCGCCCCGAGGATGGAGATGACCACGCGCCGGAGAAGCTCTGGCAAGTCACCGAAATCAGGTTCGCCGCCGTATCCGGCTTGCTCCTCCTGGGAGCATGGATAAACAGTCTCGTTGACGGCGCATCGTGGATCGTCCACCTTCTTGAGGCACTGGCGCTGCTCGCGGGCGCCTACACGTTCGTGCCTTCAACGCTGCGGCGCCTTGTCAAGGGCAAGATCGGCGTGGGTACGTTGATGACGATTGCGGCAGTCGGTGCCGTCCTGTTGGGCGAGATCGGCGAAGCAGCGATGCTCGCCTTCTTGTTCTCAATTAGTGAAGGCCTGGAAGAGTACTCCGTGGCACGGACTCGGCACGGTCTGCGCGCGCTGCTGAACCTGGTGCCAGACGAGGCGACCGTTATCCGTGACGGTGTCGAGTTGGTGATCAACTCGGGTGAACTGCGCGTCGGCGATTCGATGCTGGTGAAGCCCGGGGAACGGCTGGCCAGTGACGGGATCATCCGCGCCGGTCGCACGGCCCTGGACGTGTCGGCGATCACCGGTGAGTCCGTGCCGGTCGAAGCAGCCGAGGGCGACGAGGTATTCGCCGGGTCCATCAACGGCACCGGCACTCTGACAGTTGGCGTCACCGCGTCGGCGGAGGACAACTCACTGGCCAGGATCGTGAAGATCGTCGAAGAGGAGCAAACCCGCAAGGGAGCCAGTCAACGCTTGGCAGACACCATCGCCAAGCCGCTAGTGCCGGCGGTGATGGCTATGGCTGCCCTCATAGCGATCGTTGGGAGCATCGCTGGCGATCCGCAATTGTGGATCGAGCGGGCCTTGGTGGTGCTCGTGGCAGCCTCGCCCTGCGCCTTGGCGATTGCGGTACCAGTCACTGTGTTCGCTGCGATCGGCGCTGCAAGCAAAATGGGCGTACTGATCAAGGGCGGCGCAGCACTAGAAACTTTGGGAACTATTCGTACCGTTGCGCTGGATAAAACCGGCACGCTCACCCGCAACCGGCCTGAGGTCATCGAAGTCGTCGCGACCGGCGACGCCACTTCTGAGCAGGTCATTGACGTCGCTGCTGCTTTGGAGTCGCGTAGTGAGCACCCACTCGCGCGGGCGATCCTCGCCTCGGCTGCGATCGTGCGACCAGCCGACGAAGTTGCGGCGGTGCCAGGAGCCGGAATCACCGGCGTACGTGATGGTCACAAATTGCGACTAGGCCGACCCGGATGGATCGAATCCGAGCACCTGGGCGATGTCATCCACCGTATGCAACACGAAGGTGCCACTGCAGTGTTGGTCGAAAGCGACGGACAACTAATCGGCGCCATCGCCGTGCGCGACGAGCTCCGACCAGAAAGCGCAGATGTCATCGCGACACTCAGACGCGACGGATACCAAATCGCCATGCTTACTGGGGACAACCTCGCCACCGCGACGGCTTTGGCCCGTGAAGCGGGAATCGACATCGTCCAAGCGGACCTGCGACCAGAGGACAAAGCTGCAGCAGTGCGGCAGTTCACCGCCCAGAATCCAACGGCGATGGTAGGCGACGGCGTCAACGATGCCCCGGCACTAGCCACCGCAGACCTCGGCATCGCGATGGGGGCCATGGGCACCGACGTCGCCATCGAAACGGCCGACGTCGCCCTCATGGGCGAAGACCTTCGGCACCTGCCTCAAGTATTTGCGCACGCCAGACGCGCGCGAAGAATCATGCTGCAGAACGTAGGCCTCTCCCTTGCCCTGATCACAATCCTGATCCCCATCGCGTTGTTCGGTGTCCTGGGCCTTGCCGCCGTCGTGCTGGCACACGAACTCGCCGAAGTCGTGGTCATCGCCAACGGCGTACGAGCAGGCAGAGCACGCGAATTGACTCCTAGGCAAGCAACGACACCGTCGGCCCAAATAGCCCCAAGATCGCACCAATGACACCCCGCGCGGAAAATCACTGCCCCTCGTGGCTTGCCCGGCTAACTGGTCGATGGATTTCAGACTTTCGAAGCCACTTCGCAGCTCAGCGTTCGTCACAGACAAGATTGGGCCCGCGAATTGCCTTGATCTTGGCCGTCGCTGGGATGGCCATACTGGCGGACTGGACAATAAAGACGCTCGTCGTCGAGGGCCTCAGTAACGGCTCCTCAATCGACCTGGGGTTCATCAATATCAAACTCGCCTACAACCCTGGTATCGCATTCAGCCTCGGATCGTGGCTGCCGCCGACAGTGGTCACGATAGGCACAGGCATCATCATCAGTGGCGGTTTCATACTACTTGTCCTGCGCGCCCGAACTCTGAACGCAGTCTCAACTGCCGGCGCAGCCCTGTTGCTAGGTGGAGCTCTAGGCAATTTCATCGATCGACTCGACGGGCAAGGCGTTGTTGACTACTTCCACACCGGTTGGTTCGCAACATTCAACCTCGCCGACGCACTCATCACTGTGGGCGTCGTACTTTTGGCCGTCGGACTGTTCACGAATGGCCCTAGACAAACGAAATGGGCAACTGACTCCAGTGATCACGATGCAATGCATCGCCCGCGGGCTACAGACACAATCATCGGCGTTGATAGGCGCGACGATTCCGCGACGAGCCATTGAGTGACTAGTGAAGTGTGGACCTGCAACGCTCGACCTTCCGGCTTAAAGTCACACGGGCTGGATCCACTGGAGCCCGAGGGAATGGCTGACCGTCTCGCTGAATAGTCGAGTTGCACTGATCCTCGCCAACCCTCATAGGGTGCTTGCGATGTCTCACCCGACTCACCCTGAATGGAGCATCTAGGAACGAGCCCGCCACGCCGATGGCTTGGCCCAAGTGCAAGGCAGCTACGCATACCCAATAGCTGCGACATCTTTGAATAGCACTCCGTGGCCAGCACCAAGGCGGCTGACGCTCACGACTGACATGGGAGTGTCCACGCCCAGCGGGCATAGACAAGCGCTTGTCAGTACTGCCTCCGCAGCCACGAGTACCTTGGTCTAGCGAGGCTCCGTGCTCAAGAGACCCCAAGTGATGAGCGTGGCGATTGCGATCCCGCAGGAGATGATCTTATGGCGTTCCCATCATCTTCACTGATAACTAGTAATCGCAACCGTGCCGTTCATTCGAAGAATTGGGCGAGATGCCGAGACTTCTTTGAGATTCGCAAGCGAACCTGACCAACAATTGCAATGCACCGACCAACCGCGCGCCGTTGACTCAGAGTGAAGCATTCCGGGTTGCACACTTTGAACCAAGAATGATGAAGCGAGTCTTCATCGTCATGGGCATCTGTTTTATCGTGGTTTCTTTACCCGCTGGATGCACGCTTGTCTTGGCTGCGGCTGGCGGTGCCGTTACCGCCGCGAGCGTTGACCCTGACTGCTTGTCAGAAACCACTTCGGATCGTTCGTCCTGTGCTCCGGATTTTTCCGGTTCTGGAGGTGCCGCGATCTCTGGGCGGGATCCGGATAGTGTCCCCGGCCCCGATCCACTCGCGACTACAGCCGTCCAAGCGGCAATCGACGCTGTTAGCCGACATGGGCGGTACCTCGCTGAGGGCAACGGTCCGGTGGACTTTGACTGTTCTGGTTTGACTGCGTTCGCGTGGCGAGCAGCGGGAGTGTCCATCGTGGATTACTCCTACACGCAGTGGAACCACACCCGACGCATCTCCCGGGAGTCACTGGCACCGGGTGATTTGGTGTTCTGGTTCGGAGGCGACGTCCACCATGTTGCAATCGTCGTAGCGGTGACTGGCGCGCGCGTTCAGATCGCGGAGGCGGCGAACCCTGATGTCGGTGTTCGCATTCGTGATCTTGGGGATTCTTGGGATCAGGCGTACCTGACTGGATACGGGCGTGTGATCCGTTGACCTACTGGAACGCGAGGAACCAATCGATTTGGCGCCGTTGACGCAGTTGAAAGGGATTCGCCTTTTCTCTGATTCGTTTGGAGTAGCTCATGTCGACAGCTGCTGTCGTACCCGCTCTGGTGATGCCGTACGAGACGTTCATGAATGATCTTGCCAAGAGCATCCAGGTTTACGGAACAGCGATTGCTACGATCGTGTTGATCGTATGTGCGTTTGGCTACATGGGTGCGAAGGGAATCAGCCCGCATAACGCGTCGCGCTGGATGGGCGGGATGTTTGCTGCCTTGTTTGCTGCATTGGTGTGCGTTGGAGCACCGGCGGTGGTGGGCATTGTTCAGGGCTGGGCAGCGACCGCCGCATAGCGGCCGTCGCATACCAGGAACGCTGACATGAATCCGTTTGTTGACAACATCTTTGGAGGGTTGTTCTCAGCCGTTGACCCATTGGGCATGATCCTGCGCACGTTGATGACATTGCTATCGGACTCGCTAGCGCAGTTGACCACTGGCATGTACGCCCAGTTGTTTCAAATCACCACAGTCGATTTCAGTACCGAGGCGGTTGGCAGCATTTGGCGCATCACCACGGGATTATCAGTGGGGTTGGCGACGATCCTGCTGATCATTGCGGCATTCAGGTCGATGCTGGCCCAATCAAATAGCCACCTCCTTCAAGCATTTCCCGGCGTTGTGCTGGCGATCCTGGGACCGCAAGCCGCCGCCCTACTGCTGCCGATGCTGTCCGCCGGGTTCACGTCGCTTGCCGAATCCATCGTCCAAACCGCGACCCCGGACCTCGCGCAGTCGATGCGACTGCTCGCCGGGGTCCATAAATGGTCCATAAACTGTAAATAAACCCCTGTGGCGGGGAGCAGTAAATGGGGTCAAAATAGGACAAGACCCCCTGTGTGAGGGGGTCTTGATCCTTTATTTGGTAGCGGGGACAGGATTTGAACCTGTGACCTCTGGGTTATGAGCCCAGCGAGCTACCGAGCTGCTCCACCCCGCGGTGACCTTTCGGCTTGAGAAGAATACGGGAAAGCCTCACAGGTACCTAATGCGGGTGGGCAGATCCACATTCGAGCAAATGATTTGGGCACGTCCGTGTCAGGAGACGATGTCCTTGCGATCAAAAATGAAGACAGCAACAGCGACACAAATGGCGAAGACCACAATTGAGTACGAGGCTCCTCGAGCCAGATCTGTCCAGTCGATCTCCGATGAAAGCAGCCCGAGCCAAGCCTGCGAGTAGTGGGTGGGCAACCACTCCCTGAGTGCGCCGAGGGCATCAATGGCATCAAGCACATTGCTCACGATGACCAAGACGACTGCTGCCCCCACAGCACCAAGAGGTGCATCAGTGAGCACAGACATCAAGAATGCAACTCCGGCAGCAAAGAGCAATGAGATGAACACATACAGAGCAATCGCGGCGATCCGCATCAGTCCTTCGCCGAACGCAAAGCTCAGCCCCAACGGTGAGCCCAGAGGTCCAGAGCCGAAGGCGATGAGCCCGATGAAATAGGAGACCACGGGCAACAGTGCAATCGCGCCGAGCGCGAGCACCAGACCCACGATGAGCTTCTGCTTGAGCAGACGTCGTCGCGGAACTGGCGCGGCAAGGAGGTACCTCAAACTCGACCATGAGGCTTCACTTGCCACGGTGTCACCACAGAACAAGGCAACGATGACCAGGAGTAGAAATCCCGCTGAGAAGAACAGCATCGTCAGGGTGAAGTTCGCTGCTCCTGCTGTGGCAAGGCTGACGAGATCCACCGGAGCGCCGGGACGGTTTGAGGCTCCTGCGTTGCCGCCGAACTTCATCGCCAATGCCACAAGCACTGGCAGCGCAACGACAAGCGCGTAGGCAACCAGAGTCCGCCTCCGCCTGAGCTGACGAACGAACTCCACTCGCAATGGCAAGGTTGTCCTCGCCACATACGTCACGTCGCTGTGCTGGGTTGTCATGGATGTCCCACCGTCAAGTCGTCGCCGACGATGTCCAGGAACACGTCTTCGAGTCGGGTGCCAGCCTTATCGCCGAGCAGTTCGACAACACTTCCAGCGCCCAGGAGTCGACCACGATGCATCACCACCACATCGGTGCACGTCTGCTCAACTTCACTGAGCAGATGCGAGGAGATGATGACCGTGCGCCCAGACGCGGCATAGCGACGAAGCACATCTCGCATGGCCTTGATCTGTGGCGGATCCAGTCCATTGGTGGGTTCGTCCAGAAGCAGGAGATCAGGACGTCCAAGCATTGCCTGGGCGATCCCCAGTCGCTGACGCATACCCTGGCTGTAGGTGCGCACGCGCTTGTCAATTGCCGTTCCGAGATCAGCGATCTCGAGCACTTCGTCCAGACCCGGATCATCGGCACCGCGTCCTGCGCTTCGCCAGTACAGGTCAAGGTTCTGGCGGCCGGTGAGGTGAGGCAGGAATCCTGGGCCCTCAACGAGCGCACCGATTCGTGCCAGCACTGGAGCACCGGGAAACACTGGCTCGCCGAAAGCGTGAATCGCACCGCTTGTAGGTGTGATGAGGCCCATCACCATGCGCATCGTGGTGGTCTTGCCGGCGCCATTGGGTCCGAGCAACCCAAGGATGCTGCCGGCCGCAACAGTGAACGTCAGGTCATCGACGGCGAGATAGTCATCGTTGTAGCGCTTGGTGAGTGAGGTGATGGTCAGCGGATGCTTGCTGACTTCAGGATCATCCTCCGGTCGACGTGGTCGCAATCTGCCAAGCAGCAGTGCGATGGCAAAGACGATCACGGCCGCACCGACCAGCCACCAGTACGCCGCCGGACCGGTCGAGGCAGGCTGCACATCCACCTGCGGGATGGTCAGAGGACCGTCAGCCAGCGCGATGTCGTACAGCTGAGACTGCACCGGAAGTCGATACGCAAAGTCGGTCGTGGAGACGACTAGGCGCAGGCTGTCGCCGGCCTCAGCTGTGGCAACGATGGCCGGCAGTTCCACAGTGATCGTCTGAGGTTCAGGGCCCACAGAATTGAGCAGTATTGGCGACACCAGTCCGCTCGGAAGAGTCTGTCGTCCGTTCGCACTGACGATCCGCAACGAGGCGAAGAGCACGACATCGTCAACGGGACGTGCGTCTACTGCGGACACCTCGATGTTGACGGTGCTGGCACCGATCAGGGTGAGCGGGGCGGGCAACGGCGCAGAGTCGAAAGCGGCGGCCTGACCCGGGATCGAATTGGGCAGCACCGCGCTCACGCGGCTGCCAATGCCGGGAACGCTGGTCACAGCAGCCGGCACTCCACCGGCGGGCGCGCGCACCCGCTGCTTGGATCCGGCCAGCGGGATTGACTGCTGACTGCTGCCGTGGATCCCGGGGTAAGCCGGTGCCTGCAAGATCGTGGCGGCAGCACGCGAGCTTTGGACATCGATGGCACCCGTGGTGTCAGTGACCTCGAAATCGGTAGTGCTGCTGGGCTCGCCCATCAGATAGGTGGCAAACCAGCCAGCGGTCATCTCCTGCAGACGCTCAGATTCGTCCAGGCCACCATCGTGACCACCGCCGTGCCAGACCATCTTGACTGGAGTTTGCGGGTGAGCCGCCAGAATCTGTTCGACGTTCGCATTCGCCTGCGTGATTGGGAACAGCGAATCCGACTGACCGGCGCCGATGAGTGTTGGTGCGGTGATGCGATTGGTAATGCTGGACGGGGACGATGCAGCCATCAACGCACGCGATGCTGCCGACACCACGCCATCGGCGGCGGCTTCGCTGTAGGCACGACACCACTCGGTTGTGAAGCGGCCGCATTCGGTCACTGATCCGTCGCGATTGACGACTCCTGACCCAAAGAAGGAACCTGCCCAGAGCGACTTGAACACACCCGGGGTCTGCGTCGCAATTTCAGTCGACTGGCCGAACAGCGAGGACTCGAGGTCATTCCAGGTGATGTCTGCAGCGATGGCATCGACTCTGGAGTCGTATCCACCAGCAAGCAGCGCGAGTGCACCTCCATAGGAGCCACCGGCCAAGCCGACTCTGGGATCACCCACACCGTCTTGGGTGACATCGGATTGCCTTCCCAGGAAATCAATGACTGCCCGAGCATCTGCCACTTCGAACTTCGGCGCGTTCATCGAGATCTTTCCAGTGGAGGTGCCAAAGCCACGAGCCGAGTAGGCGAGCACGACAAAACCGCGATCACGGAGATGCAAAGCCCGTTCCTCAAGGTCAGTCTTGCTTCCACCGAATCCATGAGCCAGCACCACCGCCGGTGCGGGAATCGTGGCAGGACGGTAGATGGTCGCGTCCAAGGAGACGGGCGCGGCATTGGTCGAACTCTGCGGGCCTCCGGAGATCCGCAACTCCTGGGCATTGTCGCCGCTGGAACAGGCAGCCAGAGGCATCACAAGCGCGAGGATCAGCCCGCCGAGCACCGTGCTTCTCCCGGGGCTCAACATTTCGGTGACCCCTGACTCCTATGGCGCCAGAAGCGCAAGCACTGATGTCTATGGCACCTTGCCACATTTGAGTCACGACCCCGAATCAGGGGTAGGTCACCTCGAATTCTTCTCACTCGGGCTGGAGCTGATCACACCCGTTGACTTGGGATCGGCGGCGCTGCTCGGTTCATCTGCTCCAGCTCTCGGAGGTCTCGATGCGCCAGGGCCAGCGACGGGCCCACAGATGTGTGCAGGGTGCCGCCAGCCTCCAGCACCGCAACCATGGCATTGCCATGGCTGTTGATCGTTGGCAGCTCGCACATCGATGGGCCCAGTTCGAGCCGGCTCACGATGGCACCCGCGGGCAATGCGCTTTGGAGATCCAACGCAAGGACTTGCACGACTGAATCCGATGATTGGGTTTGACGCAGCACCGGACGGCCATCGACATCAGCCAGGATCCGGCCCGACCATTGGCCTCCGGACTCTTCGAAGCGGCCAAGACTGACTTGCTCGATCAGGACCAGTTCAGCCGATGCAGCGGCGTTGATCTCTGTTCGCGAGCGCACCTTTGCATCTTCGGTGACGATCAGTGCGGGCAAGGCCAGATGCAATTGCGCGTTGCGCGCCAGCACAATGTTCTGCCGCAACTCTCCAACGCCAGCAACCACTCCTTGAAGGGCGATGGTCGCCGCCACCCCTTCAACCGAAAGGCGCGCGCCTTCACCGACA
>JAUSQD010000143.1 GCA_030652695.1 Actinomycetota bacterium
GGCTACCCAGGCAAGCGCTACTACGGTGGATGCGCAGAAGTTGACGTCGCAGAGAACATTGGCATCGCTCGGGCCAAGGAGTTGTTCGGCGCTGATCACGCCAACCTGCAAGCGCATAGTGGGGCCAGTGCCAATATCGCCGCCTACGGCGCATTCGCAAAACCTGGCGACACGATTTTGGCAATGAGCCTTCCGCACGGTGGTCACCTCACCCACGGATCCAAGGTCAACTTCTCCGGCAAGTGGTTCAACGTGATTTCCTACGGCGTTCGCCAGGACACTGAAGTGATCGACTACGACGAGGTGCGGGCACTGGCCATTCAGCACAAGCCGCGCATGATCATCTGCGGTGCCACGGCATACCCGCGACTCATTGACTTCGCAGCGTTCCGATCGATCGCCGATGAAGTTGGCGCGATCCTGATGGTCGACGCAGCCCACTTCATTGGCTTGGTTGCCGGCAAGGCAATCCCAAGCCCTGTTCCCTTTGCTGATGTCGTCACATTCACCACGCACAAAGTTCTACGTGGCCCTCGGGGCGGCATGATCCTGTGTCGCGCCGAGCATGCCGCTGCTATCGACAAAGCAGTCTTTCCGATGATGCAGGGTGGCCCGCTTATGCATGCGGTGGCAGGCAAGGCCGTTGCACTGAAGGAAGCCGCGACACCTGAGTACGCCGTCTATGCCAAGCAGGTCATCGCCAACGCGCAGGCGCTGGCTGCAGGACTCACCGAAGAGGGCATGCGGCCAGTCAGTGGCGGCACAGACACCCACCTGGCCCTCATTGATCTGCAAGGCCTTGGTGTGACCGGTGCCGATGCTGAGACGCGTTGCGACGCAGCGCGGATCACGCTGAACAAGAACGCGATCCCGTATGACCCGCAGCCACCAGCGGTGGCCTCAGGTATTCGCGTGGGAACCCCAGCGGTCAGCACCCAAGGCATGGGCGTGCCCGAGATGAAGGTCATTGCCTCTGTCATCGGTCAGGCGGTTCGCGATACCGAAGGTCGCAAGACCGTTGAGATTGCCGAGCAGGTCTCCGAGCTCGTCGCAAAGTTTCCGGCGTACCCGCGGCCATAACTTGCGCGAATACCTCCTCTGCCTACTTGCCGCTGCGGCGGTGACGTACTTGACCACCCCAGTGGTCGAGCGGATCGCAGTGCGATTCAAGGTGATAGCTGAGGTTCGCGATCGCGATGTGCACGCAGAGTCCACTCCGCGTCTTGGCGGACTGGCGATGTTCCTTGGCCTGATGACCGGACTGCTGCTGGCGAGCAAGTTGCCCAAAATGGGCTCGGTATTTGGGCAGGCCGATACTCCTTATGCCCTGCTCTCCGCCGCAACAGTCATCGTCCTGTTGGGCATTGTGGACGACAAGTGGGGGCTGGATGCACCCGTCAAGCTTGCCGGGCAAGTACTCGCAGCGGGCCTGATGGCCTTGCAGGGGATCTCGGTCATTTGGCTCCCCTTTGGCGGAACATTCGTGGTTGATCCTGTGACCAGCGTGCTGCTCACAGTGCTGATCGTCCTCGTCAGCATCAATGCCATCAATTTCGTGGACGGACTTGATGGGCTGGCAGCTGGGATCGTCGCGGTTGCCGCAGGAGCCTTCTTCGCCTACTCCTATCTCCTGTCAGTTGAACTGGGCATCGCTCGAGCCACCCTGGCGACCCTGGTCTCAGTGCTGCTCGTGGGCATGTGCGTCGGCTTCCTCCCGCACAACACCTTCCGAGCGCGCATATTCATGGGCGACACCGGCTCCATGCTGCTGGGGCTCCTGCTTGCTGCCGCAACGATCACTCTGACCGGTCAGATCGACCCGAGTGTGGTGGCTGGTCCGGCCCTGCTGCCAACTCTGCTGCCCCTGCTCATTCCGCTTGCAGTCATGGCGGTGCCCTTGGTCGATCTGGTCCTGGCGGTCATCCGCCGCACTCGGGCAGGCCGCAACCCCTTTGCTCCCGACAAGCAGCACTTGCACCATCGTCTTCTGGAGATGGGGCACTCCCAGCAGCGAGCAGTCCTGCTGATGTACGCCTGGACCGGATTGATCGCCGGAACTGCGGTGGCTGTCGCATTTGTCCCAGTTGGCTGGGCCCTGGCCGGGGGAGCGCTGGGCCTTGGCCTGCTGATTTGGGCAGTTCTGCGCCCAAGCGTGAGCAAGGCCACCCCATCTGGCCATCTGAAGACTGGCACTTTGCGCTAGCGTCCACATCGTGCCTTCCGCGACTGATGTTCCCGTGCTGCGCACCGCCGGTTTGGCAACGCTGGTCGTCGGCATCATCTCGATCGTTCTGGCTGGGATCTTTCGCGGCAAGGATGGCCTGATTGGCGCACTGGTGGCCACCGTCCTGGTGCTGCTGTTCTTCGGCATTGGCAATCTCGTGCTGAATTGGGCGCTGCGCGCGCACCCACAGATTGCGCTGTCGATCGCGCTGCTGACCTACGTCGTCAAGATCGGCGTGTTGTTCATCTTGATCATTGCCTTCGCCGACACGACATTGTTCAACACCAAAGTTTTCGCGCTCGTTGTGGTGATCTGCACTATTACTTGGACCATGGCTGAGGTTGTGCTCTGGTCGCGTTCGCGGGTTCTGTACGTGGAGCCGGGGACTGGCCCATGAGCTCTGAACCAGGCTTTGCAAGTCAGGATGATGTTGCGAAATTGTCGGCTGCCCCCAGACGGTTTCCACCAGCAATTGGGTGGTACGGTTCGACCGCTAGAAACCGGTCTGTCTCGATAGACGAGTCAAGAGATATGGCCGATACTGCATGGACAATCACCAGTCGCATCGCTTCCGGCTTGCTTCTGTATACCGGTTTGGGCTGGTTGCTGTCCTTGTGGATCGGACATCGACCTTTACTCATGGCAGTCGGAGCTTTGATCGGACTCGGTCTGTCCTTTGTACTGATCTTTGGTGGATTGGCAGCGGAGAACAGACGGATTTCCGAGCAAATGAAAGGGAAGTCGTCAACATGACGTTCTTGGAGGAATTCCTTGTCAGCTGAAGTCGTGATCGCCTCTGGTGGTCTTGATTGTCACTTGATGTCCGGGTGTGGATTCCCCGCACCTGGTGCAGAGATCTTCCAATTCGATGCGGTGCTGACCTTCAGCATCGGCTCTTTGGACGTGAACATCACGAAGGTGTCGCTGGTCATCATGCTGATGGCAGTGGTCGTCATGGCCTTCTTCACCTACGCCTTCCGCAAGCCGAAGTTGGTGCCCCGTGGCTCGCAGAATGTTGGCGAACTGGGCTATGTCTTCATTCGCGATGGGATCGCCCGCGAAACGATGGGCAAGGACGGTGACAAGTTCGTTCCGTTCCTGTTCACCCTCTTCTTCTTCATCTGGATGTTGAACTTCGCCGGAATCGTGCCCTTCTTGCAGATCCCGGCCACCTCCACATTTGCCATTCCCGTGGCGTTCGCGATCATCGTGTATCTGACCTGGGTACCACTGGGCATCTACCGGCAGGGTTTCGTCGGCTTCTTCAAGGCGATGATGTTCCCGCCGGGCGTGCCCAAGGCCATGTATGTGCTGCTGGCTCCTTTGGAGTTCCTGTCCAACATCCTGGTCCGCCCTGCAACGCACGCCATTCGTCTGTTCGCCAACATGTTCGCTGGCCACCTTCTGATTGCCACCTTCAGCATCGCTGCCTTCTATTTGATCAGCGCCAGCGTGGTCGGCATCCTTGGTTCGGCCGCCTCATTTGTGGTGGCAATCGCCTTGACCGCCTTCGAAGCCCTGATTCAGGGGCTGCAGGCATATATCTTCACGCTACTCACCGCGGTGTACATCAGCGGCGCTTTGCGTGCGGAGCACTGAGACGTACGACAGCACCAGACTTGACCACAACTGAAGAGCATCACCACCCCAGATCCCAGACCGGCGGAACGACCGCCGGCCAGGCAAAGTAAAGGAAACGACATGTCGCTTCTCGCGGAAGTCACTGGCTCCATTGGTTCGATCGGCTATGGCCTCGCAGCCATTGGCCCAGGCGTTGGCATCGGCATCATCTTCGGTCAAGGCGTGCAGGCAATCGCCCGCCAGCCTGAGGCCTATGGCGTCATTCGTCAGAACATGATTCTGGGCTTCGCCCTCGCTGAGGCACTGGCCCTGATCGGCTTCGTGGCTCCGTTCGTCTACGGCGTCTAATCCCAGTCTCCGCGATTCACGTGCAGGAACCTGAAGGGGTTAACTCGTGACAAACATCTTTGCTGCAGTTTTCGCCGCAACAGAGGGCGAAGAGATGCCGTCTGTATTGGCGGTGCCTATTGATGAACTCATCATTGGGCTCATCGCCTTCTTCGTCGTCTTCGGCGTGCTGGCCAAGTTGGCCCTGCCTGCCATCAAGAAGATGCTTGATGAGCGCAGCGACACCATCGAAGGCGGCATCTTGCGTGCCGAGGAGGCACAGGCGCAGGCCGCAACTGTCCTTGAGGAATACAAGGAGCAGCTTGCCTCGGCTCGTGAAGAGGCCTCGGCCATTCGCACCCAAGCGCAGGCTGATCGCACCGCCATCATCGAAGAAGCCCGCAATGAAGCACGCACGGCAGCGGCAACGGTCACAGCCAACGCTGAGGCACAGATCGCAGCCGAGCGTGCTCAGGCAACTGCGTCGTTGACCCGACAGGTGGGCGAATTGGCAGTCGGACTTGCAGGCAAGGTCGTTGGCACCTCCCTCAGTGAGGACGCTCGCGTTCGCCAAACTGTCGAAGACTTCATCGCCGATCTCGAGCAGCAGGCGGCACGCTGATGCTTGGCGCCAGTCGCGGCTCGATGAGTCATCAGGTTGAGGTGCTTGAAGCCCGACGCAACAGTCAGGGCTTTGACCTCTTGGCACAGGAGTTGTTCTCTGTGGCTGACCTGCTTGGCCGCGAGAAGCTGCTGCGCAATGCCCTTGCCGACTCCGGTCAATCGGAGCAGGCAAGAGTTGCTCTGGCAACCGAGGTGTTCTCATCACGGGTGAGCGCCTTGGCGACAGAGGTGCTGGTGGAAATCATCGGCGACCGCTGGTCAACTGACGAAGACCTGGTTCTTGCGATCGAAGAACTTGGCACTCAGGCTGCATTTGCTGTCGCAGACACCAATGGCCAGCTTGATGCCACTGAAGAAGAGGTCTTCCTGTTCGGTCGGGCAATCGATGAGTCGTCGACTCTGCAGATGGCATTGACCGATCCGTCCTCACCAGCCGAAACCAAGGCCTCGATCGTCCGCGATCTGCTCGCTGGGCGGGCAACCGCGGCAACTGAGCAGGTCCTGGCGTACACCGTTGGCCACCTGCATGGACGTCGGATCGACTCAGTCATTGAGAACCTTTGCGATTTGGCTGCCCGTCAGCGTGATCGCGTGGTTGCCGAAGTTCGTGTCGCTGCGCCGCTTGATGAAGATCAAACCCGTCGTCTTGCCGATGTGCTGAGCCGCATTAATGGACGCACTGTGCGACTCAACGTCGCTGTGGACCCATCGGTCCTCGGCGGCGTGTACGTCAAGGTTGGCGATGAGGTCATCGATGGCACCATCGCTGCCAAGCTCGAGCAAGCCCGCCGAGTCGTTCTCGGATAACAGACCAAAACCAAGCAGTTCAAGGCGCCTCCCACACACGTGGGTGCGAGAAAGAAAGGTCACCATGACGGAGCTGACGATCCGGCCGGAAGAAATCCGGGATGCGATCGAGCGGAACGTCGCGGCGTACTCGCCCGCAACCGCCCGAGAAGAAGTTGGTCGTGTCATCGAAACCGGTGACGGCATTGCACGTGTGGAGGGACTCCACTCAGCAATGACCAATGAGTTGTTGGAGTTCGAAGGTGGGCTTCTTGGCCTTGCCTTGAACCTGGACATTCGCGAAATCGGCGTGGTGCTGCTTGGTGATGGCTCCAAGATCGAAGAGGGTCAGGCTGTTCGCCGCACCGGCGAAGTGCTGTCCGTTCCCATTGGCGATGGCTTCATGGGTCGCGTGGTGGATCCGCTGGGCACGCCCATTGACGGACTTGGGCCGATTGAGGCTGAAGGTCGTCGTGCGCTGGAGATTCAGGCACCATCAGTTGTGCAGCGTCAGCCTGTGAAGGAGCCGCTGCTCACTGGCATCAAGGCCATCGACGCCATGACCGCAATCGGCCGCGGCCAGCGTCAGCTGATCATCGGTGACCGTCAGACTGGCAAGACAGCGGTCTGCCTGGACACCATCTTGAACCAGCGCGAGGCCTGGCTGACCGGAGATCCCAAGAAGCAGGTGCGCTGCATCTACGTGGCCATCGGCCAGAAGGGCTCAACCATCGCTTCGGTCAAGGGCGCACTTGAGGAGTACGGCGCTCTTGAATACACCACGATCGTGGCATCACCTGCCTCTGACCCTGCAGGCTTCAAGTACCTGGCTCCCTACACCGGATCGGCCATTGGTCAGCACTGGATGTACCAGGGCAAGAACGTTCTCATCGTCTTTGATGACCTTTCCAAGCAGGCCGAGGCCTACCGCGCGGTTTCCCTTCTGCTTCGCCGACCACCAGGTCGCGAGGCCTACCCAGGTGACGTCTTCTACTTGCACAGCCGCCTTCTTGAGCGCTGCGCCAAGCTGTCGGATGAACTTGGCGGCGGTTCAATGACTGGTCTTCCGATCATTGAGACCAAGGCCAATGACGTATCGGCGTACATCCCTACCAACGTCATCTCGATCACCGACGGTCA
>JAUSQD010000149.1 GCA_030652695.1 Actinomycetota bacterium
AAAGAATTCATGGAAGTTGTTTTAGACAAAACCTACCCGGTTGCGGCCGGGCTGGACGCCAGTTGGGCGATCCTCTCCAACATGCATGAACTCGCCACCTGCATGCCAGGGGCACAGATCACGGAGGACATCGACGAGACGCACTTCATAGGTGTCAATGCGGGCAATGGCCGGCGGACTGAGCGGCAGCCCGGTGCGCAGGTCAAACTGCGAGCCATGGAGCCAGCATTCGATGGTGCAGTCGACAACATCGCCCTCGGACAATGAGACATCTGCGTGTGAGCAGATGTCTGACACAGCAAACACACCCTCGTTTGTGTTCACGACTGCGACGGGTTGATTGCTGACCATCACCTTGAGTGCCGAGCCCTGCGGGACATCAGCAAGGTCGGCTACGCGAAGAAATTCACTCATCGTCATCGCTATCTGGAGACGTGATGCCAAGACGATCAGAAATCTGCGCCAGCAAGGTCTCGCGCCAGAAGACATTGCCAATGCGGCTCAGCACTTCGGCGAAGAACCCACGTACGACCAGTTGGCGAGCAACTTCAAGTGGGAGGCCACGCGACTGCAAGTAGAACAACTGCTCATCGTCAAAGCGGCCAGTTGCACTGGCATGTCCAGCGCGAACAATCTCGCCGGTCTCGAGTTCAAGGTTGGGCACCGAATCAGCGCGCGCTCCCTCGGACAGCAGCAAGTTGCGATTCACCTGGTGCGTGTCAGTTCCGATGGCTTGCTTGCGCACCAGAACGTCGCCGATCCATACGCTGCGCGCGCCAGGGCTCATCAATGCACCCTTGTAGAGCACGTCACTGGTGCAGTGCGGCTGCTCGTGTTCAACGAACACCCGCTGCTCGATGTGCTGACCTGTTTCAGCCAGGAAGGCACCGATCAATTCAGCCTTGCCACCAGTGGACAGGTACTCCACAGTGGCGTTGACACGCACTGCTCCCCCTGCCAGTGCGGCAAGGGCCCCAACGTAGGTGGCATCCCGCCCCACGAAGACCGGCATGTGCATGGCATAGGAAGGGGTGAGTTCGCCCTCCAGAATGGTGATCACCGTCAAGTGCGCGCCATCACCCAAGGTGGCCGAGATGGTGCCGTTGACGTCACCAGTCAGCTGCTGACGCAACACCACTGTCGCGGTGCTGAATGCGCCAGCCTGAATCTCCACATGTTGGTACGCCACAGCGGTCGTTGATGTCAGATCAATGACGACCGGCTCGGGCCAGATCGCCTCCGCAGGGATCTGAATGAGATTGCCCTGCTGGACTCCGGCGCGAGCCACAGCAGAGGGAAGATCCGAAGGGATCGACTGCAGTGGGATCTCAGCATTGGGGATCAGCGTCAGTGCTGGTGAACCGGCGCCAATGACGCTTCCGGCCTGCTCATCAGAAACAAAGAATTTGCGCAAACCTTCGAGCGGTGAAAAGCGCCATTCCTCCTCGCGCCCCGTGGGCGTGTGGAATTCCAGCGCGTTGAAGGAGTGCACCCGAGGAGAGAGATCCAGGGGTGGAGTGGTGACCGTGCTCATCCGACCGCGCCCTCCATTTGCATTTCGATCAGTCGGTTGAGCTCCAAGGCATACTCCATCGGTAGTTCACGGGCAATTGGCTCGATGAAACCGCGAACGATCATGGCCATGGCCTCGTCCTCGGTCATTCCGCGAGACATCAGGTAGAACAACTGGGTATCGCTGATCTTTGACACTGTGGCCTCGTGGCCCATCGACACATCGTCCTCACGGACGTCGATGTACGGGTAAGTGTCCGATCGGGACTCATCATCAACAAGCAGGGCATCGCACTTCACTGTTGCGCGTGAACCGTGGCAGCCTTCGTTGATCTGCACGAGCCCGCGATAGGAGGTCCGACCTCCACCTCGGGCCACTGACTTCGACACGATGGTCGACGTGGTGTTGGGTGCTGCGTGCACCATCTTTGAACCGGCATCCTGATGCTGGCCAGCTCCGGCAAAGGCGATCGACAGGGTCTCTCCATGAGCGCGCTCGCCCATCAGCCACACCGCGGGGTACTTCATGGTCACCTTCGAACCAAGGTTGCCATCAACCCATTCCATCGTGGCGCCTTCATGGGCAACAGCACGCTTGGTGACCAGGTTGTACACATTGTTCGACCAGTTCTGAATGGTCGTGTAGCGGCAGCGCGCACCCTTCTTGACGATGATCTCGACCACAGCCGAGTGCAGGGAGTCAGACGAGTAGATCGGAGCCGTGCACCCTTCGACGTAATGCACATAGGCGCCTTCGTCGATGATCATCAGCGTCCGCTCGAACTGACCCATGTTCTCGGTGTTGATGCGGAAGTAGGCCTGAAGCGGGATCTCGACGTGCACACCCTTGGGCACGTAGATGAACGACCCACCCGACCACACAGCCGTGTTCAGCGCAGCGAACTTGTTGTCGCCAACAGGGATCACCGTGCCGAAGTACTCACGGAACATCTCAGGCTGCTCGCGCAGGGCTGTGTCGGTGTCCAGGAACAGCACACCCTGCTCTTCGAGATCTTCGCGAATCTTGTGATAGACCACTTCAGATTCATACTGGGCCGCAACGCCAGCAACCAGACGCTGCTTTTCTGCCTCGGGGATGCCCAAGCGGTCATAGGTGTTCTTGATGTCATCGGGCAGGTCTTCCCAACTGGTTGCCTGCTTCTCAGTGGAGCGCACGAAGTACTTGATGTTGTTGAAGTCGATGCCACTGAGATCTGATCCCCAGGTTGGCATCGGCTTGCGATCAAAGAGACGCAAGCCCTTCAGGCGCATCTCAAGCATCCATTCTGGCTCGTTCTTCTTTGCGCTGATGTCGCGCACAACCTCTTCGCTCAGGCCGCGTCGCGCATTGGTGCCAGCGGTGTCAGGGTCATGCCAGCCGAAGTCATATCGACCGATTTCTTCAATGGTCGCTGCTTGTTCTGTACTCATGCGAGTGCCTTCCGCTGGACGAGTGGGATCACAGTTGTGCAGACGCCATCGCCCTTGGCCAAGGTGGCCAAGCGTGTGACGTGCAAGCCAAGGGCATCGCTCAAGGCATGGGTTTCTGCTTCACAAAGTTCGGGGAATTCAGCAGCGGCGTCGACCACTGGGCAATGGTGCTGACACAACTGCACCGATTGGCCACCATCTGACGTGCGCTCGATGGAGGCGGCGTATCCAGCCGCTGTCAAGGTCTTGGCAAGCTGCTCAAGGGCATCAACCGGTGCTTGACCGCAAGGCTGAATGTCGATCATCAGCTTGTCGGCTCGACTTCGAGCAAAGCGTGCGACAGCCGCGCGTCCCTGCTCTGCGGCGACAAAACGCAAGGCCTCAATTGCCAGATCGTCGTACTCTTGATTGAGCGCAGCATGTCCGCGTGCGGTCAGACTGAAGACCTGACTTGGTCGACCGCGCCTTCGGGCAGGGGCCGGACCATACGGAGCACGGTCAGCAGCACTGACCAGACCATCAGCGGTCAAGGCGCTCAGCGACTTGCGAATGGCCGCCGACGTCAACGTCAGTCGCTGTGCAAGTTGGGTGGGCGTGCCTGGTCCCTGGTCGAGCAGACTGCGCGCAACCCGCTCTGCGGCCTCACCGGGGAATTTCACAACCCCATTGTTGCGTAATTGCGTTGAGAGACAAAACCCGGGGGTCGGATCTGACCTGCGGCTGCCTATGCTCATGGGGTGCCTGTGGTCGAAATCAGCGATCTCATCGTGAAATATGGTGAGTTTCGCGCCGTCGATGGGCTGAACTTTCAGGCGGAATCCGGACAAATCACCGCAATCCTTGGACCCAACGGGGCAGGAAAATCCAGCACGATCGAGGTCGCCTGCAATCTGCGATCGGCTGATTCGGGCCAGGTGCGACTCTTTGGCCAGCCACCGCACTCGCAGGACATCCGCGCGCGCATGGGCGTCATGCTCCAATCCGGCGGGCTGTACCCCACAGCGCGCCCCTTGGAATGGCTGGAGTATCTGGCCAAGCTCTACCCACAGTCCGACAAGCCGGCCGAATTGCTCACGGCAGTGGGCATCGACCCAGGCACCCGAACCCAGACGCGGCGCCTGTCGGGGGGTGAACAGCAGCGCGTGAAACTGGCCGCCGCCCTGCTGGGAAACCCTGAGCTGCTCTTTCTTGATGAGCCGACCGCCGGGCTGGACGCCTTGGCGCGAAGAAATCTGCTCGATCTGCTGAAGTCTCGGCGCGACGCTGGCGCGGCGATTGTGCTGACCACGCACATGCTTCCAGACGTCGAGGATCTGGCGGACTCCATCACTGTCATGTCGCAGGGCAAAGTGGCGATGAGCGGCACATTGGCCGAACTCACCGGCACCAGGAGCGCTCTGTCCTTCGGAGCGCCGACGGGGCTGAACTGCAGCACCCTTGGATCCAGCCTGCCGATGGGCTATTCCGTTCGAGAGACAACGCCCGGAAAGTACGTGGTCGCTGGGACTCCCACTCCAGACATCATGTCGAGCATTACGACTTGGGGGGCAGCACAGGGCGTCATGGTCACTGATCTTGGCATCGGCGATCGAACCCTGGAGCAATTGCTGATTGACATGTCCAGTGCGGAAGTCCAATGACCACCACCACTTCTGCTACTCGGATCCGCGCTCACACACGTTGGGAGCTTCGACTCCTGCTGCGCAACGGCGAGCAACTGCTGCTGATGTTCGTTGTGCCAGTGCTCCTGCTCATTGCGCTCGGCTTCTCTGGCTTGTCGACCAAGGGCATCAACTCTGCAGTGCCGACTGTGCTTGCCGTCAGCATCATGGCGACCTGCTTCACCTCGTTGGCCATTGGCACAGGTTTTGAACGTCGAGCGGGTGCCTTGCGATATCTCGGCACCACTCCCCTGACGAAATTCGATCTGATCTCGGGCAAATTCCTGGCCACGGCCACTCTCACGGCGATGTCTGCCGCCGTGATCGTCGCACTGGGACTGGCGATGTCCTGGGATCCAGAACTCAGTGGCATCTTGCCTGCAGTGCTCGTGGCACTGCTTGCCTCAGCCGCATGGGTGGCATGGGCCATGGTGCTGGCCGGAGTGTTCCGAGCAGAGGCCGTCCTGGCGATCGCCAATGGTCTGTTCCTGCTGTTCATCATGTTCGGCGGCGTGGCAGTGGCAACTTCGCAGATGCCCGGCCCTGTTGGCGCAGCGATCGATCTGCTGCCAAGCGCTGCATTGGCCAATGGGCTGCGCGAATCTCTGGAGACTGGCGGCTTTCCCGTTCTCGCCGTCATCGTCCTGACCTTCTGGACCGTTCTGGGCGTCGTGCTTGCTCGTCGCAGCTTCAGGTGGGAGCCATGAGCGAGCCCCCCGTTTCTGGCCGTGCAGGGACGGTCGCGCGCCGGATCTATTACGCCAATCTCGTAGGGCAGGCGGCAATCATTGTCACCGGTGCCACCGTGCGCCTCACTGGATCCGGACTCGGCTGCCCAACGTGGCCACAATGCGTCGACGGGTCCTACATTCCTGTAGCTCGACAAGAGCAGGAGTTTGCCAAGTACATCGAATTCGGCAATCGATCACTGACATTCGTGCTCGGTCTGCTGGCAATTGCCGCGCTCATTGCCGCGATCCTGGATCAGCGCTCTCGGGTGGCACGCGGGGGACGACAACGCAGGGTGCTGCTCATGCTGGCTGCAATCCCCCTCGTGGGAACTCTCGCACAGGCGGTCCTTGGTGGCATCACGGTGCTGACCGGTCTCAATCCCGCGACCGTCTCCTTGCATTTCCTGATCTCCATGGGACTGGTAGCCGGCGTCGTTGCACTCATCGTCCGATCCGGTGACCAGGGAGATGGTTTCGTCACACTCCTGGTCCGGCGCGAAATCCGACTCCTGACTTGGCTGCTTCTTGCGATCACCGCGCTGGTAGTGCTGCTCGGCACCATTGTCACGGGCAGCGGACCGCACAGCGGAGATGCCAAGGCAGAGAACCGGTTCAGCATCGATCCGCGCACCATTTCGTGGGTCCACGCAGATGTCGTGCTGGTCTTCATTGGACTGCTGGCAGCGTTGATCTTTGCCCTGTATCTCACGCGCGCACCAGGGAATGTGATCGCAAGGACGTGGGTTCTCGTGGCCATCACCCTTGCGCAGGGGGCAATCGGATATATCCAGTACTTCACTGGACTGCCGATTCTGCTGGTGCTGCTGCATGTGACAGGGGCCGTGCTCTTGTGGATCACGATGCTGTTTGTGCTGGCCAGTCAGCGCACTCGTGCTGACGTCAGCGGTGCAGCCACCGCTGCTTAGAGCACGAAGGGATCAATCGCCACGGCCAAGAACAACAAGGCCAGGTACGAGATCGAATAGTGGAAGAGCCTCATGGCAACCAGATTGATGTCATCTTCCTTGCGTCGCGCTGCGCCGAGCAGTCGGTAGGCCTGGAACAAGAACACCCCACCAAGGATGACGGCGGAGACTGCATAGACCGGGCCCATCGGCGCCACGGGGATGAGCAGCAACGAGACCAGCACCATCACCCAGCTGTATCGAACGATGCTGACGCACACAAATTCGGCGGACTTCAACACTGGAAGCATCGGGACGCCAGCACGCTCGTAGTCGTCCTTGTACTTCATAGCCAACGGCCAGTAGTGGGGCGGAGTCCAGAAGAACACGATCAAGAAGAGCACGACTGGAGTCCAGGTAAGCGACCCCGTCACGGCTGACCAGGCGATGAGCACCGGCATGCAACCTGCTGCGCCACCCCAGACGATGTTCTGGGCAGTGCGTCGCTTCAACAGCATGGTGTAGCCAACGGCATATGCGGCGATCGCTACGAGAGCCAGCACCGCCGCCAGAAGATTGGTCCACCAAGCCAGGAAGAAGGCACTGGCAATGCTCAGTACAAAGCCTTGGAACAGGCCCGCGCGCACACTGACAATGCCCATTGCTGCGGGACGCTTGTCGGTGCGGTGCATGAGCGCATCGATGTCACGGTCATAGACACTGTTCAAGGTGTTCGCACCCATGCCGGCCAAGGCTCCGCCGATGAGTACGGCCAAGGTCGCCTGCAAGGTCGGCAGGCCATTGGCCGCCAGAAACATCGTGGGCACGGCGGTCACCAGCAGGAGTTCAACGATGCGGGGCTTGGTCAACGCCACATGCGCCAATAGGCGCTCCCGGGGACTGGTCCCTGGCAGCTGAAGACCCATACTCACAGGTCCAGCCTAGCCTTGGACTCCTCGTACGAGTGAGCTGCCGATCGCACTAGGGTTTCGCCTGTGAAATCCCTTGAGTGGACCACCACAGATGATCGTGCAACCGCATACGTCCGCGCCTTGGCTATGGACGCAGTGCAGAAGGCCGGAAATGGTCACCCAGGAACAGCCATGGCGCTGGCGCCGCTGGCCTACCTGCTGTTTCAACGAGTGATGCGACACGATCCATCGGATCCACACTGGATCGGTCGCGACAGATTTGTGCTCAGCTGCGGGCATTCAAGTCTGACCCTCTACAGCGAGCTCTTCCTCAGTGGATATGGCCTGACGATGGCCGATCTCGAGCAATTCCGCACGGCTGGCTCGCGCACTCCCGGACATCCGGAGCACGGCCACACCAACGGCGTGGAAACCACCACTGGGCCTCTGGGCAATGGCCTGGCCACTGCTGTCGGCATGGCGATGGGTGCCAGATTCGAACGAGGTCTGTTTGATCCCGACGCACCTGAGGGCACGAGTCCCTTCGATCATCACGTCTGGGTCATCGCCTCAGACGGCGACCTTGAAGAAGGCGTCTCCGGAGAGGCTTCGTCGATCGCTGGCACTCAGGCATTGCACAACCTCACAGTCATCTGGGATGACAATCACATCTCCATCGAAGGCAATACTGCTGTCTCGTTCACTGAAGATGTCGTTGCTCGCTACGCGGCCTATGGCTTCGCGACGCACTTCGTCGACTTCCTTCCCGACGGCAACATTGATCTTCCCGGCATGGCCAAGGCAATCGATGCGGCCAAGGCTGAGAAGTCTCGCCCGACATTCATCGCCATGCGTTCAACCATTGCCTGGCCCGCTCCCAATGCCCGCAATACGGGCAAGGCGCATGGTGCTGCACTTGGCGCAGCTGAAGTCGCTGCCACCAAAGTGGAGCTTGGACTGGATCCCGAAGAGTCCTTCGCCTTTGATGAGCAGGTACTCGCAGAGGTTCGTGCGAAGTTGCAGGCACGAGTTGCGAGCGAGAGAAGTGCCTGGGAAGCCTCCTTCGCCGACTGGCGGACGCGCGAAGGCACAAGAGCAGCACTGCTTGAGCGCATTCAGGCTGGCGAACTGCCTGATGGCTTCGATGCGGCAATCCCCTGGTGGGAGGTCGGCTCCTCATCTTCGACACGCAAATCATCCGGTGAGGTCATCAATGCCATTGCTGAAGTGATGCCGGAGTTCTGGGGTGGTTCCGCAGACCTCGCAGAGTCCAACAACACCACGATTGAAGGTGGACTCAGTTTCCTGCCAGCTTCAACGACGATGCCCGACGCCTCTCCGTACGGCCGAATCCTGCACTTCGGCATTCGCGAGCACGCGATGGGAGCAGCCCTCAACGGCATGTCGCTCAGTGGCCTCAATCGTCCATTCGGCGGCACCTTCCTGATCTTCAGTGACTACATGCGCGGTTCGGTTCGCCTGGCGGCTGTCATGCAGACGCCAGTCACCTTCGTCTGGACACACGACTCCATCGGACTTGGCGAAGATGGGCCCACGCACCAACCAGTTGAACAACTGTGGAGCTTGCGCGCGTTGCCGGGGCTGTCCGTCGTTCGTCCGGCGGACGCAAATGAATCAGCTGCTGCCTGGCACGCCATCTTGACGCAAAGACGTCCGGTGGGTCTGGTGCTCACTCGACAGAACGTGCCAACGCTGGTGTCCGGTGCCGATGCGATGCTTGGAGTCCGCAAGGGTGCCTATGTCGTCGCCGATGCTCCTGATCCGAAGATCCTCCTGATCGGCACTGGCTCTGAGGTGCAGTTGGCTGTGCGGGCACACGAGGCCCTGCTTGCTGAGGGCATCGCCAGTCGAGTCATTTCCATGCCATGCACAGAGTGGTTTGAAGAGCAGGACTCGGCTTACCGCGACTCTGTTCTTTTGCCAAGTGTTCGTGCCCGCGTTGCCGTGGAGGCCGGGGCAACTCTTGGCTGGTGGAAGTACGTTGGCGACCGTGGACGTGTCATTGGACTTGACCACTTTGGGGCGAGTGCTCCTGAACAGGTGCTCTTCACTGAATTCGGCATTACCGTCGATGCCGTGGTTGCGGCCGCGAAGGCTTCTCTGCACGATCCATCCTGATCACCCAAAGGGAGACGCTCATGTCAACAACCGCTCTTCAAGAACTGACCGACGCAGGCGTTTCCATCTGGCTGGATGACCTCAGCAGATCACGACTCACGTCAGGCAGCCTTGCCGCATTGGTTCGCGACAAATGCGTGCGTGGCGTGACATCGAATCCATCAATATTCGAGTCAGCCATCTCCAAAGGAGCCGCCGACTACGCAGCTGACTTGAAGGATCTGGCCAAGCAAGGGCTCGATGTTGACCAGGTGATACAGCGACTCACCACAGACGATGTGCGAAATGCGTGCGAGGTGATGCTGCCGGTCTATCAGTCCAGCCGCGGTGTCGATGGTCGCGTCTCAATCGAAGTGGATCCGCGTCTTGGACACGACACCGATGGCACCATCCAGCAGGCCCGCGAGCTTTGGGATCTCATCGATCAGCCAAACCTCCTGATCAAGATTCCCGCCACCCTTGAAGGCCTTCCGGCCATCACCGCGACGATCGCGCGGGGCATCAGTGTGAACGTCACATTGATCTTTGCCGTGGATCGCTATGAAGCCGTGGTCGCTGCGTACGAAGAGGGACTCAGGCAGGCAGCAGCTGCTGGAATCGATCTGTCTGGCATTCATTCAGTCGCGTCCTTCTTCGTGAGTCGCGTTGATTCCGAAGTCGACAAGCAACTGGATGCGCTGGGAACTGACGAGGCCAAGGCACTTCGCGGCAAAGCCGCATTGGCCAACGCACGCCTGGCTTGGGCTGCATTCGAGCGCCGCACCGCAAGTGACGAGTGGGCTGCGCTGGCAGCGCTCGGCGCCAATGCTCAGCGTCCGCTGTGGGCATCAACTGGCGTCAAGGACCCTGCTTACGACGACACTCGATACGTCATCGACCTCGCTGTGCGAAATTGCGTCAACACGATGCCAGAGGGCACCTTGGACGCCGTTGATGATCACGGCAGATTCAAGGGCGACACTGTCTCGGGCACCGCCACCGAATCGGCAGCAGTCTGGGCTGGTCTCAGCGCTCTGGGCATCGAGCAAGCGGCCGTGTGCTCGCATCTGGAAATCGATGGGGTCAAGAAATTCATCGATGCCTGGGAAGAACTGCGCTCAACCGTGCAAGCCGCCATGGATCTGATCTCCTAATCAACACAGAGGACACGATGACAAACCCCTTGCGCAATCCCAAGGATCAGCGCCTGCCTCGCATTGCTGGTCCGTGCAGCATGGTGCTGTTCGGCGTGACGGGAGATCTGTCGCGCAAGAAGGTGATGCCGGCGATCTACGATCTGGCCAATCGTGGCTTCCTGCCACCAGGATTCAGCCTGGTGGGCTTTGCCCGGCGCGATTGGGCCGACGAGGACTTTGCTCAAGTAGTGCACGATGCCGTGCGCGAACATGCCCGAACGCCTTTCAGCGAAGACACCTGGAAGCAGCTGTCTGAGGGCATTCGCTTTGTCCAAGGAGATCTGGGAGACGCCGACGCGTATCTGGAATTGGCCAAGACCGTCGGTGAGCTGGACGCCTCGCGCGGCACTGGAGGAAACCATGCCTTCTACCTGTCCATCCCTCCTGGGCTGTTCCCTGTTGTGCTGGAGCACCTCAAGGCCACTGGCCTTGCTGATGACAAGCCAGATGCCTGGCGTCGAGTGGTCATTGAGAAGCCCTTTGGACATGACCTTGAGTCCGCACAGGCACTGAACCAGCTCGTGGGCGAGGTCTTTGAGACCGGTTCGGTATTCCGTATCGACCATTACCTCGGCAAGGAGACTGTGCAGAACATCATGGCCGTTCGTTTTGCCAACGCGATGTTTGAGCCTATTTGGAACAGCAACTACGTCGACAACGTGCAGATCACCATGGCTGAGGACATCGGCATTGGAGGTCGAGCCAGCTACTACGACGGCATCGGTGCTGCTCGCGATGTCATCCAGAATCATCTGCTGCAGCTGTTGGCCCTCACAGCGATGGAAGAGCCCGGAACTTTCGAGGCGGCACAAGTGCGAGCTGAAAAGGAGAAGGTCCTTTCCTCAATACAGCTGCCCAAGGATCTCGGGGCATACACCGCACGCGGTCAGTACGCACCTGGTTGGCAAGGCGGGATCCAGGTGCCGGGCTATCTGCAGGAAGAAGGCATCAACCCCGAGTCTGCGACTGAGACTTTCGCTGCGATGCGGGTGGATGTCGACAATCGTCGTTGGGCAGGAGTGCCGTTCTACCTTCGCACGGGCAAGAGACTTGGGCGCCGTGTCACCGAAGTGGCCGTGGTGTTCAAGCGAGCCCCACATCTGCCATTTGTTGCCGACGCGGTTCAAGAACTCGGCAACAACGCACTCGTCTTTCGCATTCAGCCCGATGAAGGCATCACCGTGCGCTTCGGCTCAAAGGTGCCCGACACATCCTCGATGGAAGTCCGGGATGTCACGATGGACTTCGAATACGGCGAGACATTCGTGGAGTCCAGTCCGGAGGCATATGAGCGTCTCATCCTTGATGTGCTCATCGGCGATCCGCCGCTGTTCCCACGCTCCGCCGAAGTAGAACTCGGATGGAACATTCTGGATCCAGTGCTCGACTTCTGGGCTGAACAAGGACAACCAGATCAATATGTCTCTGGTGGTTGGGGACCTCACAGCCAATACGACATCACTGCCCGCGATGGCCGGACCTGGAGGCGACCATGATCCGTCTGGAGAACACAAGCGGTGGTGCCGTCTCGGCCGCCATCACCGCCGAACGCCACCGCATGGGATCACCTGCCACCGGCATGGTGCTGACCCTGCTCATCTTGGCCGACGAGGAGTCACAGGCCGATGCCACGGCAGCGGCAGTGGCCACCGCACGTCAGCATCCGATGCGCATCATTACCCTGATCCCGCGGCCTGATGCGCGCCATACCCAGCTCGACGCCGAGATCAGTGTGGGTGGCGACGATGGTCCAGGCGAGGTTGCGGTGCTGCGACTGCGCGGAGAACTCTCCGAATACGCCAATTCGGTCGCCGTGCCATTGCTTCTACCCGACACACCAGTCGTTGCCTACTGGCCAGGCAACGCTCCCGAGAATCCCTCAGACAGCAAGATCGGGCGTCACGCGCAGCGCAGAATCACCGACTCGGCCAATGTCCGCGATCCCCTGGCCGCGCTCGCCATTCGCAAGAGCGGCTATGTGCCAGGCGATACTGATCTGGCTTGGGCCCGCCTGACTCAATGGCGCTCTGTGCTGGCCGCGAGTTTTGACCAGCCATCCAGCCCAGTCCATCACGTGACAGTTGAAGGCGAATCGGACAATCCCAGCGTGGTGTTGCTCGGTGCCTGGCTGGGACAGTCCTTCGGCTGTTCGGTGGACACCGTGTGGAGCGATAAGGTCGGCATTCGCTCAGTCCGCTTGGACATGGACGACAACCCACTCACCATCACGCGCAACGATGACGACAAGACGGTCACGGTGATTCGTCCAGGCCGCGCTGATGCGCACCTGACTCTGCCTCGCCGTTCAGTATCTGCTCTCTTGGCAGAAGATCTCCGACGACTCGACCCCGACGATATGTACGGTCAGGTCATCACGAATCTGGAGATATGAGCAATCGCGAACTGATCCGGCATACCAACGCTGACACTCTCGCTGCAGCTGTTGCTGCCAGATTGGTTGCCTCTGTGGTGCAAGCGCAAGAAGAGCGTGACATGGCACATGTGGTGCTCACTGGCGGCGGCATCGGCACTGCCGTGCTCACTGCCCTTGCGAGCAGTGCTGAGATCTCGATGATCGACTGGGCACGAGTACACCTGTGGTGGGGCGATGAGCGCTTCGTCCCCGAGGGCGATCCCGAGCGCAATGAAACCGGCGCAAGACGGGCACTGATCGATCATGTGGCAATTCCTGAATCTCATGTGCACGTGATGGCAGGGCCCGACCGCGCGGCATCAGTCGAAGATTCCGCAGCCGACTACACAAGGCTCCTTGAGGCGGCCGGCGCAGGTGCTGTCCCCGAATTCGACGTTCTGCTGCTGGGCATCGGTCCCGACGCCCATGTGGCATCGCTTTTTCCCGATCATCCTGCTTGGCACGAACAGGGGCCTGTGGTCGCCGTGCACGATTCGCCCAAGCCTCCGCCAACTCGCGTCAGCCTGAGTCTGGACACCCTCAACAGGGCGCGCCAAACCTGGGTGCTTGCATCGGGAACCAGCAAGGCCGATGCGGTGATGGCGTCCTTTGATGTGGCTGCCAATGCCATGCACGTACCAGCAAGCGCGGTTCACGGAACCCAAGCCACGCTGTTCCTCGTTGATGAGGATGCTGCAGCCAAACTGCCAGCCCAATTCGGCCAGCTGGAGTCCTAAGAGGCGGTACCGCGCAGCTTGTTCAGGGCTTCGTCGAGGATGGCAGCGCCATCAACATCAGAGCGGCGCTCTTTCACATAGGCCAAGTGAGTCTTGTATGGCTCGATCTTGGGCGGAGCCGGTGGGTTTTCCTTGTCCGGACCCGCAGGCAAACCACAGCGAGGGCAGTCCCACTCGTCTGGAATTGCGGCGTCTGAGGCAAAACTTGGACGCGACTCATGCTTGCGAGAGCACCAGAAGGAAATCCAGATACGCGGGGCAGCTTCGCCTCGCTCGGCCTCACCCATTGGGCCAGCTCCGACGCGACTGCCGCGAATTGCACTTCCACCTGCCATGAAATCCTCCTGCTAATAACGAGTTGCGGTCAGGCGCCCGTGCGAACGAGCAGGCCCACGCCAACAATTGATGCGGCCCAGATCAAGCCAAGGGCCACAGTAATGCGGTCAAGATTGCGCTCGGCAACCGATGAACCACCGACTGACGAGGTAACGCCACCACCAAAGAGATCTGAAAGACCGCCACCCTTGCCACGATGCAGCAGGATCAACACGATCAGCAGAATGCTGGTGATGATGAGCACGACAGCCAGTGCAATCGTGACGATGGTGATCAAATCAAGCTCCGAATCGACGTGAAGGCATCAGTATAGATCAATCTGCGAGTTCGGCCGGGTGCAGGCGATACCGGACGATGCCCACAAAATCATCGGGGTCCAGACTCGCTCCGCCGACCAGCACGCCATCGACATCGACGCGGGCCATGATGCCGGCGATATTGCTGCTCTTCACCGAGCCGCCGTACAAGATCCGGACTGCCTCCGCTGCGGCTGCACCCCACTTTTCGCCCACTCGGATGCGGATTGCCCGGCAGACCTCCTGAGCGTCGTCCGGTGTGGCGACCTCGCCGGTTCCGATCGCCCAGACCGGCTCGTACGCGACAACAAGCTCCGCAACTTCCTCGGCAGTGAAATCGCCCAGCGATCCATCCAGCTGTTCCAGCACGTGCGGCACATGGTTGCCGGCCTGGCGAATGTCCAGGCCTTCACCGACACACACGATCGGGGTGATGCCCGAGCCAACTGCCGCACGCGCCTTCGCATAGACGATCGCGTCAGTCTCGGCGTGGTACTGGCGTCGCTCGCTGTGTCCCACTGCGACAAACCCGCAGCCAAGCTTGGCGAGCATGCTTGCGGAGATCTCACCGGTGAAAGCACCAGATGCGTGCTGCGAGACATCCTGTGCGCCGTATCCGATGTCGTACTTGTCGCCTTCAATCAGCGTCTGCACTGAACGCAGATCGGTGAAGGGTGGCAATACGACAACTTCGGCCGCTGACAGGTCTTCGTCGTTCAATGCAAATGCCAACTTCTGCACAAGTGCCAAGGCCTCAAAGTGATTGAGGTTCATCTTCCAGTTGCCGGCAATGAGTGGGTGACGAGTCTTGGCTGTCATGTCAGTTCCCTTCCAGGACGCTCAGACCGGGGAGTTCTTTACCCTCCAGGAATTCAAGGCTTGCCCCGCCCCCGGTGCTGATGTGCGAGAAGGCTGAGTCGTCAAGGCCAAGCAAGCGAATGGCGGCCGCTGAATCCCCGCCTCCCACGACAGTCATCCCATCGCTTGCAATCATGGCCTCGGCGACTGCTTTGGTGCCTGAGGCGAATGGCGCAAGCTCGAAGACGCCCATCGGGCCATTCCACACCACGGTGCCCGCATCTGCGATCTGTGCTGCGAACAATGCTGCGGTCTGCGGGCCAATATCAAGGCCCTTCCATCCGGCTGGAATCTGATCAGCCGACACGACCTGTGTGTTGGCCGATGCCGAGAAGTCATCCGCAATCACCACGTCAATGGGGATCACAAGGTCCACCCCATCGCGTTCGGCTTGCTCGATGAAGCCTTGGACGGTTGGAATCTGATCAGCCTCAAGCAGCGAATCGCCAATCGAAAGCCCTTGTGCTGCAAGAAAGGTGAAAGCCATGCCTCCCCCGATGAGCAGACGATCGACTCGACCGAGCAGATTGCCGATCACACCGAGCTTGTCGCTGACCTTGGATCCCCCAAGCACGACGACATAAGGCCGGGCGGGCTCGGCGAGCAGGGCCCCAAAGATGGTGGCTTCCTTGTGCACCAGTCTCCCTGCGGCATTTGGCAGCAGTCGCGCGACATCGGTCACCGACGCCTGTTCGCGATGGACCACCCCAAATCCGTCTGCAACGTAGAGATCGGCCAGCGCAGCCAACTCCTGAGCTAGCGCTGCGCGCTCTGCAGGATCCTTGCTTGTTTCACGGGCATCGAACCTGACGTTCTCCAGCAGGAGAACTCCACCTGGTTCAAGCGCCGCGACCATGGCTTTGGCATGAGGTCCGGTGATGTCGTCAGCAACTTCGACATCCGTGTCGAGCAATTCACTGAGACGATCAGCGACAGGCTGCAAGCTCAACGCCTCGCTGACCACTCCCTTGGGGCGTCCAAGGTGGGCAACCAGGACAGTTTTAGCGCCCGCAGCACGCAGATACATGAGCGTAGGCAGGGCCGCTGTGATGCGCCCATCATCGGTGATGACCTTGGAATCATCAGGTCCGTCGGGGCCATCAGCCAATGGGACATTGAAATCCGCGCGAACCAGAACGGTTTGCCCGGCGACCGACAGGTCGTCGAGAGAACGCATCCAGATGCCTAGAGCTTCGAGCCGACGAGCGCGGTCAGATCAATCAGACGATTGCTGTAACCCCACTCATTGTCATACCAGCCAAGCACCTTGACCATGTTCCCGTTGACGTTGGTCATCAGTGAATCAAAGATGCAGGAAGCTGGGTCATTGACGATGTCCGTGGAAACGATCGGATCCTCGGTGTATTCCAGGATGCCCTTCAATGGACCATCGGCAGCCGCCTTGATCGCGGCATTGACCTGCTCGCGCGTGACTGTGGTCTTCAACTCCACTGTCAAGTCAGTAGCCGAACCTGTGGGGACGGGCACGCGCATTGAGTAGCCATCGAGCTTGCCCAAGAGATGCGGCATGACCAGGCCGATCGCCTTTGCTGCGCCTGTGCTTGTCGGAATCATGTTGAGCGCTGCAGCACGGGCGCGACGCAAGTCGCTGTGCGGGAAGTCAAGGATCTTCTGATCGTTGGTGTAGGCGTGGATCGTGGTCATCATGCCGCGCTCAATGCCAAAGGCATCGTCGATGACCTTGGCCATCGGCGCCAGACAGTTGGTGGTGCATGAGGCATTGGAAATGATGTTGTGGGCAACAGGGTCGTACTTGTCGTCGTTGACACCCATCACGATCGTGATGTCCTCACCCTTGGCAGGAGCCGAGATGATGACCTTCTTGGCACCCGCAGTGATGTGCTTGCCCGCAGATTCTGCGTCGGTGAAGAAGCCTGTCGACTCAATGACAATGTCCGCGCCCACCTTGGCCCACGGAAGATCAGCAGGATCGCGCTCGCTGAAGATCGGGATGGTCTTGCCATCAACGGTGATCTCACCGTCACCTGCGACTACGGGGATCCCAATCCGGCCAAGAACGCTGTCGTACTTCAGCAGATGGGCCAAGGTCTTGGTGTCCGTGAGGTCGTTGATCCCCACGATCTCAATCTCTGCACTGTGATCCAGCAGGGCACGGAAGAAATTTCGGCCGATTCGGCCAAAGCCATTGATGCCAACCTTGACTGTCACGTCATGCTCCTAAGCCCGTGGGATGGAAACGCAGTGAGCCTGAGCCTAGCGAATCTGAGAGGTGCCGTTCACCTCGTGGGGTCAGCCAAGAAACTCAGGACCGAGCGCAGATTCAGTGTCCGGAATGCCGAGGTCTTGAGCGCGCTTGTCAGCCAGCGCCAGGAGTCGACGAATGCGTCCGGCAATTGCGTCCTTGGTCATCGGAGGATCAGCGAGGGCTCCGAGTTCTTCGAGGCTGGCTTGACTGTGCTCAAGGCGAAGTCGACCGGCGACGACGAGGTGATCGGGAACTTCATCACCCAGAATCTCCATCGCCCTTTGGACTCGTGCTCCCGCAGCAACTGCCGCTCGAGCAGATCGCCGCAGATTCGCATCGTCAAAGTTCGCAAGTCGATTTGCAGTGGCGCGAACCTCCCGCCGCATCCGACGCTCTTCCCAGGCCATCACCGACTCATGTGCTCCCAAGCGCGTGAGCATGGCGCAAATGGCATCCCCTTCGCGAATCACTACGCGATACACCCCGCGCACTTCACGTGTTTTCCCGGCGATGCTGAGTCGACG
>JAUSQD010000163.1 GCA_030652695.1 Actinomycetota bacterium
CTCTTGCCCTCGCGCAGGTCATCTCCGGCCGGTTTGCCTGTGTCGGCTGGGTCCCCGAATACGCCCAGTACGTCGTCGCGCAATTGGAAGGCCTCACCCAGCGCCAAGCCGATCTGCGAATAGGCGCGGAAGACTTCAGGAGAGGCGTCGCCGAGGGCGGCGCCCACGTGCAAGGGCCGCTCAATGGTGTACTTCGCAGACTTGAATCGCACGACAGTGCGAGCCCGCTGCAGGGATGCCTCGGCGCGGGCCTGTTCCAGCAGATCCAGATATTGCCCTGCCATGAGTTCGGTTCGCATGACATCGAAGATCGGCTTGGCTCGCAGAAGTGATGAGTCGGGCAGGCCTGATTCGAACAGCAGTTGGTCAGACCAGGCAAGGCACAGATCTCCCAAGAGGATTGCTGCACCGATGCCGAACATCGCAGAGCTGCCCGTGTGGTGCTCTCGCTCATGCTCGGCTTGGAATCTGCGATGTGCTGCGGGCAGTCCTCGACGAGTATCGGATCCATCCATCACATCGTCATGGATCAATGCGCACGCCTGAAGGAATTCAAGTGAACTGGCCGCGCGCAGCAACTGGCCATCCCATTGGTCTGCTGACGCGGGATCGGCAATTGCACGCCAACCCCAGTAGCAGAAGGCAGGACGCAGTCGTTTGCCACCGCTCATCAGACCGGTGAGCGCATTCATCAGCGAATCAAGATCAGGACTGATTTCTGCAAGTGTTGCTCGCTCACGTGTGAGCACTTGGTCAACGACCTGTTGCACGCCAGCGCGAAACTGCGAAGGATCCCAGGGTTGATCCTTGGTCGGGTGCATGATGACTGAGCCTAAACGTTTGGCTGCTGGCTTCCCCCTAGGCTTAGTGCCATGAGCCCCGCAGCCAAGAGTGCCAATTTGGCTGAGGTCCTCAGGACGGGTGGTCAGTCCTTCTCCTTTGAACTCTTCCCCCCCAAGACCGATGAGGGGGAGCGCGCCCTCTGGCAGACCGTTCGTGATCTGGAACTCCTCAACCCGACTTTCGTGTCGGTGACCTATGGCGCCGGGGGTACCACTCGCGATCGCACGGTTCGCATTACCGAGGAGATCGCCGAGCAGACGAGCCTGATGCCCGTGGGTCACCTCACCTGCGTCTCATCCAGTCGTGACGAGATTGTCGAGGTCATCGCCGAGTACGCGGCGGCGGGGGTGCGCACGATTCTGGCTCTGCGCGGCGATCCGCCAGGCGGACCAACGGCGCCCTGGGTGCCACACCCAGACGGCATCGAGCATGCTGATGAGCTTGTCGCCCTGATCAAGAGTCTGGGCGATTTCACTGTCGGCGTCGCGGCATTTCCCGATGGGCACCCATCGTCAATCGACCATGAATCCGATGCACGGGTGCTGGCTGCGAAGCAGGATGCGGGAGCTGAATTCGCGATCACCCAGTTCTTCTTCCGCACACGTGACTACTTCGAACTGGTTGAACGTGCGAGAGCGCATGGCTGCACCATTCCGATCATTCCCGGATTGATGCCGGTCACCAATGTTGCGCAAATCTCCAGATTCGCGGAATTGTCGGGTGCGGCCTTCCCAACTGAGCTTCTGGGCCAGTTCGAAGTGATCAAGGATGACGAAGAGGCTGTTCGCGAATTGGGAGTCGAGATTGCAACGGCCATGTCGGATGAATTGCTGAATCAGGGCGCGCCTGGTCTGCACTTTTACACTCTCAACAGATCAACATCGACAGCTCGGGTGTACGAATCTTTGGGCCTGGGTTTCCGGTAGTCGCTGATGACGCTGGAGACCCTCGCCCCAGCGTTACTTGTTGGGGCCTCAATCGTTCTCGTTTCGATTCTCGGCGTGCGTTTCGCCAGTCGTCTTGGAGTGCCAGGCCTGCTCTTGTATCTGGGCCTGGGCTTACTGTTGGGCACCTTCTTTGAAGAACTGAGCTTCAATGACGCCGAACTTGGTGTCATCTTGGGCTACATCGCGCTGATTTTGATTCTCGCCCAAGGTGGGCTCACGACTCGTGTGAGCGAGTTGCGCCCGGTGCTGTGGCCTGCCTTGGCTCTGGCATCAGTCGGTGTGGTCGTCAGCATCGCAGTGGTCGCCATTCCGTTGATCTTCCTGTTGAAGATGGACACCCAGAATGCGCTGCTGTTGGCGACGGTGTTGGCTGCAACGGACGCTGCAGCTGTCTTCTCTGTGCTGCGCAAACTCAAGCTGTCACCGCGATTGCGCACATTGCTGGAAGGAGAAGCCGGTTTCAACGACGCGCCTGTTGTGGTGCTGGTCAGTGTCATTGCGAGCGGTTCATTCGGCACTGATCCGTGGTGGTCAATTGCTCTGCTGATCGTGTTCGAACTCATTGGTGGCGCAGTCATGGGCATCCTTGGTGGATTCGCCTCGCGCTGGCTGCTGCCTCGGTTGGCATTGCCGTCAGTTGGGCTGTACCCCATTGCTGCGATGGCGCTGCTGATCGGCACCTACGCAGCGGCCGCTGTCATTCACACTTCTGGTTTCATGGCGGTGTATGTCGCAGCCGTGCTGATGGGTTCGGCCACGCGACTTCCTCACCGCCGATCCATCATCGGGTTTGCCGATGGGCTGGGTTGGATCTCAGAGATCGGCTTGTTCGTCATGCTTGGCCTGCTTGCTGATGTTCATCGCCTGCCGGCAGCGGTAGGCATCGCGGTCGTGGCTGGCTTGGTGTCGGTGCTGCTTGCTCGACCTCTGGCGGCTTTTGTGTCACTGACCCCGTTTGGCTGGGGCTTCAGGGAGCGAATATTCGTCGGCGTAGCCGGGCTGCGAGGTGCTGTGCCAATTGTCTTTGCTGCCATCCCCTTGGGGCTGGCAGTTGATGGAGCTGAGACGGTCTTTGACGCAACCTTGATTGTGGTGCTTGCGCTCCTGATCCTGCAGACCCCGTTCCTGCCCATGGTGGCCCGAAAACTTGGCCTCAGCCTTCCCGACGAAGCGGCTGAACTTGAAGTGGAGAACGCTCCCTTGGACGCCATGAACGCAGTGGTGCTGGCAATGGACATTCAGCCTGAGTCAGGGCTGGTCGGCATCTTCCTGAGTGAGCTCGGTCTGCCGCGCGGAGCAGTGGTCTCGCTCATCGTGCGCGAAAGCGAGCCAATGCCAATCGATGCCAATGCGCGACTTCGTCCGCACGATCGAATTCTCGTGGTGTGCCCAGGCTCCCTTCGCATTTCCACTGAAGAGCGGCTGCGCATCTTGTCGAAGGACGGTCGGCTTGCAACGTGGGTGCGCGACCCCATCGAACTGGTGCCCCGTCCCAACAAGCAGTCATGGCCAAGGCTCCTGCTGAATCGAATCGAAGCTAGTGTTTTGCGCGACCAATAGCCTCGGCCACCATCTCGGCTCCCATCCCGACCAGCGGCAAACCGCCACCGGGATGGGCAGATCCTCCGACGAGAAACAGCCCGGGTACTGGTGAGGAGTTCGAGGGACGCCGAAAGGTCGACATTGCCCCACGGCTTGCCATCCCGTAGATCGATCCACCTGGCGCAGCAGTGTCATGTTCCAGATCTGCCGGTGTTTGAATCTGTTGCCAAAGAATGCGATCTCGCACATCAGTGCCGCGTGCGGCGAGTTCAGCAAGCACGTGGGCGCCGTAGTCATCGGCAAGCCCCGGTGTTCGCCAGTTGATCGTCCCTGCTTCACCCGTTGCGCTGTGGCGGGGAGAATTGACCAGCACAAACCAGGATTCGTGATCTGCATCAGGGCGCATCAGTGGATCATCGGGCACGCATGCGTAGATCGTCGGCTTGAGGTTGGCGGCGGGATTCCTGGAAAAGAGTTGGTCAAACTCCGCGCCCGGATCTGGACCGAACCAGACGTTGTGGTGCGCAAGTCCCGATGTGCGACCACGCAGAGCAAGCAGCATGACGAAACCTGAAAACGAGCGATCCTGCTTGCTCAAAGTCCTGTTGACGCGTGTGGTCAGGGAGCTTTTCGGCAGGAGCGTTGAGTACACATGCTGCGCATCCGCATCTGAGATGACGAGGTCCGCCTCGACTTGCTCGCCGTCGACCAATTGCACTCCTGCGATCGAATCATCGCGCAGCACGATCGATGCAACAGGGGAGTGAGTGCGAATCTCCACTCCACGCTCGCGAGCGCGATCGGCCAGAACTGTCGCCAGGGTGCCGATCCCGCCGCCGATGTGCCAGATGCCAAAGGTCTGCTCGATGAAGGGAATCGTGGCAAGTGCAGCGGGAGCGCGACGCGGGTCGCTTCCGGTATATGTGGCGTATCGGTCCAGCAAGGTGACCAGCCGGGGATCGCTGAAGCTTTGCCTCCCAAGCCTGTGAAGTGAAGTGAACGGACCTATCGTTCGCACATCACTGACCTTGCGGGTCAGACGCGCTGCGCTGCGCCAGCCGTCCAAGGGCGATTGCAGAATTGGTGCTCGGGTCAGCTGCCACATCTGCCCTGCTCGACGCATCACGCCGAGCCATTCAGCGGCTGCTTGGCCGCCAAGCGCGTCGCCGATGCTTGTCGAGGCTCGACCCACTCCCACTCCAGGCATGAGCAACTCGGTGCCGTCGGCAAAGCGATAGAAGAAGCCGGGCTCCACCTCCTGCAGATCGACCGAGTCCTCCAGCGCAGCGCCTGTCTTCAAGAACAGATCGCGATACACCGCCGGAAGAGTGAAGAGCGATGGCCCGGTGTCGAATGCAAAGCCGTCCTGACGCAGCGTGTGCAGCTTGCCTCCCACGCGAGAGCCCTGCTCAAGGATCAGCACCTGATGGCCCTTGACGGCAGCCCGAGCCGCCACAGCCAGGCCACCCGCTCCTGCGCCGATCACCACGATGCGACTCATCAGACGGCGCGACCCTTCCAATGGTTCAGGCCTTGCTTGTGTCGACGCCACGAGATCGCATTGATGGTGATGAATGCCGCAACCGATGCCGGATGCAGTGCACTGTCTGGCCAGATGCGGGTGCCCATGCGCCGAGCCACCAGCGCTCGACTGGCCGCGCCTGCCATGTAGCCCATGGCGCCGACCGCTCGCGCACTCTTGCTGCGTGCGCTGATCGCTGCGATGGGAGGCGCCACAAAGGCAACGAACAGCAGCGCGTTGATGCCAATTGAGGCCATGGGTCCGCCAAATGCTGCCCACAGTGATTTCGCGTAGCCGTCGATCGTTTGCTCCGGGCTCTCGTACATTTCACAGCTGGCAATAGCGGAGCCATCCATCGTGCAGGTGGTCGCGCCGGCATTCTTGAATGCCCGCATCAGTGCGACATCTTCGATGACTTCAGCCGCAACGCTGCCATGGCCACCAACGCGTCGATACGTGTCGGCATCCATGACAAGAAACTGGCCGTTGGCCGCAGCAAGGGATGGGCGCGCTGATCGCTCGGACCAACGCAATGGCAACAGCGCACACCATGACCAGGTCACAAGTGGCTGAGTCAAGACGGCCAGCCAGTTGTCTGCCAGCTGTCGCGGATAGGGAGAGACCATCGCGAAGGCGTGGGCGCGCATGGCGCGGACGCTGGCTCGCACTGCATCGGGAGAGAGTCTGACGTCGGCATCCATGAACACCAGGACTGAACCGCTGGCCTGGTCGGCGAGTTGAGCGCAGGCCCAGGGCTTGCCGAGCCAATTGACCGGTGGATCCTGAGTGCTGGAGATCAAGCGCAGGCGTTCATCGTCAATGGACCGCACGATGCTTGATGTCTCATCAGTTGAATTGTCGTCAAGCACGATGACTTCAAGTGCAGGCACTCCAGTTTGTGCGAGCGCGCTCTGCACAGCAGCGGCGATTCCCGCTTGTTCGTTGCGAGCTGGGATGAGCACGCTCACACGTTCATCGACTGGCGGCACTTGAACATTGGGCTTGCGAAGCTTGCCCAGATTCCCAACCGTGTGCGCTGCGATTGCCAGTGCCATCACCGTGCCAACAGCTGAGATCCGACGCATCACCACTGCGGCTGGCTCCAACTGCGCCACCACCATGGAATGACGATCGCGCCCATCACGATGCCGCCCCAAAGGGCAACACCCGGGCGGTCAAAGAACAGCAGGGCCGCGATGACATTGGAGACATAGATCCAGCTGAGCATGGCCGCCGGAGCCCCATCCTTGGACACTCGACGCGGAAGGCGATCAAGGAGCCAGATCAACAGGAAGGCGGTCAGCAGCCAGCCGAGAAAGTTCTGCAGCGGAATCCCCTCGATGCCTGGCAGGTACCAGCCGATGTTCTCCCAGGTCCAGTAGCCCTCGCTGACCATCTGCGGATCCAGGAACAGATCCCAGGAGGCAAAGAGCACTCCACCGATCACGGTTGTGGTCAGCGGGTCTGCTGCAAGTCGCTGGGCTGCAAGCAGGCATGGGTAGGCCATGGCAGCCCAGGCCAGCGGGATGAGCAAGGGAACACCAAGCAGTGCCGGGCCAAGCGCCGTGCCATAGGAGTAAGACCCGAAAGGAAATTGGGTGCGTACACCAAGCAGTTCAACGAAGTAGCTCAAGCCGATGGTGATACCCAGAAACTGAGCGGTCCAGACCATGCGTCGGGACTGCAGTGCGTGGCTTGTGCTGGCTCCGAAGAATGCCAGGACCGACACGATGGTGACGGCAGTGCGCGCCCCGTCACTGGTCAGCACCCAGAGAATCTGCGCGGCGATACCAAGAGCAAGCAATGACCATGGAACATAGGGAGCCCAGGGCGGCAGGCTTCCCCCGCGATCTGCGTGGCGTCCGGTGTAGATGCGCACGCTCATGGCGTGAAGTCTAGGGCTGGTGCATGTTGTGCACGGCGGGACTAAATGCCGTCTGCACTGCGCGTGATGTCGGCCCAGGCCTGCCATTCGGCCAAGCGCTTCTCATAGGCACTCGTCGCCAGCATCAGTGCAGGAGAGGAGAGCAGAAGTCGCAAGGGCGGCTGCTTGTCGTCAACGACAGCGAAGAGTGCGGCATTGGTTGCCTCTGCCGGTGGAGTCTGTCGACGTGCAGCCACGCGCGCGGCGCGAAAGGCCTCGTAATGTGGAAGGGCACCGGAATGTGCTGCTGAATCACCGCTCCAGTCGGTGTCGAAGCCTGCAGGTTCGATGATGGTGACCTTGATGCCAAAGCCGGCTACCTCTTGTGACAGCGCCTCGCTCATAGCTTCCAGCGCCCACTTCGAGGCGTTGTACATACCGATGCCAGGGAATGCCGCGACGCCTCCGACGCTGGAGATCTGCACGATGTGGCCGGCTCCCTGCTCACGCATGATGGGAATGGCTGCCTGGGTGATCCATAACGCGCCGAAGAAGTTGGTCTCCAATTGCGAACGGACGTCGTCCTCGGTGATTTCCTCGACGTAGCCAAAGTGGCCGTAGCCAGCGTTGTTGACCACGACATCGAGTCGCTCGAAGTACTCGTGGGCCTGTTGAACAGCGGCGAAGGCACGTTCGCGGTTGGTGACATCCAGTTGCAGGGGCAAGAACGCGTCGCGGTACTTCGCTGCAATGTCAGCGACGGCCGACAGATCACGAGCAGTGCCGGCAACTCGATCGCCGCGCTCCAGGGCGGCAAGAGTCCAGCTGCGTCCAAAGCCACGAGATGCCCCCGTGATAAACCAAACCTTGCTCATGCACAGTCCTTCGGTAGATTGTTCAGACCATCCTGAACTCGGACCGTATCGACCATGGAGTCCACCATGCCAACTATTTCGCTCACCGCAGACAACTTCGAGCAGAAGGCAATCGGCACCGGCATCACCATCGTTGATTTCTGGGCCGAGTGGTGCGGACCATGCAAGAACTTCGCTCCAGTATTTGAAGCGGCATCAAATACTCATCCCGACATCACTTTCGGCAAGGTTGATACCGAGGCCGAGCGTGAACTTGCCTCGAGTGCACAGATCAGCAGCATCCCCACATTGATGGTCTTTCGCGATGGGATTCTCATCTATCGCGAGGCAGGCGCGCTGCCAGCGCCTCAATTCGAGGAGCTCATTGCTTCAGTTCGTGCTTTGGATATGGATCAAGTTCGCGAACAGGTGGCCCGACAGGCAGAGGGGGGCATCGAGATGCTGTCGGCTCGCGACTTCATGCAGCGGGTGATTCAGACCGGCGCGGTCATGCTCGATGTCCGAACCCCAGAGGAGTTTGCTGCTGGGCATGTGGCTGGTGCGCAGCTCTTTGATGTCCAGCAGCCGGACTTCGGAATGAACATTGCGAACCTGGATCCCTCTGTTCCGTATGCCATCTATTGCCGTGCCGGCGTGCGCGCAACAGTTGCTGCGGAGCAGATGCAGATTGCCGGATTTCCGCAATTGATCGTGCTGACTCCTGGTGGTTTCGCCGAGCTGGCCGATCTGGGCGTGCCGACGGAGTAGATGGTGGTTTTTGCATTCAGAGGCCTGCCAAGGTGACAGTCTTCTGAGATGTTGACCCTTACCGACTTTCAGTCGGCGATCACGCAGTACTCCCAGCAGTTCTCTGAGGTGTTGCGTTCTTCAGACTTGAGCGCTCCAGTGCCTTCGTGTCCCGCATGGACCATGGCTGATCTGACCCAGCATCTTTCCGGCACTCAGCGTTGGTCCACAGCAATCGTGCGCTCGGGAGTTCGTGGAGAGCATCCTGTTGGCCCATCGGATCGCCCGGGTTTGGAGCAGTGGTTTGACCAGGGAGCCACCGAATTGGTCGCAGCCCTGCAGGAAGTCGATCCGCAGCAGCCAGCCTGGAATTTTGGCCCGGAGCCGAGGCTGGCCTCGTTCTGGTCGCGCCGTCAGGCTCATGAGGTGGCAGTCCACCTCTGGGATGCCATGCATGCTCAGGGTCAGGACTTCCGGATCGATCCGCAGTTGGCCGCTGATGGTCTTGATGAGGTCTGCACGGTATTTCTGTATATGAAGCTGCGTCACTCCAGCCTGCCCGACTGGGCTCCGATCGTGCGTCTTGAACCCAGTGATGTGCCCGACAGCGCGGTTGAGATCCGGCCATCCCAGATCGACAGCGCGACCACCCCGCACGCCATCGTGCGCGGCCCAGCACACGATCTCCTCCTTGCTGTGCGGGGCCGGGCTGGTCTTGGTCAGATCCAGATCCAAGGTGATGTGGGGCTCGTGGAAGCCCTGCTGGCTCAGGGGATCACGCCGTAGCCCTTGCGCCAGCTGGGTGGGATTGACGGTTGTCAGTGGACCGGGCTAACCTGCTTCCTGTTCGAACATATGTTCGAACACTCTGGGAGTTCAGGATTCGCGGCTTGACCTCCGAGGGGACTTACTCGCATCGCCGGGCTCGCTTCGACCCCGGGCTCGGCGATGCGAGGAGTCAGGGGCTTGCCCCGGGTTGATGGGTCGCTGAGTTCACCCCTGGCCAAGGAGATTTCGATGACTGCACTGATGAATACCGCTCGTCCTATTGCCCTTCCCCCTGCCACCTATGAACTGATTGCTGCCTCCAGGCGCAGCCTGACTGAGGCGATGGTGGCTGGCTGTGCCACTGATCGCTACGCGGCTGCGCACCTGGCTGCCTTGCGCGCCGCCGCCGCCGTGCTTGCTGCACGTGGTCGACGTCGAGCGCGCAGTCGCGTGCGCAGTGTGTGGTTGGTGCTCCCCGAAGTCGCAGTCGAACTCACTGAGTGGGCAGGCTTCTTTGCCGCCGGTGCGCGCAAGCGTGCGCTGGCTGAAGCGGGGGTGCCCTGTGTCACGGCACGCGAAGCCGATGATTTGGTGCGCGAAGCCGAGAGTTTTGTTGAGCGCGTCGTCACCTGCTTGGGAGTCTCGCATCAGCCCACTCTCCCCACCGGATTTCGCAGCGCTCCTGTTGGTGCGGTGTCCACGGCTGACTGAATCCCAACAGTCAGTGAGCAACGGCTGCCGCTTGCGGTGCCTCCCGATCGGCAGCCGTTGCTCAGATTTCCGTCCTCTGCGATTGGGCAGGAGCCCCATGATTATCTGTAGGCAGGCCTCTTGGCCTGATCCATTCTTCTCAGCACTGCAGCCACAATGGTCCGTGTGAGCCGCAATCAGGTCCGACGCACCACTGGTGCATCTGGTGTCGGCCACGATGACGCTGGATGCACGATCTTGCACGTCGATATGGACGCCTT
>JAUSQD010000164.1 GCA_030652695.1 Actinomycetota bacterium
GAGGCGTATCCCGTGGATCGCAGGGTGCACAGCCTGCAGGCGGCAACCCGTGCCCTTCGGGATGGTCGTGACGAGGAGTACATCGTCGTCGCGCTGCTGCATGACATCTCAGAGACTCTTGGGCCGCTGAACCACGGAGACGTCATCGCGGCCATATTGAAGCCATTCATCAGTGAATCCAATTGCTGGATGCTTGAGCATCATCCGCTCTTTCAGACCTATTTCTACGGCACAACCGTCGGTATCGATCCCAACGGACGCGATCAATTCCGCGACAGCCCGTTCTTCGATCAAACGGCAGAGTTCTGTGCCTTGTACGACGAAGTCTCCTTCGACCCTGATTACACCAATGAGCCGCTTGAGACCTTCATCCCGATGGTGCATCGAGTACTCAACAAGACCTGGTCACCGCCTCACGACTAGACCCAGCCTTGCATCTAGACCCATCGTCGCACCTTCGCCAAAACCAGTGTGCCGATTGCCACTGCCGCTATCAGTGTCAGGGCTCCCCAGAACAGGCTTGACGACGCGAATGTGCTCGCTGATATGTCGACGTTCATGCCCAAGATGCCAGCAATGAGCGCACCGGGCAGAAAGAGGATGGATGCCAGCGTCAGCACTTTGACAATTTCGTTGGTGCGATGTTCTGTGCGAAGAATCAGCATGTCGAAGGAATTCACCAGTGCTTCGCGTGCGTCACGCGCTCCATTGAGCGTTTCAGTCACTTGGCCGACTAAATGCGAAAAGCGAGTGGCAGATCGATCGGTGGACACAGCGTCCAACTCTGCATGCGTGAGCGTGGCGAAGATTCGCCTGTGTGGAGCCAGTGTTCGGCGCAACAGTCCGACTCGGGCGCGAGATTCCACCAGCAAGTCAACCTTGGATTCGATATCGCGATCCTTGCTGGCCAGAACTTTCTGATCGAATTCTTCGAGTGATTCCTCGATCTCTTCGAATGCTTCCGAATATCCAACAATGACAAGTTCGAGGAGGGTGGCGAGCAGCGACATAGCATCCAAGCCGCCAATTTCACCTGCGCCTGTCACGAGCTCGCGAAATTCATCGACGATTGCGTTGCTGCCGGCGTAGCTGGTTACGAGCCAGTTCTCACCAACGAAGCAGTCCAACACCTGTGCGCGACATATCGAGCGCGAGTGTGAGTCCGGAGGGAAAAGGGCACACACATAGATGTAGTCGTTGCGAAGGTGCACCTGAGGTTCCGCCTCGATTCGTTGCGAAGTGCTGAAGTCGCGATCGCCTATTGAGAAGGCCTCCCTTACCTGACTTACCTCCGTCACGCTGGCATGCTCAAGATTTGCCCAGAGCACTTTTGAAGCGGGAATGCGCTTGGAGGTTGATGGGAATTGCTCCACTTCAGTACTGCCCTCTTTGTCGAAAAGAAGTGTGGTCAACATGGCTGAAGTCTGCTTGCACAAAGTGACTATTTTCCCCACCGAGGGCCATTGAGTTGCTCTTGCGACAGAACCGTGATGGTTGTAGTGGAGACATGAGTCTGATCGGGGCGAATACTCAGGAGCAATCGAACAAGGGACCGCCGATGACTCTCTACATGCAGTGTGAATGTGGCCACTCCATAACAGCCGAAACAGATGCGGCAATCGTGACGAACGTTGTTGCGCACGTACAGCAGACGCATCCCACTCAGATGCACCGGATCTATCGCGAATGCTTGAACCAGTTGCATGCGGAGCGTTCGTTCTCCGGTAAGCATGCAGTCTGATGGTGCTTGAGCAGGATTCGACGAAGGACAAGCTCCCAAGAGTCGCGGTGATTGCACACAGTGGGAAGAGCCTTGGTGGAGGCCTCACTGAACTGCGCCAGGTCTTGGCCGACGCAGGAATACCTGAGCCCTTGTGGTTGGAAGTGCCTAAAAGCAAATATGCGCCTGCGATGGCTCGCAAAGCACTCAAGGCGGGAGTCGACATCGTATTCGTGTGGGGCGGCGACGGGTCCGTCCAGAAGTGTGTGGACGTGTTGGCGAAGGAGGATGTGCTCTTAGCGATCCTGCCGGCTGGTACCGGCAACCTGTTGGCGCGCAATCTCAACATCCCTCAAGACATCAACAAGGCTGTTGACATCGGCCTGCACGGAGATCGGCGGAGCATTGACACCGGAACTGTCAATGGAGAGCACTTTTCCATCATGGCCGGTGCTGGTCTGGACGCGCTCACGATGGAGGACGCTGACCGGGGATTGAAGGACAGGTTCGGTCGAGCGGCGTATCTGTGGACTGGTGCCCGTCGGCTGGCTTCAGAGCCGATTCGCTGCAGGATCTGGGTGGAAGGTCGAAAGTTCTACAAGGGAAAAGTGACCTGCGTGCTCATCGGGAATCTGAGTCAGATCATGGGCAGCATCGAGGTATTCGACGACTCGCGTCCAGATGACGGCATCTTGGAAATCGGTGTCATGAGTGCCAAGAGCCGTACGCAATGGGTTCGCACGATCGGTCGAGTGGTCGTTGGTCGAGCCGAGAATTCTCCGTTTGTTGACACCACTCGCGGAACGAAGTTCCAGATTCGCTTTGATCACAAGGTGCTCTATGAGCTCGATGGCAGCGTGCGCAAGCCAACAAAACGACTGAACGTCCGCATCTTTCCGAAGTCCATCACCATCTGTGTGCCCTTTGAGCAGGCGTGAAGGGAGTTCGACATGACAACTGCATCTCAAGGCTCGGGGCTAGTAGAGGCAGCTGCCTCGACAGCTGAGAGTGCCCCCATGGGCTGGGTCGCTCGTCTAGGTCTCACGGCACGAGCGGTGATCTACCTCGTGATGGGATGGTTGGCAATTGTTGTTGCGCTTGGCGGAAGAGCAAAGGTCGATCAACGCGGAGCCCTCACGGAGCTTCTCAACAAGCCCTTGGGCACCGTGCTTGTCATAGTGATGCTCCTGGGCTTCGTGGCCTATGCGTTGTGGCGCTTCAGTGAGGCGGCGTTCGGTGTCGATGGGGACACCAGCATGGCGGTGCGTGCGAAGTCGCTTCTGCGTGGACTGGCATACAGCATCTTTGCTGTGGGAGCTGTTCTCCTGCTTCTGGGAGCCCGTGAGCCGCAGGCGAAGGAACAGGCTGAACTGGCGCGGACCACTCTTGACATTCCAGGTGGGCAATGGATTCTCGGGCTGTTTGGAGCAGCGATTGCGGTTGCCGGCGTGATCATGATTGTCGAAGGCTTCACCACAGCATTTCTGAAGTACTTCGACTATCTCCCTGCAGGTCGGCGCAAGGCTGTGGTGCTCCTAGGGCGGATAGGCACTGTGGCTCGAGGTCTGGTTTTCCTGATCGCTGGTGGGCTGGTGGTGATCGGCGCCCTCTCGCGGGACCCTTCGCGCGCTGGCGGAATCAATGAGGTAGTCCAGACAACTCTGGATCAACCGATGGGCGCTGCGCTGGTGTTCATGATGGGAGCAGGTCTACTCATCTTCGGCGCGTACGGATTGGCAGAAGCGGCTTGGCGCCGCGTACCGAATGGACAATCGTCATGACTCCAACGAAGTATGAAGAACTGCATTGGCAGCCGGTTGCACTGCGTCTGGTAGGTGGCGGGTTCCTCATTGCCCTCGCACTGTGTCTGATTGGCTGGTCCTTGTCAGCAGCACAAGGGCTGAGCTTCTTCGCCAGTGAGGCTCAGGCGAACATCTGGATTGCTGAGCAGCGTACTGAGACGTGGAATGAGATCACGATGGTGTGGTCGAATCTTGCAGATACCAAAGTCTGCATAGCCGTGCTCATTGTTGGCATCGTGGTATTCCGTGTGTGGCTGGGGCGCTGGCGCGAATCCTGGACCCTCTTGGCGGCCATCGTTGGCGAACTGTGGGTCTTTCTCATCGTTACCGCGCTCGTGGGCCGAGATCGGCCCCCAGTTGAACATCTGGACCTGGCGCCGCCAACATCGAGTTTTCCATCTGGGCATGTAGGAGCTGCGGTAGCGCTGTACGGGTGCATCGCCATCATTGTGTTGAGGGAGTTGCGTCCTCGATGGTTGGCGATGTTCTTGGCAATCATCCTTTGGACGATCCCAATCCTTGTTCTCCTGTCACGGGTCTATCGGGGCATGCATTTTCCCAGCGATGTGATGTTCGGTGCAATTGCTGGCTCGGTCTGGCTGACCATTGTCATCACGACTCTGTTGCCCCGAAGGCACTACCAGCCAGCAGTGACTGATCGAGAGAGTGCGTCAGTGTGATGAGCGAACAAGACAAGGACGCACACCCAGGTGCAGACTCCGTTGAGACGATCGTTGAAGCAGTGGCAACGGGACTGGATCCCACTGCTCCTTCGCAGCCAACTGCTGCGGGGGTGCTGATTGACCTTCCTGAAGTCGTCCCCAATATCGGCATTTCGAGCAAAACCCTGTTGTGGATTGGTCTTGGGTCCGGGGCGCTGTTCACCGTGTTGGCGCTGGCCGTGGGAGCACGTTCCAGTTTGACGATTGCAGTTGATGGTGACATTCATCGCTGGGTGGTGGCCAATCGCGGTGCCTTTGATGTCGAATTTGCGCGCTGGGTCACCTGGGGCGGTGCAACGATTGTCACCATACCGGCACTTGCCGTCATTGGAGCCTTGGCTGTCAAGGGACCCAAGCGCATCAGTTCACGTATCGGCAGCGGTGTCCTCTTGGCTGGCGTTGCCAGCGTGGGCATGTACCTGGGCTTGACGATCAACGCGCTGATGGGAGGTGAGCGCCCAGACGTCGGCAACTGGCTTGGATCTGCTGCAGGTCCCACATTTCCTTCAGGTCACACAACGTCGGCGACAATCTTCGCGGGAGCCTGCCTGTGGGCGATCGCTCCGCGACTCAATAGCTCGCGATCCCGCGCAGTTGCATGCAGCGCTGCTGTCGCTTTCGCGGTGATTGTCGGCGGCAGTCGCATTTGGCTTGGGGTGCACTGGCCAAGTGATGTGTTGGGAGGCTGGCTCTTTGGCGTGGCATGGGTGGCACTGGCGGAATCCGCATTGATTTACGCACGCCGACGTTTCCCGCGTCCGTCTTTGAAGGGGCACGTCAAGTAGCGGGAGCTAGAACTCCTGCATGCGACGCATGCTTCGCTTGCGTCCGTCAGGGTCATAGACGGTGCGATAGATCGGCTCGGCCCATGTCCGGGTTCGGCGCCGGATGTGCCCTTGATCGAAAGTGCGCAGGTGCCCTACTGGGCGGGGTCCGCGCATGCCGCCAAGATGCCAGGCGTCCAGGGCTGCTGCGCTGTCCAGGAAGGCTTGAAAGAATGCCCTCGGATCCTTCAGATCCTCGTCGTCGTAATTTGAGCCCAAGTGTTCTTGCGCCAGTGCCAGCCGCAGGCTTCGAACGTATCCATCGGGGTCGGAATCCATGAATGCAGCGCTGAGCTCTGAGTCGTGCGTCCACGACCGTCTATTCGTGTTGTCAGATCCGATGCATCCCCAAATGTCATCAATCAGCACAACTTTGGCATGCACGTATACAGGTGTTCCCTTGGCATTCTCCAGAAAGAAGATGGCAACGCGATCGCCGCCGGCTTCGCGCAACACTTCGAGTGCACCCTGTCGTCCAAGTTGGTTGGGTGGCATCGACAAGCGACCGTCTTGTTCGGGGTAACCGGGAATGACGAAGATCATGCGCAGGTTCGGTTCGCGACGCAGTGCGCCTGCATACACCGATGCAACCTCCCTGGACCAGAGATATTGGTCTTCGACGTAGACGAAATCCCTTGCATTGCCCAGGGCCTTGATGTACCCGCGAGCGATACTTCGTTCGCCTTCTCGGGCGAACGGATATCCAGGGTGTCGCACCGGATACGTGCGCAGTATCTGCACGGCCGCGCTCCCAACGGGTTCGGGGTCTGGCCCCTGCGGTGGCAGTGCATCTGGCGTTTTGGTCTCTCGATGCAGCCACGAGGTGAGCACATGAATTGGATGACGGGCAAGTGGGCTGGGATCATCCCAGCGCTCTCGGAAGGCCGCTTCGACGTCGCCTACGGCTGGGCCACGGATGGCCATCTGTATATCGTGCCAAGGTGGCTGATCGCCGTACACCTTGGCCATAGGCAAAGCCTGCGGATCCCCATCATGCAAGGAGTCGTCGCGACGCCCGTGACATAGGTCGATGCCGCCGACGAAGGCAATATCCAGATGGGACCGATCCCGGTGGCGCAACACGACCATTTTCTGGTGATGCGAACCGAAGGCAGGAACGCGCATATCAAGCAGGACTTGGGCCCCAGAATCCTCCAGGAGAGCGCCGAGACCGCGATTCTTCTGTGTGCCCAATTGCATGAAGGTGTGGGAACGCCAGAGCAGACCTCGCACGTCCACTCCGCGAGCCGCGGCCGCGGCGAACATCGCCCCTACTTCGGCACCCGCAGCGTCCAGATGTTGATCTGGATCGCCTCTCCAGTCTGTGAACAACAGCAGATCCCCTCCGCGCAGCTGTTCAACAGCTGAGAGGAGTTGACGAAAATAGAGGCTTCCGTGCACCAATGGCTCTAGTGAGTTTCCAACTGTCCAACTGATGCCGTCTGCGTGCCTCGAATCGATACAGGTGTCTGGATTGCCTCGTTCATCTGCTGTGATGAACCACTGCACCGGCTCTGCGGTAACGGTATGGAATGACTCAGCTCGGTCTTGGCTCATCGGTGTCCTTCGAATCAAGTGCGAAGAGCTTCATCTCCACTTGCGAACTATTGCCTACAAGTCTTCACATGTCATGAATTGCAGGATAGGTGGGACAGACGTGCGACTCGAACAGGGTCGTATTGATGCGCGAGCGACCAGATACTGAATGCACAAGTTCAGTCAAGGGAGGTTGCAGCATGGCTATCAATCCAGATGAAGCAAAGGGTCGTGTCAAGAAGGCAGTCGGCGACATCACCGACAACGATGAATTGAAGAACGAGGGTCGTGTCGATGAGGCTTCGGGCAAGGTCAAGGAAGCCTTGAAGACAGTCGAAAACAAGGCCGAAGAAGTAGTGGAAAAGGTTCGCGACGCAGTCAAAGGCGACTGAGAGGCCGACTCTTGGCTGCAGTAGTTCGCGTGCACGATCTGATTGGTGAAATGAACAGGCTTCTCAAATTCCTGAGGAGCCGTGATGAAAGGGGAATCTCATGGGTATGGCAGTCAGTCTGCTTCTCATCGCGGTCGGGGCAATCATGCGCTTCGCCGTCACCGCTGATGCAAGTGGCTTCAATATCGGCACTGCCGGCGTGGTGCTGATGATTGTGGGCGGCATTGGTCTGGTCCTGTCGATCATTTTCTGGTCTTCATGGGGAGGTTTTCATCGTGGGGACACGGTCGCAGTGGCGCAGCCAGTCACCACGACGCACACGCACGATCCACGCGCCTGAGTGCTTGCTGCTTCAGGGCCTTGATCGCCGTGGCCCTGAAGCAGCTTCATCACTGCTGGCTCTCCGCCTGGCGCCGGCTTCACGAGCGTGCGCAAGGGGCGCCGTCAGTTGAGTTCCGTCGGTGTCCTTGTGAGTTTCTTGCGAGTCTCTTGTGAACCGTTCAAATCAGTTGAATCCCGATTTTCCACTGGCTAGATTTCTGAATTGAAAAGTTGACTCTCGTCAACTGATCAAGGAGGACGTCATGGACGAATATCAGCACCTACAGGTGCTTACTCTCTTGCGGGCAATCGCCTTTGGCATCATCGGCGTGGCTATCACTGTCGGTAGTTTTGTTGCTGGACAGATAGCGGTATTTCTTGGTGCATCCAATGATGGCGCGCGCCTGACAACTTTGTTCACTGCTGCTTTTGGCGTGGCCTTCACGGCAATGTCGCTGCTGTTGACTCTTCTTCCCCCGCGTGCCAAGTACGCGGTGCAGACTCCCGTAAATGCATCAGCGTCAGTGGGTCATTGATCCTTCGGGATCTCCACGATGGGCACTGCTTCAGGGGTGGGCGGCTGAATTCCGCCGATATCAGGTATGTCTTCGGTCTCAGCTTGCAGACTGGGATCCTTGCGGGAATCAGGCATGACGAGTTGCCCTCCACGCAATGGGGAAACGGTGCACAGGGCGGCGTCGCATATGCGCAACTGCCTTGATTGCAATGGTCAGCCCGATGGCCAGCACCAAGGCGCTCACCACCAGTGGTGGCTCTACTGCAAGGGCCTTGCCGACTACATGCTCGGAGTCTGCTGAGTCCGGCTCGACGAATTGCTTACTCATGCTGATCTCCTCTTTCGATTACGGCTCGAGTGGATCGATCCACGGCGGGGTCAACCTTGGTCGGTGCGCTGGCCCAGGATTCGTCTCCATCTGAAGAGGACCCTTGATCCTCTGATTTCAGGATGCCTTGGAGGCCGGTGCTGAGCGCATGCTTTTGTGGTGCATCCAGACGGGTAGTGAGCATGGCTACAAACTCACGCTCGCGTTCCAGCTCGAGGCGGACGAGACTTGAAAGAGTCTCCATACGGAGCTGCATCTGGTGGCGGTGCAGCGGAGGTGACTGCAATTCGTGGCCAATTGCGCTGATGGCATCGCGCAATTGCTGATGACCTTCGGCCTCTGTATAGCCGGAAACGCTCTGGACAACTCTTCGATACCGCGCAAAGTGACTCATGTACTTGCTGATCCGGGCGCTCACAGAGCGAAAAGCAGCCGGTTCAGGAAGCAAGGGAAGGTCCACGGTGAACCGCAACTCCTCTATTTCCTGCTGCCATGCTTCGAGGGGATCCAGGTGAGTTTCCATTGGCCTGTCCCTCCTTTTCGGTGACGCGTGGATATGTACCTCTATGGTGCCTTGCTTGTTGCCTCAGGTGCGTCTGACAATGAACGCAGATGCGTCCCAATAGTGATCGTCAGCGCGGCGCGGGAGAAGTTGTTCAGACGTGTTCCGCCAGGGCCCCTGTGTAGATCACATCATCGGCAATGTCTCGCAACTTTCGATTTGATTTCTGGCTCGCAGCCTTCAAACGCTGGAAGGCCAAATCGGCCGTAATCTTCTCTGTGGCCATCAAGATTCCGAGCGCTATGCCGATGCAACGATTGGTGTCCAACGCACGTTCCAGGTGCGCAGTGCGATCTGAGGCGCTCGTCAATGCCAGCTCACTTCTGTGACGAGCCGCCAGCAGACTGTGTATCCGCGCCCCGAGGAACTCTGATGACAGTGGAGCACCTAGATAGTCATCTGCACTCGAGCTCAAGGCCCAGTTCATTCCCTCATCCGCAGAGTATCCGCCGATCAGGAGTATGGGCAGGCAGACAGACGAATCAACCCTTCGCACGCCAGCGATGACGGCTTTGTCGTGTGACGAGCCTGGACCCAGGACAGCAAGCTCGAACGTCACTGGCGTTTCGATTGAACTCAAGTTTTCATGAGACTTGATCGGCATTCCCAGATCTGACAGAAGTGTCGACAAAAAGTCTCGCGACTGCGCTGCTGCGTCGAGCAGTAGCAGCGGCTTTCGGGCCCGCTGCTGCTGCATTGGAGCTGGACGAGCTGAAGTCACGACCCGAACTGGTGGAGCAAGGTGTTCTAGAGAGACTGGATCTTCGAGCAAAGCACTCGTGCTTTCGGACTGGTGTGAATACCTGGACATCGAGCACTCCTCGCATTGGCATTAGCCAGAGGATTGCGCATTTTGGGCATCACAAGTGACGCGCGTGCGTCGCATTTGGGTCGCACTTGGCGTCCGTATTCGCAGCTTCAAGTTTCGTTCTGCGTGCTTTCAGTTGAAGTGGATACTTCCAAAAGCATCGAGTTCTCTGTCGCCGAGATTTGTTGCGCGGTCCCCGGCGCAATGTGCACAGTCTGGCCAGGGGCCAGCGATATGCGAGGGGAATGCTCAGGATTGTCGCCTTGATCGATCCACACGGCGCCTGACATCAAGGAGACAACTTCTTCATGTGCCGCGTTGGCTTCAATGGTCATTCGTTCACCTGCTCGCACATGCAAGACCTTGCCTACGAGTCGTCCATCGATATCGGCGAAGACTTCTTCCTTGCCCCACGGCTGTAGAACGGTCTTCACCTTGCCTAACTCGATGTCTTTCATGTGGCTGCCACGTCTCTCGATCGATTGAATGAGTCGGCGATCAATTGTGGCCTGAAAATCAGCCTAAATCGGAGCTGTAGATCGCAGTTGTGTCCCAACGCCATCGCGTTCGACTCTCATTGCCTCCGGGGGAAGGAGTCAGGTAGCGGTGTGAACCGTTTCGGTATTGAATGCATGCATGCTGCGATCAGTGCTCGTTGTTGAAGATGATGATGCAATACGCCTAGTTCTCCGGATGAATTTGGAAGAAGGCGGTTTCAATGTCACCGAGGCAGGTGATGCCGAGTCAGCCCTGGTCTACCTTGAAAAGCAACCGCCGGATGTGTTGATTGTGGATATGCGCTTGCCAGGCATGCATGGTTTGGACTTGGTGCGGAAAGTTCGTTCGTACAGCCAAATGCCGATCATTATCGTGACCGCGAATGCTGACAGTCATGACGTCGTTGTTGGGCTGGAAGCCGGTGCGGATGATTACGTCACCAAGCCGTTCGTTGCCAAGGAGCTCATGGCCAGGGTGCGCACGCAATTCAGGAAGACTGTGCCGCTCGACGCTGTTCCTGACGTGCTCACCTGTGGGCCCATCGAATTGCGCCCAGACACGGCTGAGGTGCTCAAGAACGGGGAGAGAGTAGCGGTGTCGCGAATCGAGTTCTTTGTGCTTTCGGAACTGATCAGTGCTCACGGAAAGGTGCTGAGTCGTGACTATCTTCTTCGCAAAGTCTGGGGCTATGGCAATGCTGGCGATGGCCGCATTGTCGACAATCTCATCTATCGCCTGCGAAGCAAGATCGAGCAGGATCAGGCAAATCCAGAATTGCTGTTGACTGTGCGCGGTTTCGGGTACCGCATGGCCGTCTAAAGCATGTTCAGCTCACCAAGGCTCCGCACTCGTGTAGCAGTGTCATTCGCACTCCTGGCCTTCGTCATTTCCACTGTGCTCTCAGTTGCCTCCTACCAGTTCGCTCGCAACTATCTGATGAAGGCCAGAGAGAGCGTGGCGCAGACCCGGGCATTGCTTGATGCGCAGGCGGTGAGTCATGCCATGACGATCAAGGGTGATTCGGCGCAGCGAGCGATTTTGGAGCTTCCGCTCGTGGGCGCCCGCGCCTCGCAGCATTTGTACTCGTCAGATGGAAGGACATGGGTTGGTGTCCAGACTCCCGTGCCGGCCTCGGCCATACCGCCGCAGTTGCTGCTTGCGGCCGCTACTGGTGGTGGCGCCAAGCAGCGATTCTCATATCAAGGTCAGCCGTACCTCGCTGTCGCAACTGATATAGATGGTGCGACCTACGCTGAGATCTTCTCGTTCTATGAGTTGGACACCGCCCTCAAACGAGGAGCTTGGCTCATTCTGGGAATCATCGTGCTGTCAACTGTTCTGGGCGCACTTCTCGGTTTGTACTTCGTCAGTTATCTCCTGAGACCGGTGCGCGAGTTGGCATATAGTGCTCGCAAATTGGCTGCCGGTGAATTGGGCGCTCGGGTGCTCCTTACCGGAGACCCTGACTTGGATCCTCTCGCTGTCACGTTTAACAGTGTGGCCGATTCGCTTGAAGCCCGGCTCGCTCGCGAGCAGCGATTCAGCGCCAATGTCAGTCACGAACTGAGATCGCCAGTGACTTCAGTGCTGGGGACGGCAGAACTGCTTGAGACTCGAAGTGCCGAATTACCCGCGCGCGAATCCGGGCTAGTGACGGTCTTGTCGCAACAAGTTCGTCGTCTTGCCCAAGTGTTGCAAGACCTCTTGGAAATCAGTCGTATCAATCCAGAGACGCCACCTCAGTGGGAAAGTGTGAACGTAAGGCAGCTTTGTCACGACAGTGCACTTCAGCGGGGTTTTGACAGCGGACTCGTAAGCGGAGACGACGTGACGATTCGTACGGATGCGCGACGCGTCGAGCGCGTGGTGGGCAATCTGATGGAGAATGCGCGGACCCACGGCGGCGGCGTCGTGCGAGTGAAGGTACTCGCAGAGTTCAACGCCGTTCAAGTCATCGTCGATGACGCTGGACCAGGTGTGCCTGAGGAGTTGCGTGAACGAGTCTTTGAACCGTTCAATCGTGGCTTGGCGCACTCCGGCAGAGAGGGTGCTGGGCTCGGACTGGCCATCGCGAGAGACCAAGCGGTCAACATCGGGGGCGATATTGAGATTGCTACGTCGCCAGAAGGCGGTGCTCGCTTCATCGCGATGTTTCCGACCCACGAGGAATCGTCATGATTCGTGTCCTGCGAGTGGGCTCAATCGCAGTGACAACTCTGATTCTGGGCATAGGGCTCACGGCATGTGGAGTGCCCATCGATGATCAACCAGAGCAAATTGATGTGCCTTCCTTGGACTCCTAGCACGCAAGCACTTGCATAATTCCGTTGTGGAATTCGTGGCCATGCTCAGAAATGGCGAAGGTGGTGTCGACAAATGGCGAAGGTGGTGTCGACATTTGGATTGCAAACGTCGACACCACCTGCCACAAGCCACGGGGTTCCTATCGTGCGTACCAGTCGGCCGCTGATGCGTCGAATGTCAGAAGCCTGGAGCACACCGGACCACCTGCGCCGTTGTTGATCCACCGCGCCCAACTCAAGCCCCAGCCGCCGTAGGCGACTCCAGCCAAGTTGAGCGATGGCTCCACCACGGCTGCACATCCGCCTACTGCAGGCACACCGACTTGCTGTAGCACGTCGGGTGGTGCAGCACTGGCGGGGGAAGTTCCGATGAGTCCGAACGCTGGGATAGCTGCAAACGCAGCGAGTATTGCAATCTTCTTTGCTCGAGATACATACATTGTTTGCCTCACTTAATGCGAGTGATATGAAGTCCGATCGACATGTGGTGTCAGTGCGATCTGACTTCAGGGTAGGGAAAGGTGTATCCCGATTCGATAGACGAAGTTTCCGTTTCTTGTCGCATTCACAATTGCGTGCGACTTCTGCCCATGAGCAGTCCGACGAGACCGATTACCAACACGATGACTGCCAGGATGAATAGCCACTTCGCGACAGTGGCAAAGCCAAGAATTGCAATGACGACGGCTGCGATTAGAAGAACAATCCATAGGGACATGAAAACTCCGCTCATGTTGCATGCGTTGCGCGTAGGCGCTGTGGAGCGCTGGCGCAGGATCCACTGTTGATTCAATGGCGCTCTGAGCGTATGGGGAAGTGCGTTGCGGAGAAGTCCCTGCTTTGTCGCAGTTCAGACGCTGATTGGCGCGAGCACGACCGAGACTTCGATTCTCTCTCCGCTGCTGAAACTGAGCTCAGCGATGGATCCGGCCGCCTTGAAATCGGCCATGGCGCCTTGAAGTCGAGCCACCTGTGAGTCCGTTGCAGCGATGGTGGCCGATTCGACAACGGCTCGCATGCTGACCTTGGCCTCGGACTTCGCCTTGCGCACCTGCGAGAGCGCATTGGCGATTTCACCGATCAGAGCAGGATCGGCGCCCTGACTCAGGGATGAAATGCGATGAGCATCTGGCCACGGGGATCGGTGAATGCTTCCGTCCTGCCACCAACTCCACACTTCTTCGGTGACGAAGGGCAGGAACGGGGCAAAGAGCTTGAGCACGGCCTCAAGTGTGATGGCAAGAGTCGCCTTGGCTGATGCGGCTTGGGCCTCACCCTGACCGCCGTATGCACGCTCCTTGACCAACTCCACGTAGTCGTCAGTGAAGTTCCAGAAGAAGGCTTCAGTGATCTCGAGTGCTCGCGCGTAGTTGAAGTCCTCGAACGCTGCGGTTGCCTGTTGGACAACTCCAGCCAACTGTGCAAGCAGTGCGCGATCAAGATCGGCCGTGATGGCCGAGTCATTGAAGCCGGCATCAAAGCCGAGTACAAACTTGCTTGCATTCAAAATCTTGATCGCCAAGCGGCGGCCGATCTTCATTTGACCAACGTCAAACGCGGTGTCAGTTCCCGGGCGACCTGAAGCAGCCCAGTAGCGCACGGCATCGGCGCTGTATTCGTCAAGCAGGCCCATGGGCGTGACGACATTGCCCTTGGACTTGCTCATCTTCTTGCGGTCAGGATCAAGTATCCATCCAGAGATGGCTGCATGCTTGAACGGAAGTCGGTCATCTTCGAGATGGCTGCGAACCACGGTGCTGAACAGCCAGGTTCGGATGATCTCGTGCGCCTGTGGACGCACATCCATGGGAGCGACCCGATCCCAAAGATCTGGATCACGCTCCCAGCCACCTGCAATCTGTGGAGTCAGGCTTGAGGTGGCCCAGGTGTCCATCACATCGGGATCGCCAATGAAGCCGCCCGGCTGATCGCGCTGGTCATTGGTGAATCCCGCGGGAGCGTCAGTGCTGGGATCCAGCGGGAGCAGCGATTCCTCCGGGATGAGTACTTCGCTGTAGATCGGGTTGCCTTCATCATCGAGTCGGTACCACAGCGGGATTGGCACTCCAAAGAAGCGTTGGCGCGAGATCAGCCAGTCTCCATTGAGACCCTCGACCCAGTTCTCATAGCGCACCTTCATATGCGCTGGGTGCCATTGCAGTTCGCTGCCACGCGCGACCAGGGCATCTCGCAGTTCGGCATCACGGCCGCCGTTGGTGATGTACCACTGCCGGGTGGTGACGATCTCAAGGGGCTTGTCGCCTTTTTCGAAGAATTTCACCGGGTGGGTGATCTCGCGAGGCTCTCCTATCAGATGCTCGCCTTCGCGCAGCATTGCCACAACTCGTTCCTTGGCCGTGTGACTCGTGGCGCCGGCGATCGCGGTGTAGTGCGCCTTGGCCGAATCTTCAGTGACCCAATCCGGAATGTCGGCGATGATGCGCCCATCCCAGCCGATGATCGGCCTGGTCTGCAATTGCAGTTCGCGCCACCAGATCACGTCAGTGAGATCGCCGAAGGTACAGACCATTGCGATGCCGGAACCCTTCTCAGGATCCGCAAGAGCATGCGCCATCACAGGGACATCGACCCCAAACAACGGTGTGGTGACGGTGGTGCCAAAGAGCGGCTGGTAGCGCGCGTCATCAGGATGCGCCACGAGCGCCACGCAAGCCGCCAACAACTCTGGCCGCGTGGTCTCGATGAACACTTTGGTGTCGGTGTCAGCAGTGGTGGGAAATCCGATGCGGTGGTAGGCGCCTGGCCGCTCGCGATCTTCAAGCTCGGCCTGCGCCACAGCAGTGCGGAAAGTGACATCCCACAAAGTCGGTGCTTCGGCTTGATATGCCTCTCCACGCTTGAGGTTGCGCAAGAAGGCCAACTGGCTCACACGTTGACTGTTGTGACCGATGGTCTGGTAGGTCTGGGACCAGTCAATCGAGAGTCCAAGCCTGCGCCACAGTTGTTCGAAGACCACCTCATCCTCAAGGGTCAACTGCTCGCACAGCTCGATGAAGTTGCGACGGCTGATGGGAACCTGCCGCTTGGCATCAGGTTCGGCTGGAGGCTGGAAATCGGGGATGTAGGCGAGGCTGGGATCACATCGCACGCCATAGAAGTTCTGCACCCGACGCTCAGTCGGCAGCCCGTTGTCATCCCAGCCCATGGGGTAGAAGACCTCAAAGCCGCGCATGCGCTTGTAGCGCGCCATGCAGTCGGTGTGGGTGTAGGAGAAGACATGTCCGACGTGCAGCGAACCGCTCACTGTTGGGGGAGGGGTGTCGATCGAAAAGACCTGATCGCGAGTGCTGCTGCGGTCAAAGGTGTAACTGCCCTGCTCATCCCAGAATCGAGCCCAACGATCCTCGATCCCGTCGAGGCTTGGCTTTTCGGGCATCGTGAGATTTGCAGGGGTGCGTGGGCCGGTCATGGTGGTCCATCTTATGGAGGCGACGATGCTCCCTAGACTGCTGCGTCGTGGCAACAACACCAGCATCTGAGGATGCCAAGCTCAATGAGGTTTGGCAGAACCTGCTGAACCGGTGGCCAGAAAGCCAACTCCAACCATCGCTGTCACGCATTGCCTCGATCATGACCCTGCTGGGTGATCCGCAGGCGGCTTATCCGGTCATCCACGTCACCGGCACCAATGGCAAGACATCCACGGCTCGGATGATCGAAGTGATGCTTCGGTCATATGGACTTCGCACTGGCTTGTTCACCTCGCCGCATCTGGTGGATCCGCGCGAGAGGATCTGCCTCGACGGTGATCCGGTGAGCAAGGAGCGCTTCCTGGAGACCTGGAGCGACCTTGCTCCGTATGTTGATCTGGTCGACCAGAATTCGCAGGCCGATGGCGGACCAGCGATGTCCTTCTTTGAGGTCATGACGGCCATCGCTTTCGCGACCTTCGCAGATGCGCCAGTCGACGTGGCGATCATTGAAGTGGGCATGGGCGGCGCCTGGGATGCGACCAATGTCGCGCACGGGCAGGTGGCCGTCATCAGTCCCATCGCACTTGATCATCAGCAGTACTTGGGCGAGACCATCACCGAGATAGCCACGGAAAAGGCTGGGATCATCAAGCCCGGAGCGTTCGCGGTGATCGCGAACCAAGACGAGGAAACTACGGCTGTGATTGCGGAGCGAATCCAGGAGGTCGGCGCAATCGCGATCCGAGAAGGGGTCGAGTTTGGCTTGATGGATCGTGTGATTGCAGTCGGCGGGCAGATGCTGAGCTTGCAGGGCATCGGCGGTCGAATCGATGAGGTGTTCTTGCCGCTCTTCGGTGAGCATCAAGCTCGCAATGCGGCGCTGGCGCTGGCAGCGGTGGAGGCGTTCATGGGAGCCGGAAAACCGCCTGTTGATGATGATGTGATCAGGGCTGGCCTTGATCAGGCATCGTCGCCTGGCCGCTTGGAGATCGTCCGCCGCAGCCCAACCGTGCTGCTCGATGCGGCCCACAACCCAGCTGGCGCAGTGGCCTTGGCGCAGGCGCTTGAGGATTCCTTCGAGTTCGGCACCCTCATCGCGGTGGTGGGCGTGCTGTCGGACAAGGACCCATTGGGCTTCCTGATCGCCCTCGAGCCGATCGTGTCTGCTGTTGTGGTGACGGAGCCTTCCTCACCGCGGGCGCTCTCGGTGGAGTCGCTGTATGAGGTAGCTGTGCGGGTCTTTGGCGATGATCGGGTGGTCTCGATGCGGTCCGTGCCCGACGCACTCGATGAGGCAGTCACCCTTGCCGAGGCCGATTCGGAGTATGGCGGTGGCGGGGTGCTGGTCACCGGCTCCATCGTGCTTGTCGGCGAGGTCAAGCAGAT
>JAUSQD010000180.1 GCA_030652695.1 Actinomycetota bacterium
ATGAAGATGAAGATGAAGATCTGCACCTTGAACAGCCACCACAGAATCGGCCAGTAGCCGGTGTTGGATGCCTCCCAAAGCGACAGCGGCCATGGGGCGCGCCAGCCGCCCAGGAACAAGGTCGTTGCCAAAGCCGAGACCGTGACCATGTTGATGTACTCGGCCAGGAAGAACAGTGCGAACTTCATGGACGAGTACTCGGTGTGGAATCCACCGACGAGTTCGCCTTCAGCTTCAGGGAGGTCAAATGGCGCGCGGTTGGTCTCTCCGACCATTGCCGTGACGTAGATCAAGAATGAAGGCAGCAGGATCACCGCGAACCACACTGGCTCCTGCGCACTGACGATTTCAGAAGTCGACATCGAACCGGCGTAGAGGAACACCGCAACGAAGGAAAGTCCCATCGCGATTTCATAGGAGATCATCTGCGCGCTTGATCGCAGTCCACCGAGCAACGGGTACGTGGAACCAGACGCCCAACCAGCAAGCACGATGCCGTAGATGCCGATCGACGCGATCGCAAGGATGTACAGCACTGACACAGGGAAGTCCGTCAGCTGCAACGGCGTGGTGACGCCGAACATGTTGACCACAGGGCCAAAGGGGATCACCGCAAATGCGACGAAGGCCATCGTCGCCGAGATGATCGGCGCAATCCAGTACACCGCAAGATGCACACCCTTGGGAACGATCTCTTCCTTGAGTGCAAGCTTCACGCCATCCATCAATGACTGCAGCAAGCCGAAGGGCCCAACTCGGTTGGGTCCGATGCGGTTCTGCATGCGCGAGACCACTCGGCGTTCCCACCAGATGGTGAACAAGGTCAGCAGGACGAGCAGCACGAAAATGCCGAGCACCTTGACGATGACGATCCACCAGGGATCGGTGCCGAAGAAACCGAATTGGCCGTCGGTCATGCCACACCTCCAGCAGTGACATCAACGGCGGCGCCGATGCGCGCTCCCAGATCGGTGTAGATCGAGCATCCCGGGGCATTCATCGGCACGAAGATGACATTGTCGAGCACTTCACCTGCTTCAACTGGCAGCTGCACTGAGCCAAGCGGGCCGGTCACCGTCACACTTGCCGGCGAGCCAAGCGCACTGAGCGCCGAGGATGAGACGACTGCAACCACAGGTCGGGCGGTTGCCGCCAAATGTGGCTCGCCCTCCTGCATGACGCCCGCGTCGAGCAGTTCACGCCACGAGGCCAGCCGGAAGCCGTCAGTTGGGCCCACCTCTGGCTCCACTGCTGGCACTTCAGCGCTCTGCCCCGACCAGGTCCCAAGAGCCGTGATTTCGCGACGGATGCCAGGCCCATCCCAGGCGCCGGCCGTTGCCCCCATGGCTCGTGCCAGCATGCCAAGCACGGAGGCGTCGCTCATCGCCAGAGAGTCCTTGAACACCTGGGCAAATGGACGTGGGCGACCTTCCCAGTCGATGAAGGTGCCTGACTTCTCGGTGACCAAGGCCACGGGAAGGACGACGTCGGCGAACTCAGTGATCTCTGAGTAGTGGTGATCAAGGGACACAATGAATGCAGCGCGCTCAAGCGCGGCATCGGTGACGAATGGCGCCGGCATGTCCGCCGGATCCACACCAGCGACGAGCAGCGCTTTGAGTGAGCGACGGCTCGCTGCATCCAGCACATCGCTTGCAGGTGTGCTTGGCAGTGAGTCAGCATCGACACCCCAAGCGGCAGCAACTTCACTGCGCGCCCGTGCATCGGTCAACGGACGACCACCTGGAAGCAGACCGGAAAGAGCGCCGGCGTCCAGTGCCCCGCGCTCACCTGCGCGACGAGGAATCCAAGCCAGAGCCGCACCCGTTGCCGCCGCCAATGAAGCCACGGCAGTGGGCCCACCCACGCTGGCAGCGATGCGCTCGCCCACCAGAATCACCGCACCCGGCTGAGACAGTGCCTGGCGGATGTCCGCAGGAAGATCGCGAAGTGCTTGGGCTTCCCGGCCCGGCACCACAGCAAGCAGACTGCCGCCCATCTTGGCCAGTCCCTTGGTGCCGCGGGTGGCAATGCTGACCACACGAGTGCCTGCCTTGCGCAGGCGCAGATAGACGATGGGTGACTCATCCTCAGGCTCGAAGGCAACGAGCAGAACGAATGGTGCACTCTCAAGTGCCGCGTAGGACACGGTCAGTGGCGTACCGGCGACACAGGCGCGAAGGAACTGCGCTTCTTCTTCGGAGTTGGCTCGCGAGCGAAAGTCGATGTGATCGGTGCCGAGCACTCCACGAGCGAATTTTGCGTAGCCATATGCGTCCTCAACGGACAGGCGGCCACCAGTGAGTACACCAGTGGCTGAGCCTGCAGCCTGAAGACCACGTGCAGCGACATCGATTGCCTCTGGCCATGATGCAGGGCGCAATGTCCCGTCTTCACGAACAAGTGGGGTGGTGATGCGGTCCTGCGCCTGGTACCTGAAGGCGAAACGTCCCTTGTCGCAGTTCCAGTCCTCATTGACCTGGGGGTCTTCCCACGCCAGACGGCGGGTGACCTCGCCGCGGCGTGAGTCAGTGCGAAGGGAGCAACCCGAGGCACAGTGCTCACAGGCGGTTGGTGTGGACACCAGGTCGAATGGACGCGACCGGAAGCGATAGTCGGCGCTGGTGAGGGCGCCAACCGGGCAGATCTGGATGGTGTTGCCCGAGAAGTAGGAATTGAAAGGCTCATCACTTGCAATGCCGACTTGCTGATTGGCGCCGCGCTCGAGCAATTCGATCATCGGGTCGCCGGCGATCTGCTCGGAGAACCGGGTGCAACGAGCGCATGAAACGCAGCGCTCGCGATCAAGCAGGATCTGTGCGCTGATCGGAATCGGCTTCTCGAATATGCGCTTCTCGCCTTCGAAACGCGATTCGGACCGGCCCGCAGACATCGCCTGATTCTGCAGAGGGCACTCGCCGCCCTTGTCGCAGACTGGGCAGTCCAGCGGATGGTTCAACAGCAGGAACTCCAGCACTCCTTCTTGCGCATCGCGTGCCACAGCGGAGGACTGCTGAGTGTGAATGGTCATGCCATCGCTGACGACCTGCGCACAGGCTGGCTGCGGCTTTGGCATGCCTTCAACTTCAATGAGACAGGCACGACACGCGGCCACTGGCTCAAGCAGCGGGTGGTCACAGAAGCGCGGGATCTCAACGCCGATGAGTTCGGCAGCGCGAATGGCCAGGGTGCCCTTGGGAACCTGCAGTTCGACTCCGTCAATGGTCACATTGACGGTCGCCACGACTTCCTGATTGAGCATGTCAGTCATCGCGCAACAGCTCCCGCAAAGACGTAGGAGGCCACCGGATCGAACTGTTCATCCACTGGGGTCTGGGTAGCCGCCATGAACTCATCGCGGAAGTACTTCAGAGCCGCCGGGAACGGAGTCGCAGCAGCATCGCCCAGCGCGCAGAAGGATCGTCCGGCAATCTGGTTGCATGCACTGACCAGCACTTCGAGATCTGACTCGGCTCCATGTCCGTGCTCGAAGGTCTCCAGCATGCCAGTGATCCAGTAGGTGCCTTCGCGGCATGGGGTGCACTTGCCACAGGACTCGTGCTTGTAGAACTCAAGCCACCGCGTCACGGCCTTCACGACGCTGACGGTCGTGTCAAAGATCATCGGAGTGCCCGTGCCGAGCATGGTGCCGGCAGCGGCCATCTCTTCATAGGTCATCGGAATATCGAGGTGATCTGGAGTCAGCATCGGCACCGATGAACCGCCGGGCAGCCAGAACTTCACCTCGCCGCCATTGCGCACGCCCCCGGCGTAGTCAAGGAGTTCACGCATCGTGATGCCAAGTGGAGCCTCGTAGATGCCGGGGCGATTCACATGGCCAGAGACAGCCCAGACCTTGAAGCCGGGTGACTTCTCAGTGCCGAACTGACGGAACCAATCCACACCGCGATCAAGGATGTAGGGGATGTTGCAGATGGTCTCAACATTGTTGATGACTGTGGGCGAGGCATACAGGCCTGCGACCGCGGGGAATGGCGGCTTCAGGCGAGGCTGGCCGCGAAAGCCCTCAAGGGAATCCAGCAGTGCGGTTTCCTCGCCACAGATATACGCACCTGCCCCAGCATGCACGACAACTTCAAGATCAAAACCGCTGCCAAGGATGTTCTTGCCGATGAACCCTGCGCGACGCGCTTCAGCAACCGCACTTGCCACCTTGCGCAGGGCGTTGGGCACTTCGCCACGGATGTAGATGAATGCGTGACTGGCGCGGATTGCAAAGGAGGAGATGATGACGCCTTCGACCAGTGCATGTGGGTTGGCCATCATGATCGGAATGTCCTTGCAGGCACCCGGTTCTGACTCATCGGCGTTCACGACCAAGTAGTGCGGCTTGCCGTCGTTTTGCGGGACGAAGCTCCACTTCAAACCCGTGGGGAAGCCTGCGCCACCGCGGCCACGCAGACCGGAGTCCTTGATCGTGGTGATGATCGCGTCAGGATCCATAGTGAGGGCATTACGCAATGCGCGGTACCCGCCAAAGCGCTGATAGCCGTCAAGGGTGTACAGATCCGGCGCATCCCAATGCTCGGTGATAACAGGAGTCAGCGTCATGTTCAGCTCTCCTGTCCGAAAGTTGGGGCAGCCATGTTGTGCTCCTTGGCGTAGCGCAATCCGGCGAGCATCTTGTCGTCAACTGAATTGCCTTCTGATGCCAGCCCGTCATCAGGGAAGGCAAGACTGAACTCGGTGGCCTGGAAGTCACGGATCGCTGGTCCGCGAGTGGACTCAACGCGCTCGCCGCGCTCGAGTCGATCGACAACATCAACTGCCGATGATGGGGTGACGTCATCCATGAACTCCCAGTCGACTGTCATCACTGGGGCGTGCGTGCAGGCCGCCTGACATTCAATGCGCTCAAGTGAGAAGCCGCCGTCGGGAGTTGGCTCATTGTGACCAACGCCGAGCCGCTCCGAGAGCGCGTCGTACACCGCATCGCCACCAAGAAGCGCGCAGAGGGTGTTCGTGCACACGCCTATGTGGTGCTTGCCGACTGGCTTGCGCTTGTACATCGTGTAGAAGGTCGAGACTCCAGTGACTTCAGCCGGAGAGAGCCCCAGGACTTCAGCACACATCGCGATTCCCTCGGGAGTGACTTCGCCTTGTTCGCTCTGCACCAGATGCAGCATCGGCAGGAGCGCCGAGCGAGACTTCGGGTACTGCGCAGCGAGCGCATGCATGCGCTCGATGGTCGTTTCGCTGATGGCCATGATCTCTTCCTCTCGATCGCCTTAGCGATCGACTCCGCCCATGACGGGATCGATGCTTGCAACCGCGGCGATGACGTCAGCGATCTGACCGCCTTCGCACATTGCCGCAACGGACTGCAGGTTGGTGAACGAGGGATCACGGAAGTGCACGCGATACGGGCGAGTTCCGCCAGAGCTGACCAGGTGGCAGCCAAGTTCTCCCCGTGGGGATTCAATCGCGGTGTAGACCTGACCAGCTGGCACCCGGAAGCCTTCAGTTACCAACTTGAAGTGATGGATCAGAGCCTCCATCGACTCAGACATGATCTCGCGAATGTGCTCGAGGGAGTTTCCCTGGCCATCGCTGCCGACGGACAGCTGAGATGGCCAGGCGATCTTCTTGTCGGCAATCATGACCGGACCAGGCTGCAGGCGATCCAGCGCCTGCTCGACGATTCTCAACGACTGCTCCATCTCCCCGATGCGGATCAGGAAGCGGCCATATGCATCGTTGGTGTCAGCAGTCACGACATCGAACTCGTAGTTCTCATAGCCGCAATAAGGCTGGGATTTGCGCAGATCATGAGGGAAGCCAGTTGCGCGAAGGATCGGTCCGCTGATGCCAAGTGCCATGCAGCCGGTGAGGTCCAGATATCCGATGCCTGAGGTGCGACCCATCCAGATGTTGTTGTCGATGAGGAGGTTGGCAGTGTCCTTCAAGCGAGTGCGCAGCAGTGGAATCGTGTCGCGAATCTGCTGGACACCGTCAGCAGGGAAGTCAGTGGCTACCCCACCTGGGCGGATATACGCATTGTTCATCCGCAAGCCGGTGATCAACTCGAACAGTTCGAGCACGAGTTCACGTTCACGGAATCCGAAGGTCATGGCAGTCAAGGCGCCGAGTTCCATGCCGCCAGTTGCCAGTGCAACCAAGTGGGAGGAGATGCGGTTGAGCTCCATCATGATCACGCGAATAGTCGTTGCGCGCTCAGGGATCTGCTCAGTGACACCCAACAGCTTTTCTATGGCTAGGCAGTAGACGGCCTCGTTGTAGAAGGGCGCGAGGTAGTCCATGCGGGTGGCATAGGTGACGCCCTGCACAAAGGAGCGATACTCCATGTTCTTCTCAATGCCGGTGTGCAGGTAGCCGATGCCACAGCGGGCTTCGGTGACGGTCTCGCCCTCAATCTCAAGGATCAGGCGAAGCACGCCATGAGTCGATGGGTGCTGAGGTCCCATGTTGACCACGATGCGCTCGGTCTCACCTTCGGGGGCGACGGTGATCGAATCCCAATCGCCGCCGCCAACATTGAAGATGCGCCCATCGGAATCATCATTGACGCCTGCGTAGGCATCATTGGACTGCGAAGGAGCACTCGTGTATTTGACGTCTTCAGTGGTCATGAGTTGTACGACCTCCGCTGATCTGGTGGCGGAATAGTTGCGCCCTTGTACTCCACAGGGATGCCACCAAGTGGATAGTCCTTGCGCTGTGGATGTCCTGGCCAGTCATCGGGCATCAGGATGCGGGTGAGCACCGGATGACCGTCAAAGACGATGCCGAACAGATCGAAGGTCTCGCGCTCGTGCCAGTCGTTGGTCGGGTAGACACCAACAGAGGACGGGATGTGCGGATCGCCCACAGGTGCCGTGACTTCAACCCGGATGCGTCGATTGTGCGTGATCGACAGCAGGTGGTACACAGCATGGAATTCGCGATGCAAATCGTTGGGGTAGTGCACACCGCTGACACCGCTTGAGAATTCAAAGCGAAGCCCCGGCTCATCGCGCAATGCAGACAGCACACCGACGAGAAGATCACGGCGGATGAAGAAGCTGATCTCGTCGCTGTCGACTACGACTTTCTCGATGGCACTGCTGGGATCGATGCCACGCGCCGTCAGGGACAGCTCAAGCTCATCGGCAACTTCATCAAACCAGCCGCCGTAGGGACGCAGGGTCGGCTCGGGCATGTGCATGAGTTCGACGAGGCCGCCGAAACCACTGGTGTCACCAGATCCTTGAGCACCAAAGGCGCCTTCGCGAACGTGAAACACTTCGAATTGGCTGACGCCGTCAGGCACTACAGGAACCGGTACCACGGGGACAGACACCGGCACGGCCGGGGTTTCGGTCATCGCAAGAGCCCCTTGGTTTCCAAAGTGGTGGGGGCAACAAGGGCATGCGCTTCCAGTTCGCGCATCTGCTCACGGCGATGAGCGCCGAGCTTCATGTCCTGAATTTCCTGATGCAGTTTGAGGATGGCGTCGATCAGCATTTCCGGGCGCGGAGGGCAGCCAGGCAGGTAGATGTCGACAGGGACAACATGGTCAACGCCCTGGACGATTGCGTAGTTGTTGAACATTCCACCGCTTGATGCGCACACGCCCATGGCGAGCACCCACTTGGGATTTGGCATCTGATCGTAGATCTGACGCAGAACCGGCGCCATCTTCTGGCTGACACGTCCTGCAACGATCATCAGGTCTGCCTGCCGCGGCGAGGCGCGGAACACCTCCATGCCAAAGCGGGCAATGTCAAAGCGCGGACCACCGACCGCCATCATCTCGATCGCGCAGCACGCAAGTCCGAAGGTTGCTGGCCAAAGCGAGCCCTTGCGGGCGTAGCCGGCAACCTTTTCAACCGTCGTCAGAAGCACGCCGGACGGCAGATTTTCTTCAAGGCCCATGACTACTCCCGGTCAATCCCACTCGAGTCCACGGCGACGCCAGACATAGGCGTACACCACAAGGACGGTAGCGATGAACAGCACCATTTCGATCAGGCCAAACAAGGCCATGTGATCAAAGGCGACTGCCCAGGGATACAAGAACACAATTTCAATATCGAAGATGATGAAGAGCATGGCGGTGAGGTAGTACTTCACCGGAAAGCGTCCGCCGCCAACAGGCTGCGGGGTCGGCTCGATGCCACATTCGTAGGCGTCAACCTTTGCTCGGTTGTAGCGCTTGGGGCCGGTGAGCGGCGCGATGACTGCCGAAAAAAGAGCGAAAGCGAAAGCCAGTGCGCCCAATACCAGGATCGGGGTATAGACGTTCACCTACGACTCCTCACCCTGGCGCCGGCAGACAGATTGCGCGATTGTGAACACATTCACGACCGTGGTAAGCATAGTGGCGCTCGTGTTCGCGCGTATTACGGGTTCACCGCGCGATGGATGGCAACAATGCCGCCAGACAGATTGCGCCATTGAGCAGAGATGAATCCGGCTTCAGTGATTTCCTGAGCGAGCTCGGCTTGCGCAGGCCAGGCTCGGATTGATTCTGCCAGATAGACATATGCCTCTGGATTGCTCGCCAGTTGTGTTGCAACAGCTGGCAGGGCCTTCATCAGGTACTCGGTGTAGATCGTGCGGATCGGCGCAACTGTCGGGTGCGAGAACTCACAGATCACCAAGCGGCCACCGGGCTTGAGCACCCGCCGGAACTCAGCCAACCCAGCTCCCCTGTCAGAGAGATTGCGCAGGCCGAAGGAGATGGTGGCAGCATCAAATGCCGCATCCTTGAACGGCAGATGCAGACCGTCGCCGGCCACAAATGGCAACTGCGGCTGACGCTGACGACCAACCCGCAGCATTCCGAGTGAGAAATCAGTGGGAATGACGTGCGCACCTGCTTCGGCGAAGGGCACGCTGGAGGTGCCGGTGCCCGCAGCGAGATCAAGGATGAGTTCGCCAGATTGGGGCTTCACTGCCGCAACCACTGCCCTTCGCCATCGGCGGGTCTGCCCCATGGCCAGCACGTCATTGGTGATGTCGTATCGCTGAGCCACCCCATCGAACATCGCCGCCACATCGGTTGGCGCCTTCGTCAGGTCAGCTCTTGTCACTGCTGCATCCTTGCAGGAGTGCTGCCCCGGACCGCATCTAGGCTGGTGTCATGCCAGAACCCCAGGCTGATCCGGCCATACCCGCTCCACGCGCAACGGAAAGACCCGGAGCCCCATTGCAGGTGCGCACTCGCCCCCTCGACGATCCGGGCAACCTCTTCTCGCTCCTGCCAACGGGCGACGCCGTCACCTGGGTCCGAAATGGCGAGGGAATGGTGGGCTGGGGAGTGGCAGCCAGCCTGGAAGTCAGCGGAACAGAGCGATTCAGCCGAGCACAGCGATGGTGGTCGCGCCTGTGCGCGAGCGCCTCAATCGACGACACCGTTGCAATGCCCGGCACCGGCCCCGTGGCATTTGCCTCCTTCGCCTTTGATCCTGAGCCGGGCAATTCGATCATCATCGTTCCGCGAGTGCTGATTGGTCGGCGACGTGGGCAGTCGTGGATCACGGTGATCGGATCCGAAGGCGATCCTCGAAGTGAGCTGCGAGCGGTCAGCGTGCCAAAGCCACCAGCAAATGTGCAGTGGGCGCAGGGCTCGCGATCAGATGTGGAATGGCAGCAGGCAGTAGATGAGGCCATCGCGCGCATTGATCGTCGCGAATTGGACAAGGTGGTGTTGGCACGTGATGTGTTCGCCACGGTTGACGGAACCCTGGATGCCCGCTCAATGCTGAGTTCCCTTGCGCATTCCTATCCGTCGTGCTGGACCTTCAGCGTCGGAGGACTGATCGGCGCAACCCCAGAGCTCCTCGTTCGACGCACAGGTGACATGGTCACCAGTCGCGTGCTGGCTGGCACAGTGCGACGTCAAGGCAATGCTGCAGCCGACGCAAGCATGGCTGAGGCGCTGCTGGCCAGCCCCAAGGATCTGTCCGAGCATGCATATGCCGTGCGTTCCGTTGCGCGCGCGCTGGCGGCCCATTGCACCGACCTTGACGTTCCTGAAGGTCCCCATGTCCTGCAGCTTCCCAATGTTCAGCACCTGAGCACCGATGTCACTGGGCGTCTGGCCGACGACGTTCCTGTGCTGGCACTGGCCGCGTTGCTGCATCCGACAGCAGCAGTGTGCGGCACGCCAACCGAACGCGCACTGTCGGTGATCCGCGAACTTGAGGGCATGGAACGCGGTCGCTATGCAGGCCCGGTCGGATGGTGCGATGCATCGGGCGACGGTGAGTTCGGCATAGCGCTGCGGTGCGCGCAGATTGACCAGGAGCAGGGTCGGATCCGGGCCTTTGCCGGCTGCGGAATTGTCTCTGGCTCCAATGCCGCGCAGGAGCTGGCCGAGTCCAACGCCAAGCTCGTGCCGATCAGGGATTCTCTTCGAGCGAATTGAGACTCACGCGGTCGCGAGAGTCTGGTCAATCGCGGTCTTGACCTGCACGAGCATTTCGGCCTCATGATCGCGCGCGCAGGTGCGCGCAACGATCACGTGCACTCCCCCAGCTTCAAGTGCAGCTTTCAGTGCTTCATCGATCTCAGCAACGGTGGAAGCAACTGCGCAGGGAAAACCAAGCGCAAGCACACTTGCTGGGATGTCAGCATCAAGTGGCGTGCCGAACACTCGATCAAATGAGGCAGCGAACTGCGGCTGACCTTGCTCGAGTTCAGAGAAGATCCCGCCACCGTTGTTGTCACTGACGACGAACACGAGATCGGGAATCTCTTCATTAGGCGGAACGCGCAGGGCATTGAGGTCATACAGGAAGGTGAGGTCTCCAACGAGAGCGATGCTGCCGGCTTCGCTGTCGCGCTGCGCTGCAATCGCTGCACCCCAAGCCGTGGAAATGCAACCGTCGATGCCGGACGTTCCGCGATTTGCAAGTGTCACTGCACTGCCGGTTGCATTCGCCGCAAAGTTGAACACATGACGCGCCGGCCATGAAGGTCCAACGAAAAACAGACCATCTTCAGGCACCGCCTGTCCGCACGCCCTCGCAACATGCATGCCGGTCAGCTGTGTCAATGGACCCGCGAGCACTGTCTCAATGGCCGCTGCGGCGAGCAGATCTGCGCGCTGCCAGGACTCCAGCCAATCAGTGCCGAGATCGGCCATCGCGGGAGGCAGAGGGCACGCCGCAACCACCACATCAGCGGAGCGCATGGGGTCAATCCACTGCGGCTGTGCATCCACGGCAATGTGCACCTTGGAGGCAAGAATCAGACGGTTGACATCGCGACTCAGGCCGACACGACCCACAGTGACAAGAACCTCGGGAACGTGTGCATCGGCAAACCCTGGACTGGCCAGCAGCAGGGCACCGTGCGCCAAGGCTGTATCGCAGGTTGAGACATTGCCGCTTGGCTCACCGATGATCGGCCACCCCAGTGCATCGCCGAGCTCATCGACCAGATCACTGGCCTCACCATCAGCGTGATCGCCCACGATGATCAATCCGCGCTCGGGGATAGTCGGGTCATCAAGCAGCATTTCCAGAATCTCATCGATCGGCAGCCCCATGCCTGCCATCAACCTGGCGTCAGCTGTCCAAGGACGTCCATCTGCACGTCCGGCCAGTGGACCGATCTTCATCATTTCGCGCTGCTCATCAGGAGTGTGCTCAGCGTCAGGCACGAGCGGCTCACTGAACTGCACGTTGACATGCACTGGGCCTGAGCGCATCACATCAGTGGTCGAGGCAACTGCCCGTGAAATCGTGGATCGCCACACTCGATTCTGCGCATTCAGCACCGCGTCACTGACGTCGGTGGACGGCGAGGCGATGTCGATGATCTCCCGCACGCTGGACCCAAAGACGCCGACTTGCGCGATGGTCTGGTTGGACCCGATCCCCCGCAAGGCAGCTGGGCGATCAGCAGTGAGGGCGATCAGCGGAACATTGGAGTGGTCTGCCTCAACAATGGCTGGATGCAGGTTGACCACTGCAGTTCCGGACGTCGTGACGATGACCGCTGGAACTCCACTGACCTTGCCGAGGCCAAGTGCAAGGAATGCAGCTGAGCGTTCATCCACGCGCACATGCAAGGTCAGATCTCCGCGGCTTTCAGCTGCCGCCAGAGCAAGGGCCAGGGCAGCTGAACGCGAACCTGGAGCGAGCACTACATCGGTGATGCCACATCGGATGAGCTCATCAACGATCACTCGTGCCATCGCGGTCGCTGGATTCACAGCCTCACCATTGCATGTCAGCCTTGAGTTCACGCACTTGAGGTGATGACTTTCTCCCAAGCATCGGCGGCGCCAGCATGCCAGGCCCTAGTGATGCGCTCCTGCCAGAACTGCACCCGTTCAGGCGCAAGCAACTGTCCGGCTTCGGCCAGCAAGGCTTGGTCTGGCGCCAGTTTCTGCACTGCCATGACCCCGCCCGCTGGGACCAGAGCCTTGGACACCACGTCAGTTGCCAGGAGCGCTCCGGTGCCCAGGCCGCAGGCTCTCTGAACACCAAGTGCCGAGGCGAGCGCGAGGGAGGCACAGATCCCTACGGATGTATCCATCGAACTGCTCACGACAACGGGAAGCTTCACGAGCTCAGCTACCTGAATCGCGCGATTCACACCTCCGACGGGATAGGGCTTGATGATTGCCACGTCGGCGATCTCTGAGAGTTCCGCAAAAGCCTTCGGGTTGTTCCCGCGATCGCTGCGGATGGATTCGTCCACGGCGATAGGCACATCGACTGCGGCTCGCACCTTGCGCAGATCCTCATTGCTCAACACAGGCTGCTCGACATACTCAAGTCCATATGCCGACAGCCTGCTCAAAGAGCTGATGGCCTGCTGAACGCTCCAGCAGGCATTGGCATCGATTCTGATCAGCCCAACACCATGACCGAGCGCGCGATCCATCGCTTCTCGAACGGCCGATACTCGCGCCTCATCGGCCGCGTCATCACCGGTGATCTTGACTTTGATCGTCATGCATCCGTCGCGCACAGCAGCCTGTTCAGCAAGCTCTGTGGCTACATCGGGTGCGACTGCCGGGATGATGGCGTTGACATTGATCACTGCCAGCCTGGCCGTTGGCCAGACACCAAATGCGGCTTCGATGGCACCCCCGAGCCAACGGCCAGCAGCATCATCGTCGTAGTCCTCAAACGGTGAGAACTCTCCCCAGCCAGAAGGACCGTGAATCAGCATTCCCTCTCGCACTGTGACGCCGCGAAACTCTCGATGGAGCCGAACAGCGAATGGCACCGCCCCTTGCAGGAGTGCGCCCAGTGCGGTCACGGGCGCTTGGGGAATTTCGAGAAGTCTGGCTGCCGCTTCTCCTTGTAGGCATCGCGTCCCTCTTGAGCCTCTTCGCTCATGTAGAACAACAGGGTCGCGTCACCGGCAAGTTGTTGAATGCCAGCGAGCCCATCGTCGGCTGCGTTGTGTGAGGCTTTCAGCATCCGCAGGGCCAAAGGTGAAAGCGCGAGCATCTCCTTGGCGATGTCCACAGTGGCGATCTCCAGGTCTTCAAGTGGAACGACCTCATTGACCAAACCCCAGTCATATGCCTGCGCTGCGCCATATTGACGACACAGGTACCAGATTTCACGAGCGCGCTTCTGCCCGATGATCCGCGCCAGCAGACCCGAGCCGTAGCCGCCATCGAACGAGCCCACCTTGGGGCCGGTCTGTCCAAAGCGCGCATTCTCAGCGGCGATGGTCATGTCGCAGACCACATGCAGCACATGTCCGCCCCCGATCGAATAACCGGCCACCATGGCAATGACCGGCTTGGGGATTCGACGAATCAGGATCTGCAAGTCAAGGACATTGAGTCGTCCGACTCCCGCTTGGGCCACAGCATCGTCACCGATGTAGCCGTCGTCGCCGCGAATGATCTGGTCCCCGCCAGAACAGAAGGCCCAATCCCCCTGTCCGGTCAAGATGATGACTCCGACCCGACCGTCGTCGCGGGCAAGGGTGAATGCCTCGATCAATTCAATGATGGTCTGCGGACGAAAGGCATTGCGCTTGTCTGGTCGATTGATCGTGATTTTGGCGATACCAGCCGAATCACCGACAGACAGCTCATACTTGATGTCACGAAAATTGCCGACCGGCTCCCATGCGCAGGCTGCGATGGCTGAGGAGTGCTCGGGGTTCTGGCGGGCGGGCGAGTCGGCCGCTACGACCGGGGGAAGCGTGTATCGCGTGCGGGTATCCATGTCCGGAACGCTATCGCGACTACGCTTCACGAAATGCCCGACCGACCACTCGCCCGCATCCCGGTGCCACCTGGAGCCGACGGGCTGGCCGTGTTGATCCAGGCCCTGCGCAGCGCACTCGCTGGCACTGGACCGGCCATTGCGCCGATTCCCACCGTCAGCGCGACGACATCCAATGACTACGTGACGCAGCTGCTGCAGGCCACCAGACCAGGCGATGCGTCCACCCCTCTTGAGTCCGAGGAAATCGCCGTGGTCATCGCGACCTCAGGCTCGACACAGAATCCAAAGGGCGTGCTGCACACCACGGCAAGCCTGACGGCCTTGACCAGCGCTGCCCTGGGCAGCGTGCACTCAACCCCGCAGTGGATTGCCGCTTTGCCCTTGACGTCCATGGGCGGGCTCAATGTGCTGATCCGGTCAGTGAGCACCGGTCTGGATCCCATCGCGGTCGCAAGTCTTGGCGGAGCTTCGCCTTTCACCCCTTCAGCATTCCTGGAAGCATTCTCCTCCGCGCAGCAGCGATCAACCGATGTCCGGGTCTCCTTGGTCGCCGCCCAACTGCGAAGGCTCCTGGCTGAACCGCAAGCTGCGGTCGCCTTGGCGCAATGCGCACAGATTCTGGTCGGTGGCGGGCCACTGCCACTCGTCACAGCAGAAGCTGCCAGAGCAGCCAATGTTGCGGTCACCACGACCTACGGCGCGACCGAAACCGCTGGTGGCTGCGTGTTCAACGGACTGCCGTTGAACGGAGTCGATGTGGCCATCGACGAACTGGACTCGCAGATCATCCTCAGTGGACCAATGGTGGCTCTTGGCTATCGATGTGATCCAGCTCAGACCAGCCGGCAGTTTGTTGACGGCAGCTATCGCACTGGCGACACCGGATCATTCACGGATCACCTGCGCGTCATTGGCAGGCTGGACGATGTCGTCACCGTCAATGGTGTCAATGTTGCGGTGCACGCGGTTGAAGAAGGACTGAGCAGCAATTCCCTCGTTCAGAGTTGCTCAGTGATCGCCGAGATTGACGGAAGTGGTGAGGTGCAGCTGTTTGCCGCGATCACTGTGGCCGCACTTGATTGTGATCCTGCCGAATTGAAGACCCAGTTGCGCGCCGAGATCCGATCCGCACTCGGAGTCGCAGCAGTGCCACGATATTTTGCCATCCTTGATCAACTGCCGATGCTGCCCAATGGCAAGGTTGATCGTCGTGTGCTCAAGGAACTGATTGGCGACGGAGTGACATGGCAACGGTGAGTCAGTGGATCGCTGGCTCAAGGCCACGCACTCTGCCTTCTGCGATCGCGCCGGTGGCGATTGGCGCTGGGCTGGTGGCGCGTCAGGATTCCTTCATCGCAGTTCGATCGCTCCTTGCACTCATCGTTGCTCTCGCCTTGCAGATCGGCGTCAACTACGCCAACGACTACAGCGATGGAATCAAGGGGACCGACGAGATCCGGATCGGCCCGGTGCGACTGGTTGGTCAGGGACTCGCCGCTGCTCGACAGGTGATGCTTGCCGCATTTGCAAGCTTTGGGGTGGCTGCAGTGGCTGGGCTTGCGCTGGTCGTCATCACCAATGAGTGGTGGCTGATCTTGGTCGGCGCTGCCGCAATAGCTGCCGCGTGGTTCTACACAGGCGGCAAGTATCCATACGGCTACTTGGGGCTCGGGGAGATCTTCGTCTTCGTCTTCTTCGGGCTCGTGCCTGTGCTTGGCACGGTGTACGTGCAGACGTTCAGCATTGCTGCTGTCGATGTCATTGCATCGTGCGCTGTTGGATTGCTCATCTGCACACTGCTCATCGTCAACAATCTGCGCGACATCCCAACTGATCGCATCGCAGGCAAGCGCACCCTTGCAGTGAAACTAGGTGATCAGCGCACACGATTGATTTTCGCGGCATGCATGGCTCTCACCTTCGTCCTCACCGTCTGGGTTGCTGCGCTGACCAGCTGGTGGGTGCTCCTTGCACTCTCTTCGTTCGCTCTCGCAATAGCCCCGGTGAAGATCGTGCTAGGGGGTGGTGTCGGTCCGGTCCTGGTCACCGTCTTGAAGATGACCGGGATGCTCGTGCTCGTCTACGGACTGCTCACCGCCGCTTTGCTGGCTTGGTGCTGAATCCGGGACCGGTGCGTCAAGCGGCTCCTGCCAGTAGTCCTCCGCAGCGGCTGCCTTCTCTATTCGATCGTTGATGCGGCCGAAGAAGGCGCCGACGCCCTCGCTCATTGCGTCGCGCTGCCGATCAAGCACGATGATGCTGATGATCCCTGACAACAACAGGGAGATGATCAACGCGAGTGCCCCCTTGATGGGAGTCAGGAACTGCAGGATCGCCCACACTCCAAGCCACAGCAGGATCCTCAAAACCGTGTAGACGAGCAGATTTCTCACGCGACTGCGATCAACTGGCACGACACCACCGTATGCGACTGATCTCAGTCAACGATCATGGGAGTTAGGCTGACTGCTGGAGGTTTCAGTGCTGAGAGTCGCCGGCATCATCGTTCTACTCGCGGTGTACATCTGGTTCATCGTCGATGTGATCAGTTCACCCAAGTCATCGGTCCGAAATCTGCCCAAGGGCATTTGGTTCATCATCGTCGTATTCGTCCCCCTCATCGGCGGGGCGATCTGGGTGCTGTTTGGTCGGACCAAGCCCATCGGCGGTGGCCGACGCAAGCGTCGCAACCCCAGCGCTCCAGACGATGACCCGCGATTCCTGGCCAAGCTTGAAGAAGACGCCTGGAAGCGCCGGATGCGGGAGCGCCGCGGTGAAAGTTAGCCGCGAGCCAGCGACCGACTAGGAAGTTCCAGCGTATGAGTGCAGGCTGCTGGCCAGGAAATTCACTCCGAAGTAGTTGATCAGGAACACGATCCACCCAGCGATCGCGATCCACGAAGCCTTGTTCTTGCGCCAACCCGCGGTCGAACGTGCATGCAGGTAAGCCGCATAGACCACCCAGGTGATGAAAGCCCAGGTTTCCTTGGGATCCCAACCCCAGTAGCGGCCCCAGGCGTTCTCCGCCCAGATTGCTCCCGCGACCACAGCGAAGGTCCACAGGGGGAAGGCAAATGCCAAGATGCGATTGGTGATCGTGCGCAGGCGTTCGGCATCAGGGATGCGTGAACTGAGCACGCCGACGGGGCCGGTGCCAATACCACCGTGTCGCTCGGCGCGATCGCGCACAAGTGACAGTCCTGCCGTTGCAGCTGCCAATGTGAATGCGCCCGAGCAGATGATCGCTGCCAGCACATGAATGATCAGCCAGTAGGACTTCAAAGCGGGCACCAGCTGGGCCGCCTCGGTGTAGAGCACCGTGACGGCCATGCCCAAGGTCAGCAAGACAGGGATCACGACGAACAGGCCAAGCCATCGCAGGTCCATCCGCATGTTCAAGATCAGGTACACGCCCAGGGTGCCAAGGGCAGCGGTGATCGAGAACTCATACATGTTGCCCCAGGGCGCACGCTCGGCCCAGATGCCGCGCAGGACAACGCCAGCAAGCAGCAGGACAAATGCCAGCCACGTGAGCGAGATTGCAATATTGGCTGCCCGCCGCCCGGGCTCCTCGACCGGCTTCGACTCGGACTTGGTCAGCACTGCAGTGCCACCAGCGCTCATCGACGTGTCAGTCGCGACAAGCGCAGCAGGACGGCGCTTGCCACTGGCAAACGAGGCAGCAAAGGCGACCATGGCCATTGCCAGGGTGAGCATCGACGAATAGATCGCCACATTGCTCATCTGAGCCAGGGACTCAGGATTCACGATTCCTCCTCGGATGGTGCTGGGTGCAGCGCCTGCCCATCGGCGACAAGTGCCTGCTCAACGAGGTCGAGATCCTCGGCGAGGGCACCGATGTCCTGATCCTCAAACGTGGATGTGCGCATGATTCCGGCGAGCTGGACAACGGTAACGCCATCGCGCTCCACGACCTTCACCCAGACCCGACGCCGGCGAATGAACAGCGACATCGTCAGGCCAAGGATCGCTGCCGCCGCGGAGAACAGCGCAATCTCCTTGCCAGGATCAGCTGCGATCTGGAAGGAGGCCCAGCGCTCATAGCCGGCAAAGCTCACCGTGCCTGCTCCTCCAGGCAGAGTCCAGCTTTCACCGGGCTTCAATTGCTCAAGTCCGATCTTCTCCATTTTGTCGGTTACCAGGCGGTACACGCTCTGCGGCGTTCCCGAGTCCAGTCCCAGGTCGCCCTTCCAGGCAGACATGAACAAGGCAGGGTCATCGGGTGCGGGGAAGGTGGAGATTGGTCCGAGCACCTGGTCGAGCTTGGCTGTGGGCAGGAACAGACCCTGAATGCCAAGCTGCGGGTTTGCATCAGGGATCTTGACTACACCGGTGGAGGTGAAGGCCCCGTCCTGAGGAAGAAAGGGCACGGCGTCGTCAAAGACGACTGCCCCTGACCTGTCGGTCACCTTGATGATGGGCGCATAGCCGTGGCCCACGAGAAACACCTTGGC
>JAUSQD010000183.1 GCA_030652695.1 Actinomycetota bacterium
ATGAACTGCTGGCAGCACTGGGGCTTCCCACAAGTGATCGCGCAGAGATCAAGGATACTGCCGAAGGCGTGTTCTCCTTTGTGCGGCACTACGGCGAGCATCGACATGACGTCGCACATGAGATCGACGGCATTGTGATCAAAGTTGATGAGCTTGCGCTCCAGCGCACCCTTGGTGAGACATCCAGAGCCCCTCGATGGGCGATTGCCTACAAGTACCCGCCAGAAATCGTCCGTACTCGTCTGCTTGACATTCAGGTCAATGTTGGGCGCACTGGTCGCGTCACGCCATTTGCAGTGATGGAGCCTGTCAAAGTCGCCGGCTCCACTGTCGCGATGGCCACGTTGCACAATGGTTTCGAGGTGGAGCGCAAGGGCGTGCTGATCGGCGACATGGTGTTCCTGCGCAAGGCTGGCGACGTCATTCCAGAGGTGCTCGGTCCAGTCATCGAATTGCGGACCGGTCAAGAGCGTGCATTCGTGATGCCAACTCACTGTCCCGAATGCGGGAGTCCCCTGGCGCCAGAGAAGGAAGGCGACAAGGATCTGCGCTGTCTGAATTCACGGTCGTGTCCTGCACAACTTCGCGAACGCCTGATTCACATTGCCTCGCGCGGAGCACTGGACATCGAAGGCCTGGGCGCCAAGTCAGCCGCGGCGATGCTCGATTGCGGCATCGTCGGTGACATCGGAGATGTCTTCCTCCTCGATGTGCCGCGAATGATGAGCTGTGAATTCTTCGTCAAGGCCAGCGAAGCTGGTGATGGCTCGGTACAGCTCAGCGAGAACGCGAAGATCATTCTTGACCAGCTCGAGGTGGCGCGCACTCGACCTCTGTGGCGAATGCTGGTGGCCTTGTCCATTCGCCATGTGGGACCTTCTGCGGCGCAAGCGCTCGCAGATGCGTTCGGCTCAATCGATGCGATCGCAGCAGCAGCACCTGATGAACTGTCTGCTGTTGAAGGCGTCGGGGGAGTCATAGCCGAGGCAGTGGCTGAATGGTTCGCCGTCGACTGGCATCGCGAAATCATCGACAAGTGGCGTGCGGGAGGCATGCAGCTTGCACAGGAAAGGAAGGCGAAGGCTGAGGGTGCGCTGACTGGAGTCAGTGTGGTCATCACTGGTTCGATCGAGGGCTTCACCCGCGACTCAGCAGGCCAAGCGGTCGTGGATGCGGGAGGCAAGGTGCTCGGATCTGTGTCGAAGAAGACCGACGTGCTGGTGGCTGGCGAGAATGCAGGATCCAAACTGGACAAGGCCGAATCACTGGGCGTTCCCGTGATCAGCCCCGAGAGGTTTGCGGTGCTCCTTGCCGAAGGACTGGCAGCAGCGATTGGGTCATGAGCTTGGGTTCATAGGATTGCGCCATGACCATCAGCAGGGCCGATGTCGCGCACTTGGGCAAACTCGCCAGACTTGAACTCACTGAATCCGAACTTGATCACTATGCGGAGCAACTGGATGTGATCCTGCATTCAGTCGCTCGCATCTCTGAGGTCGCTGCTGATGAAATACCCCCGATGTCGCATCCCATTGCGATGGTGAACGTCTTTCGGGACGATGTCGTGAAGCCGAGTTTGAGTCGCGACGAGGCACTTTCTGGCGCCCCCTCCGCCCAGGATGACCGATTCCGCGTCCCCAGAATTCTGGATGAGGAATAGCAGTGAGTGATCTGATCCGGCAGTCCGCTGCCACCTTGGCCGCTGGCATCGCAAGTCGGGAGATCTCAGCTGTCGAAGTGGCCCAGGTTCACCTTGATCGCATCGCCGCGGTCGATGACAAGGTCCATGCCTTCCTCCACCTCACCGGTGAATCTGCCCTTGCACAGGCCAAGCTCATAGATGAGCGAATTGCTGGTGGTGAAAAGCTTGGCCCCTTGGCCGGCGTGCCACTGGCCTTGAAGTAGGTGCTGGCGATGAAGGGCGA
>JAUSQD010000189.1 GCA_030652695.1 Actinomycetota bacterium
CCAGTTCGTCCACCAGTTTGTCCAAGTAGCGGATCTTCTGCATCAGCGGATCTTCAATCTCCTGCACTCGCACTCCGCACACGGAGCCTGTGATCAATGATGCGTTCGGATTGATGTTGGCCGCGTTGAAGAAGTCTTGGAAGGTGGTCTCCTGGTCCAAGTGGCGGCGCAGGGTTGCCTCGTCGAATCCGGTGAGCCAGGTGATCACCTCGTCGAGTTCCTCGACTGTTCGGCCCTTCTTTTCCACCTTCACCACGTAGTGGGGGTAGACGGACGCGACGCTGGTGTTGAAGATTCGGTGCACAGGGGCAAGCCTATTTGGCTGGGGGGAGCAAATACTGGCGGATTGGCTACCCAAGAGTGGTGGGCAGTCAGGCCATGAATGGCCTGACTTCGAGCCACTCGTGGATCGGTTTGCCGCCTGCCCTCAATGAGTTCACCGCGGCTCTGAAGTCGGGCAGCGAAGTCGTTCATGTATTGCATGTGAGCGTCGACTTCGTCGGGCAGCCACCGATCCATCGGAACATCGTTCAGCGGTGCGGGCGCACCTCGGTAGTGCTTGAGCAGCAGGTACTTGGCCATGTCGGTTCCCCTCAATGCTGGTGCGTCCATTTTGGTCGCATTCCGGCAGTGACGCAGCGAGGTCACGTTTCTCGACATCGCCCATGGAATTGCCGATAGTGTCCGGCGATGCGCATGAAAATTGTTTACCGCTGGCTGTCGTCCGTCGCCTCAATCGCAGTCGCCCTCGCCTGTGTGCCGGCCGCATCTTCGTTCGCCGCGCCGGCACCAGGCGTGAAACTCGCCGCTTGCTATGCAACTGCCGATGTCGAGAACGACATGGTCCTTCTGAGCTCGGAGGTGGCTTGCGAAGCCCCGCATGCGGTACAGGTGATTGGTGGAGCGGCATTGCCAGCGACATTCTCAGGCTTCTCACTTGCGCAGTTACTTGATCAGAAGAACACGAATGTCCGAGCGGCCCTCACGGAGCTCAGCGAGCAGATCTGTTCTGGCACCGTGACAGCTCCTGTGATCTGGCCAAAGCAAGGCGCAGCCATGGCCAGCGCACTGACTGGCCTTGCAGCTACTACTGGTGGAGGCGTGCTGCCTGGACTCAAGCAGAGCCTGAATTTTGGCTGGGCTTTTCCTGATGAGGCCGCATTCAACGCAGGCGATCGGTCAATGCTCTGCCTGATCAACTCATCAGACCCCAAGACAGGGAAGTACGTCGCATCGATGAAGGGCCTGCAAGGCAATGTTCAACTCATCGGCACCGGTAGCACCTTGGCGACCATGCGCGCATGCTCGGTCTACAAGTCGGCAACCAAGTCCTATGCCGCGTCCTCCTGTGCCAAGCCGCATGCAGATGAGCTCATTGCTCACTTTGTCGGCGTCCTGCCTGCTGACGTGGCAAAGATGACTGCCGCACAGTGGGCTCCCTTCGATGCGCAGTGCCAGGCGATCATGGATGTGCTCGTGGGTGCGAAGAGAACAGATCTGAAGGTTGTGGCAAATCCAGCAACTGCGCTCAAGGGTGGTGTGGAGATCTACGTGCCCTGTTTTGTGAGCCGAGTGACTTCTGCTGATGGAACCCGCCCCAATCTGCCTGCCGGTACTGTGGTCGGACTGGGGAAGAAGCCGTTGAAGGCGGCGTAGGTTCACAGGGCAATTCGCAGGGGACCACCGCGTAGGCGGGGCCACTAGCTCAGATATTGGAGATGACCAAGTCATGACAGTTCAACCTGCTGTGGGCGACGACTCAACACCAGCTTGGTTCAGTGAGGCAATCGCGAACACTCCGGAGCATGGCGACGTTGAAGTGCGGGGAGCCAAAGTCCACGCCCGTGTCTGGGGTGAGCGGCATCTGCCGGGCCTCGTGCTGATTCACGGTGGCTCTGCGCATTCTGGCTGGTGGGATCACATCGCACCGCTGCTGTCCAAGACGCATCGTGTTGTGGCAATCGATCTTTCAGGTCACGGTGACAGCGGCTGGCGTGAGAGCTATGACATGGCCACTTGGGGGCATGAAGTCATAGCAGTCGCCGACGCATTCATTGATGGACTGCCTACGGTGATCGGTCACAGCATGGGAGGTGGCGTCGCGCTTGCCACCGTTGCCGACCACCCGGACAAGGTCAATGGCCTCATCGTGATCGATACACCGCTGGATCCAAAGCAGTTGGAACGAGACGGAATGCGTCCAGCTCTTCGACCTCCGCGTACCTATGCCGAGTTCGAGGATGCAGTGGCAAGGTTTCGCACCATTCCCGAGCAGGCATTTGTGCTGCCGTATGTCAGCAGGCATGTGGCCGAGCAGTCACTCAAGCAGCGCGAAGGCGTGTGGACCTGGAAGTACGACCCGAGCTTCCTGAACAACCAAAGCGGTGACCGAACATTGCCAGAGATGTTGGCAAGTCTGCAGTGCTCATGCATCTGCTTTCGTGGCGAATTCGGTCTCGTGGATCAGCAGATGGTTGAGCGGCTGTACGAGTTTGCTGGTGACAGGATCCCGGTCGTTGATCTCCCACTGGCCGGCCACCATCCGATGCTCGATCAGCCGCTTACTCTCGTGACTGCTCTTTCTACGGCGTTGGCATTGTGGAGCCAAGCGAGAGGATGAACATGACGGTGTTCAAGCGGGGATTGCACCTGGGCTCATACGGCACCGTCGATGACGGCACTGCGGTGTTTGAACGCGCTGCCGCATGCGCGGTTGGAGCGGAAGAGGCTGGCTTTGATGCCATCTCCGTGCCTGATCATGTGCATCAGAACGGCACAGGTGGCGGTCCGACTTCACCAATGTTCGAGGCATACACGCTCCTCGGCGCTCTGGCGATGCGCACGACGAGAGTCAAGCTGTATGCACTTGTCAGTCCAGTCACTTTGCGCAATCCCGGACTTCTCGCCAAGGCCGTCACCACACTTGATGTGATCTCAGGCGGGCGCGCACTCCTTGGGCTCGGAGCAGCGTGGGATGTGGATGAGCATGCTGCCTATGACATCGAGTTCCCTCCCACAGGGGAGCGGTTTGACCGGCTTGAGGAAACTCTGAGCATCTGCACGAGCCTGATTGAACAACTTCAATCGACGTTCGCGGGCGAACACCATCGCGTCACTAATGCATACAACTCACCTCGACCGATTCGCGGATCCATCCCGATTCTGGTGGGTGGTGGAGGCGAGAAGCGCACCTTGGATCTCGTCGCGAGATACGCAGATGCCTGCAATGTCTTCGGCGATGCAGAAACCGTTCGTCATAAGTTCGATGTGTTGCGTGCTCACTGTGAACGAGTCGGGCGCGACTATGACGAGATCACCCGCACGGCCTTTGCTCCTGCCTCAAAGGATCCCGTGAAATTCGAATCACAAATCGTGGCTCTTGCCGAGGCTGGGGCGCAAGGCGTGGTGGTGCAGGGCATGCTGGACGCCGAGTCGCTTCAAGCTATTGGAGCTGCGCTCATGCGGGTATTTCCTGACCCGGCTTGACGAGACGACCTTGCGGGTCAATAGTTATTGGTGATTATTGCCAGGGGGTTCGCATATAGTTGATCGGCGAGCAATTGTTGGAGTCCTCGTAGCAGGATTGTTCCTGCTTCCTGCTCCGGTTGACGCTGTCGAAGCGGGCTCGACTTGCAAGGCCTCGGGCAGTGGTACGAATTGGAATCTGGCCGTGAGTGGCTCTGCTAGTCCCCTGGGTGGCTATGTTGCGGGATTCCCAGGTGGCACTGTCACCAGCTTCTCAATCGATGGCTTTCCTGGGCAGCCAGATACCACCGGCCTTCCCGCGGGCACAAGCAATGGCTTGTTCGTCTCGATCCCATCTGGGCGCCCTGTCGTGCTCCAAGTGGTGACGAGCGCTCCGCCAACCGAACCCTTCAACATTGCATCGATCAATCAATCGCAAACTGGCTATGGACCTGTGTTTCCCTGCCCATTTGCCGACTTTCCAATTCCCGCGAGCACAAAGGAGTCTGACGGACTTGGTATCGCCGTGGCAGATGTCAACGGTGATGGAACTCCTGAGTTGATATTTCCAGCCCCCGGGCCAGGCGTCCTGTCACTTGATCAGGTCGCCGTCACTCAACCCCCCGCTGGTGTCAAGTCGACAGTTGCGCTGATCAGGCCAGAAAGAGTGAGAGCAACCAAGGCAGGCAAGATATCCGTGCAGTTGCGCACGACAGCCGCGGGCAGGGCACTCCTTGTGAGAAGTGGCGGATTTTCAGCGCGCCTCAAAGCGGTATTCAAGCCCAAAGCCGGCGCATCGACGAGCCAGACAATCCCTGTGAGCTTCAGCACGCGATAGCACAGAATCTGACTTGTGCGATCGACCTGCTGATCGCCGGTTTGAGTATTGCTAGGGCGCAGCGCTCTTGACTCGCGCATAAGGATGCGCCTGAGCCTCTGTGAGGCTCTCACGCAGTACCTGCTCGTATGACTTGGATCGTCGCGCTGCATTCAACGCAGCTCGTGTACCGGCTGTTGCCAATCTGGGATGCATGTGACGACTGTCAAGGCCATAGAGCATTTGAGCCCATTGCGGCAGCAAGGCGATGATGGCGTCCTGGATGAACAGCCCGGGGATGATCGTGACTGGATTGCCCCAGAGCTTGGGTCGTCTCAAACTCGCAGTTGACTCAGCGGCCGGCAAGGTCATCGCCATCCAGTCCTTCTGCTCATCAATGTAGGCATCCAGAGCAGCGCGAGTGGCGGGCAGATCATCAGGATTCAGGCCGACAAGGCGAGCCGAAACCAACTGCTCCACGACCAATTGATCCTGCTCCGCCGTGGTCAACGCAGGCCCAAAGGCATCGCACGCGCGCAGCACTCCCCAGATCAGACAGTTATGAGTCCAGGCAAGCCATGCTGGCTTTTCGGCTTCGAGGGTTTCGCCGGTGGTGGGATCGGTCCATTTTGCGTGTGCATGCTGACGTCGCACCATGGCCCCCGCGGCTTCCGCGTGCGCGGAGTCAGCAAAGACTGTCGTCAGAATGTATTGCCCAGTGCGAGCGGCTCGACCAGCTGCATCGCGAGAGTTGGCAGACACCTCGGTGAACAGTCGCATCATGTTGGGATTCAATGCCTGCATCAGCACTGCAGCCACCATGCCAATCTGCGCAGACGGATCGGCGTAGACGCGCCAAGTGAGACTGTGAGGGCCAAAGAGCCCATCGTCTAGCCGACCAGGAAAGCTTTCAGGACCAATCAGCCCCGCAGGAATATCCACGTTGTCTTGGTCACTCATGACTGGCCCCCGCTCGCATCTTCGAGGCACATTATGGAGTGGGAGTGGGGAGATTGAAAGCGGCTCGGTAGGCGAGTCAGCTACATGCGCGTGCGAGTCCCGATTCCTGCGGCGGCAGGGTCGACGCTCTTCACCATGCTGTTCTGCGAGAAAGTGGCCAGCAGTTGGCGCTGTTCATTGAAGACGGTTCCTTGTCCGGCGACTCGTCCCTTGCCTGCGAAGCTGGCTTCCTGGTTGATCAGCGTCCATGCGCCCGCATCGAACTCGCGATGGAAATTGATGGTGTGGCCAATCACTCCTGTTGAGATGGACTGATGTGCCTGGGCCAGTGTGGCGACATCCCCATGCGCCTCCAATGCCAATCCGATCAGCCAGCCATTGGTTGACCAGGCAAGCACAGCTTGGCTGGCGGCAACGGAAGGAACTGATTCAGGCATGCGGGTCCAAAAAGACATCGCAGGAACGCCATTGACAAGGCTGTGTTCACCACTGGCATAGCGAAGCTGCGCTCCGGGGAACGTGACACCTGGAGCAGACTCGCGCGATGCATCAGGAGCGAGCACATCACTGGGCAGCACTGGGTCATGAGCGATGAAATCGGACTCGTCAGCGGTCATCAGGATCATCGACTTGCAAAGCAGACGATCCCCTTGCAGGGCGCTGATGATCTTGCTGCCATAGGTGCGGCCATTGTGGATCGTCTCGACTTCAAGGTGCAGTGGCTGTTCATAGGTGCCGGCGCGGGCGAAGATCGTGTGAATGGAGTTCACGTGTTTGGGGTCTGTTGCATCGATGCTGGCGGCCATGATCATCTGAGCAAGCAATTGCCCCCCGAAGATGACATCTCGCCCTTCCTGGGAGCCTGCGGGCAACGGAGCCAGATATCGGCCCTCGCTGACTTCAGTGAGATCCAGCAGTTCAAGTGAGTCAGGCACGTTGCTCCTTGCGCTTCTCGGGGGACAACGTGGATGGTGTCAGACCTATGCGGACTTCGCCAGAACATCCGAATCTGGATTCAGGGTCGGCATGCGCATCATGCGCCGAGCGTTGTCGCCCATGAAATCAAAGGTGAGCCTGTCGTCCATGGGTTCGGAATAGTTGTAGTAGGCGATGGGTTCCGTCAGCCCCTCGGGATGTGGGTAGTCAGAGCCAAAGAGCACTCGGTCCCAGCCGACGAGATCAGTCAGGTCGTGAACAGAGCCCTCCCAGAATGGACTGACGTAGATATTGCGGCGGAACACATCGTGCGGATGCTCATCGAAGGCTTGAGGCATCTTCTTGTACCAGGTGGTGAAGTCATTGAAGAGCGGCCGGATCCAGTCGCTACCGTTCTCCACACTCATGATGCGCAGATCTGGAAAGCGGGTGAGTGTCCCGTGACAGATCAAACTTGTGACCATGTCCGAGATCTCACGGTGGCCGAGCACCACATTGCGAAATGCGCTTTGAGTCATGAAGTTGTTGGACCTGGAGGACTCCCAGAGATTGACATATGAATCAAGCGGCGGCTGACTGGCATGCAAGGCGACCGGTATGCCTGAGGATTCGATGTCTCTCCACAAATCGTCAAACTCCGGCAGGGCAGGCGACCGCCACCCGTTCGGACCACAGGCAGGGGCAGGCTTCATCAGCACGATTCGTGCTCCGTTGCTTGCCGCGAAGTCGAACTCCCTGCGAGCATTGTCAACAGTTCCGCAGGTGATGACTGGCGTGGCGAAGATGCGACTCTGGTAGTCAAAGGTCCAGGTCTCAAGCATCCATTGATTCAGCGCGTGGATGATTGCGCCAGTGAGCTCGTAGTCCTCCGCAGCACTGTGCTCCACGAGGTTGGCGAGGGTCGGAAACATGAATGCCTCGGTCACTCCTTGCTCATCCATCAGCGGGAGTCGAGCTTCGGGATTTCGGAATGCGGGTATGGCATCGATGCCGCGACCCGTGAGTTCCTTGAGCGAAAGGCCCTCGGTGTTCTGTGCCGCAAAGTACGCCTCGTGTGCACCAGGGCGAGCCACGCGATCGAAAGTCGGATTGGGTATGTACTCAGTAATGCGCCCGTTGACGGCGATGCGCGTGTGTCGTCCAATCTGTACGAATTGCACAGCAGACTCAAAGCGCTCGGGCAGATGGCGCGTCAGTGCATCGGCACTTTCGTACATGTGCTGATCTGCATCGAAGATGGGCGCGCCGACAAATTGCGACATGGTTGCTCCTCACACGGCAAGACGTGCAAGGAAAACTAGGTGTGATGCACGGCAAGGTCAATGGATGCGCGCCTGCAATGCGGACCAAATCACCGTTGCACCAGTCACTTTGTGTGCAATGAAGTGAAATGTCGTGAAGAGAAGTCTTCTGCAGCAGGCAATCGGAATGATGTCTTCGGATTCAGGCCCTGCCAGGCATTTGCGGTGTTACAGGCTCTCGGAATGATCGAGCAGTCGGCAGACAGTCAGCACACCCAAATGTGAGTACGCCTGTGGGTGGTTGCCCAATCCTCGATTGGTCTCGGGATCCACCTGTTCTGGGAGTAAACCGGTGACGCCGGCCGACGCGAGCATCGCATCGAGAAGTTGCAGTGCGTCATCAGTGGAACCCATGCGCACGTAGGTGCCGGCGAGCCATGCCGCGCATATGTGCATGGCGCCCTCGCCGTGCGGAAGTCCGTCATCGTAGTTGTAGCGAAAGACGCCTCCTCCCTGTCGCAACTCCTGCTCGATGTACGCAACAGTGCCGACAATACGATCGTGCGGAGCGGGATAGCCTTCCAAAATTCCCTGGAGAACTGCTGCGTCAGCGTCAAGGTGATCTACAGCTGTGACGTACGAGCGCAGTCGTTCATCCCAGTTGTGTGTCTCGATTTCGGTGAAGACCTCATCGCGCAGGTGAGGCCATGACGCCTGGTCTTCTCCGCGCCGAGCTGCGATAGAGATTGCAGCATCCACCGCCAGCCAGCACATCATGCGGGAATGCGTGTGGTGCTTGGGCTTGTCCCGAATTTCCCAGATGCCGTGATCTGGCTCTCGCCACCGTCGTCCGACGGCTTCAACCATGCTCTGGGTCAGTGCCCATTCTTGGTCGGTCACTACTCCGCGACTCTTTGACAGTTGCTCAATCAACAGGCAAACGGCGCCGAAGACATCGATTTGCAGCTGCCCCTGCGCGGCGTTGCCAACACGCACTGGTCGGCTGCCGGAATAGCCGGGAAGCGATTCAATGACGGCTTCAGCGCCAAGGCCCTCGCCGTTGAGGCGATAGACAGGGCGCAGTGATTCAAGGTTTGGCGAAGCAGCATCAACGATTTGAAGCCAGGCAAGAAATGCCTCCGCCTCGGCAGGCGAGCCAAGGGATGCCAGTTCGCGGGCAGTCAACGCCGCGTCGCGAATCCAGCAGAAGCGGTAGTCCCAGTTTCGAAGACCGCCGAGAGATTCTGGAAGGCTGGTGGTGGCCGCGGCGAGGATGGCTCCAGTTGGCTGATGGCAGAGCGCTCGAAGTGTCAAAGCAGCCCTCTTTTCAGCCTCCAGCCTGATGCCTGGGAGTTCCAGTGAACTCAGCCAAGCACTCCAGAATTCGGTGCTGGAGCTTTCGTCAGTTGAGCGGGAGACCGACAGGGCCGATTCGAAGTCATATGCACCGTAGCGAAACTCCAGTGTGTAGTCGCGCTCGGACGGATCGACAGTTGCAATCGCAGTGTGGTGTCCGGACTGCTCCAGGATCTCCCATTGGATTCCAGGGGCATAGAGCGCCAGACTTTCGGAACCTGCCGTCACACGCAGACCATTGATTTGGATCTCTATCGTCGTGGCAATGGTTCCGAAGTGAGGGCGCGGCGCGAATACGATTCGAGCGGGCACGTTGCCAGAGATGCGCCGGACAATGCTGGTGCGCTTGTCAGGATCATTGGCGGACACTGGCATGAAGTCGGTGACAGTGAGCCCGGCCCAGCGGGTTCGGACGGTCAGTGAATGGCGTTGGTATGACTGCGCGAGTGAGCGCTTCTCGCCAGCTGGCGCAATGCTGAAGAATCCGGATGTCGCATCTCCGAGCAAAGCCGAGAATATTGCGGGGGAGTCAGGTTCGGGAGTGCAGAACCAGTCAATGGATCCTCGCGGCGAAAGCAGCGCCACATTTGCCATGTTCGAAAGCAAGGCGTAGTCCTCGATGGCCATCGCGTGGCCGCCCAGAAGCCATGCTTCGCGAAGGCTCCGCAGCTCGGCCAACACCCGTGCGACGTCCTGTGGTCCGGGAACTCGCCAGAGCGCTGCGGTGGATCCGTCCCCAACCTTGATCCCCACGTCAGGTCCGGCGAGGTCTTGGAAAACCGACTCATCTGTGACGTCATCACCGATGAAGATGGCGGCCGAGGCCCCGGTGCGATGACGAAGGGCTGCGACCGCATCTGACTTCTGCGTAGCGGTGACACTCAGTTCGACTACATCCTTGCCGTAGCGAATGTGCACACCGGGGAACTGTCCTGGTCCCATTTCGATCAACTGAAGCAAGGGTTCGCGATCCTCGATCTTGCATCGGCGAACATGCACCACGACGCTGCTCGGCTTGGTCTCGATATGTGATCCGACTACCGAAGCAGATATTTCTGTGACTGCTGTGGTGAGCTGCGCCAGCAGTCGAGCTTGCTGAGCATCGATTCTGAAATCGTCGTCGAACTCCGAGCCATGACTGCCGACCAGGTGAATCTCCGGTGGCAGACGCGAAAGGGCTGCCAAATCGCGCAGAGAGCGTCCAGACACCACGGCGACTGTGGTGGCCGGCAGAAGTGAAAGTTGACGAAGGGCACTCATGGCTTCACTCAACGGCCTGGCTTTCGCAGGGTCGTCAACCAGAGGTGCGAGAGTCCCGTCATAGTCACAGCACACGAGCAGGTGAGGAGTCCGCGCGAGTGCCCGAAGTGGAATGTCCGGTTGATGAACAGCGCCCTCGTGCGAGGCCATCGCGTTGGACTCCAGGAGATTCAGGAAGGAATTTGCCCAGCTGTTCACATCTGATTCGAACACCACTTTTCGCATGGCAGACATCCGCAGAGAACGATCTTCTGTGGAGGCCGACACGGCATCGCTGATGGCCTGTTCAACATTGTCAGTGTCGTAAGGGTTGACGATCCAGGCCTCAGTCAACTGTGCTGCTGATCCGGTGAACTCGCTCAGGACCAGCGAACCTGAGTTGTCGTTGCGGCAGGCGATGTACTCCTTGGCAACCAAGTTCATCCCATCTCGCAATGGGGTGACGAGCATGATGTCTGCACAGAGATACAGGGCCACCAGTTCTTCGCGCGACAGTGTTCGGTGAAGGTAGTTGATGGGGTTGGCGCCGATTTGAGCCAGAGAGCCATTGAACCTGCCAACCAGCAGTTCGACTTCGTCTCGAATTGTTTGGTATTCTCGCACATCCCCGCGCGTCGGCACGGCAACCTGCACAAGCACGGTGCTGGATGGATCAAGTCTTTCGGACTCAAGCAGCTCAGCAAAAGCGCGCAGGCGGATGTCGATGCCCTTGGTGTAGTCGAGTCGGTCAACGCCGAGCATCAATGTTGTGGGGCTGCCCAGTTCAGCGCGAAGATCCCTGGCACGTTGCTGCACATCGGGATCCTTCGCCATCTCAGAGTAAGCAATGGCGTCGATGCCTATGGGAAAGGCACCCACGCGAACCTCGCGGCCATCGACGAGGATCTTGCCGTCTTCAGTGCGCAGACCAAGGATGCGTTGACAGGAGTCAATGAAATGACCGGCATCCTGCTGCGTTTGAAAGCCAACGAGATCCGAACCAAGGAGGCCACGAAGGATCTCCGCACGCCATGGCAGCTGCGAGAACAAGCTGGAGGCTGGGAAGGGGATGTGAAGAAAGAAGCCGATTTTCAGATCGGGCCTGGAGGCATTGAGCAGTGATGGCAGCAGTTGCAATTGATAGTCATGCACCCACACAGTCGCGTCCGCTGATGCCAGCGAAGCGACCTTCTCGGCAAAGAGCTCGTTGACCTGTTGGTAGGCATCGAACTGATCGCGGTGATACTCGGGAGTGACGATCGCAGAGTGGTACAGGGGCCAGATCGCAGTGTTGGAGAAGCCTGCGTAGTACGACTGGTACTGATCGGCTGGAATCGGGATCGGTTCCAGCCGCGTATTGCCGAAGCCTCCGTACTCATCAGAGGACAGTTCGCCTGCGCCGACCCAGAGTGAAGAACGATTGCGCAATACCGGGTCCAGCGCGCTGACGAGTCCGCCGGGAGCCGGATGCCACGACAGGATCGCTTGATCAGGATCATCGTTCTCGTAGACCGGCTCTACAGGGAGCCGATTCGCTACAACGATGAACTCGCCGCTGGTATCTATGACGTCTGTCATGGGTATTTACACCATAACCACTGTCTTCACCGTCGCACGAATCCTGTGCCTGGCAACGGGCGTGCTAGCGGTTGAAGGCAAAAGTCTCGGCGATCATCTCTTCGCTGAGGGCCCAGAGTTCATCGGCGTGCGCTGCATCAAGTGCATAGCTCTTGACACCTCCCATGGCTTCAGAGTCATTGATCTTGGCGACTGCACAGTCTTCGAGAAACTCAGCGCCGATCTCCTTGGGTGTTGCGATGCAGGCAGCCCACACTGTCGTGGCAGCACCTTGAGGAACGGTCTTGCGTTGGGGGCGCGGGGCACCCGGCACTGGAGGCGTGGTCGCCATCGCGCGCATTGACTCGATAATTTCTGGTGTCAGGTGTCGTCCCAGCTCAGTAGAGATGCCGCCAGGATGCAGTGCGGTCGCCCGGATTCCCTGATCACGAAGACGATGATCGAGTGCAACTGCGAACAACACGTTTGCGGTCTTGGAACGGCCGTATGCAAGCCAAGGGTCATATTCAGTTGTGCTGAAGTTGGGGTCAATGAGATCAACATCGGAACGCCTATGACCTGCTGAGGACAGCAGGACAATTCGCCCTGGCGATTTGATCAGCGGGACAATCCGATTGACGAAGGCAAAGTGCCCAAGATGATTGGTGCCGAACTGTGTCTCGAAACCATCATCAGTGGTACCAAAGGGGCAGGCCATCACACCTGCATTGGCGATCACCACATCAAAGAGCTCACCCTTGGACAAGAGCTCTTCAGTCGCCCGGCGCACGCTGGTCAGTGATGCCAAGTCGACCTCGATCACTTCCAGGCTCGCACCATCGTGCACTTCATCACGAACAGCGGCCAGAGCCGTGTCGGCCTTGGCCAGGTCCCGAGCAGTCCCCACGACAGATGCTCCATGAGCGAGCAGCGCGCGTGCGGTTTCCACGCCCAGGCCCGCTGAAACTCCGGTCACCAGAAATCGTTGACCCACAAGGTCAACTCCTGCGAGCACTTCATCAGTGGTTGATTCGGAAGAGAACATGTTCATCACGGGTGTCCTTTCAGTGAGTATCGACAATAGTGATGTCGACATGACATAAGGCAGGTCTGGCGAGAATCCCGCCAGACCTGCCTCATGTGTTGCTTTCTATGACATCGCGATCAATTCGCCACACGTGGCCTCGGCATCAGGGACGAACTCGCCGTCAGTGACTTCCAGGAACCACTGGCACTTGGAAGGATCACCATTGGGAGTCAGTCCTGGTGCGAAGGAGACAGGTGCAACGCTGAGGCCGCCACCGTCGTAGTCAGTGACCATACGCAAATTCGTGACGAAGTCATCACGGTAGGCGCAGGGCCCAGCCTCCTGAAGTCCCCTGATGAAGAGGTCAGCTGCGACGTATCCAACCGAGGCGAATGAGGTCTCGGTATTCAAGCCAGCTGTGTTCATAGCCTCGACATATGCCGTGACTGCGGGATCATCGAGGGTCAAGGGCTTGGTCCCTGAAGTCGCCGCGAGGGCTCCCTCAAGCACGTCACCAGTCTTGGCCACTACGTCTGGCGGAACGATGAGGGACATCATCTTCGCCTTCATGGGAACTCCCTGTTGGTCGAGCGCTTGCAGCAAGGAGATCGCTGAGTCGACAAGTGAGATCGAGTTGACGCTGTCCGCACCCGAGTTCTTGATCTTCAGGGCCATCGAGGTGGCATCGAATGCTCCAAGTGGCATGTCCAGAATCGTCGTGCCCACCTTCATGCCGACCTCAGGAACGGCGAGAGCCATGCCCTTGGACGAAGCTGTGGCTCCTGGCGAGTTGTGACCAACGATGGCCACACTGGTGCTGCCAGCTTCCTTCATGCGAAGAGCGGTGCTGGTCGAGGCAAATCCGGCGTTGTATGCGCCGAAGACGCCGAAGACATTGGGGTCAGCTGCGTAGGCGGGCTGGATGGCTAGACCCGTCACTGGCACGTTCTGCTGGCGCAGCAGAGAGAACATGGTGTCGGCCTGGGATGCATGCAACAGTCCGTACATCTTGTCCTGGTTGATCGCCTTGGTGGCGACCGTGGACTGTCGAGATCCATCACTCATGTCGTCATAGACAGTCGTGACGATCTTTCGACCATTGACTCCACCTCTGGCGTTTTCTTCCTCAAATCGCAGTTGTGCTGCCTTGTCAAACTCAGCAAAGGTCGCCGCGGCTGGCCCAGTGCTGGGGAACACAATGCCCACATTGACCTGAGATGAACTGACTCCTGGAACGGCGAGGCAATCAACCCCGCTAGGACTCTCTGTTGAATCGCCAGCGGAAGGAGTTGAACTGCATGCGGCGAGAAGCATGGCCGCGCTCAGTCCCGCAACGATGGTGATCGCGCCCTTGCTCTTGTTTCGTGTGCGTGCGTTCACGTCAGTTCCCTTCTCACGTACTTCGAATCGAAATGGATTCACTACGAGAGTGCGCTTCGATGCGAAGCAAGTCAATGAACGAATATCTCTGCGACATGATCGTTATCGACTCGAAATTTGTGAGGGGATTGTGAGGGGATTGTGAATTGCTCTTGACTCCCATAACTAGATTGTGCACAATCTAGTTATGGAAAAGACAAATGCGTTGCAGGGACTCTCCTTTACCGACAATCACGGTGCGGTGGTGCCGCTCTCGAACTTCTCAGGACAACCGATCTTGATCGTGAATACCGCCAGCAAGTGTGGTCTGACTCCGCAGCTTGAGGGTCTGCAAAAGTTGTATGACGACTTCTCCCCGAAGGGGCTGGTTGTCATTGGATTCCCCTGTGATCAGTTTGCCCACCAGGAGCCCGGTGACGACAAGCAGATCGAAGAGTTCTGCCAGCTCAATTACGGCGTGAGCTTTCTGCTCTCGACCAAGGTGGACGTCAACGGCAAGAACACCCATCCGGTGTTCGCCTACCTCAAGGAACAGGCCGGGGGTCTTCTTGGTTCCACGATCAAGTGGAACTTCACCAAGTTCCTTGTGGGCAAAGAC
>JAUSQD010000156.1 GCA_030652695.1 Actinomycetota bacterium
ACTTCTTGGCGTTGTCCCAGGCACCACCGGAGTTCGACAAGAACACGGCCATGAGCACGCCCGTGGCAATGGTTCCGGCCAGGTAGGCGCCTAGCGGACCGATACCCAGGCCGAAGCCAACGGCAATCGGGGTGAGCACCGCGAGGATTCCCGGGGTGATGAGTTCGCGCAGCGAATCCCGCGTGACGATGTCGACCACCTTGGCGTACTCAGGCTTTTCCGTGCCTTCCATGATTCCGGGGTGATCGCGGAACTGGCGACGCACTTCGAAGATCACGGCGCCTGCGGCCCGAGACACGGCGTTGATGGCCAGGCCCGAGAACAGGAACACGACTGCTGCACCGATGATCAGGCCAACGAGATTGACCGGGCTGGCGACGTCGAGGATGCCGACGTACTCCAGATTGGAGAACACATCGGTGATGCTCGCACCAGAGGTGGCTGCTGCCGACTGCACCGCATCGCGGAAGGCTCCGAACAACGCCGTTGCTGCAAGTACAGCTGTGGCAATGGCGATGCCCTTGGTGATGGCCTTCGTGGAGTTGCCGACTGCATCCAACCGAGTCAACACCTCAGCACCTTCACCATGAACGTCGCCTGACATCTCAGCGATGCCCTGCGCGTTGTCCGAGACCGGTCCGAAGGTGTCCATCGAGACGATGACGCCGACCGTGGTCAGCAAGCCGGTACCGGCAAGGGCAATTGCGAAGAGCGAGAGAATCACTACGCCGCCACCGATGAGGTAGGCCGCGTAGACCGCTCCACCAATGATGAGCGCTGAGTACACAGCTGACTCAAGTCCGAGCGAGATGCCAGACAAGATGACGGTTGCGGGGCCGGTGAGCGAGGTCTTGGCGACATCGTCAACTGGTCGGCGATTGGTTTCAGTGAAGTAGGCAGTCAACTGCTGAATCACTGCTGCCAGCACGATGCCGATGAGCACCGCGAGGATCACGTACCAACGAGGACCAATGCTGTCCAGACCGTTGGCACCGAGGATTGCATCGATGGCAAGCCCCGTTGGCGCATAGGTCGTGAGGATCTCCTGCCAGGTTGCTGGGATCCAGATGAATGCGGCACCAATGACCAGCACGAGCGACAGCGCGGCCGAGATGAAGAAGCCGCGGTTGATCGCAGACATGCCCGAGCGATCGCCCTTGCGTGGGGCCACGGCGAAAATGCCGACGACTGCGGTGAGAACACCGATGGCCGGAACCACCAGTGGGAAGACCAGGCCGAGTGAACCGAAGGCCGCCTGACCAAGAATCAAGGCAGCAACCAGTGTCACTGCGTAGGACTCGAACAGGTCAGCGGCCATGCCTGCGCAGTCGCCTACGTTGTCGCCAACGTTGTCAGCGATGGTTGCGGCATTGCGTGGATCGTCCTCAGGGATGCCCTGCTCGACCTTTCCGACCAAGTCGGCGCCCACATCGGCAGCCTTGGTGAAGATGCCACCGCCAACACGCATGAACATGGCGAGCAGCGCCGCACCGAAGCCGAAGCCTTCCAGGACCTTGGGAGCCTCACTCTTGTATACGAGCACAACGAGCGCGGCACCGAACAGACCCAGGCCCACGGTGAACATGCCTGCAACGCCACCTGTGCGGAAGGCAATGCGCATCGCCTTCTGCTCACCACCGGTCGGCAGGTTTGCCGCGGCAGCCACGCGCACGTTGCCGCGCACTGCGAGCCACATGCCCATGTAGCCCGTGACTCCAGAGAAGACCGCACCCACCAGGAAGAAGATGCTTCGTCCGATGCGCTCACTTGTGGTCTCTGCCGGTAGCAGGAACAGCAAGAAGAAGACGAGCACGCCAAAGATGGCCAGAGTCTTGAATTGCCGGTTCAGGAAGGCAGAAGCGCCCTCTTGAATCGCGCCAGCGATCTCCTGCATTTTTGGGGTGCCTGCATCTGCGGCAAGGACTTCGCGAACCAGCACCGCCGCCACAACAAGGGCAGCCAATGCGATGACAGCAACGACGACGACGGTCGTCAGATTGCCTCCGCTGAGCTCAATCATGGGTCTCCTGACTAAACGTGCATGAACGTTCTGGGAATCGCGCGGAGTCTATGCAGCCAGAGCCTGAAATCCGCCGGAATTGGGAAATTGTCCGTTTCGTTCGTGCTACGTGTTGCGCACTGCCTCGGCCACCGAGTCATAGATGGAAAGGTGTTCATCAATGCCGGTGATGGACAGCACCTTGTGCACTCGAGAAGTCACGCCAACCAGAGCAACTCCTCCGCCTTCTTCACGCGCTCGCATCACTGCCTTGACGAGCACGCCAAGTCCAGTGGAATCCATGAACGGCACGCTGGTGGCATCGATCACCAATTGATCCGGTGGAGTCCACGCATCCGAAATGGCTGAATCCAGCACTGGCGCTGTCGCAAGGTCAACATCACCCAGGACAGTCAGGACGGCAGCATTGCCGCGCACCTCAGCGGAAACCGCGAAGCTCATGGCGAAAGCGTGACACATCGGGGCGCTACGGTGAACAAAATGAGCGGAAGTGTTCAGAGTGTTCTCTCGCGGCTGGCCCAAGGCCGCGAGGATCGACTGCGCCATGTTGAAGTGCGAGCCGCACGCGAAGCGGTGTACGCGGATTGGCCCAATTGGGTCACCGATGAAGTACGCGCGGCATATCCAGATATCGCTCAGCCTTGGCGACACCAGGTTGAGGCAGCGGACTTCGCTCATGACGGCTTGCACGTGGTGCTGGCAACCGGCACCGCATCCGGGAAATCCCTGGCCTATTCCCTTCCGATGCTCACCAGCATTCAGTCTGGATTGACCGCAGCCAATGGTCGGGGAGCCACGGCCCTCTACATCGCGCCAACCAAGGCGCTGGCCCATGATCAGCTCCGCACTTTTGCTGAGCGGGAGCTTCCATGGCTTCGGGTGGCAACAGTCGATGGCGACAACTCACGAGAAGAACGCAGCTGGGCGCAGAGCCACGCGAATCTGATCCTGACCAATCCTGATCTTCTCCATCACTCCATGCTTGGCAACCACGAACGATGGGCACCGTTTCTGAAGAAGCTCGAGTACATCGTCATTGACGAGGCCCATGTGTATCGGGGCGTATTCGGAGCGCATGTCTCAGCGGTGATCCGTCGACTGCGGCGGATCTGCGCCCACGTCGGCAGTGAGCCGGTCGTCATCGCGGCCTCGGCGACAGTTGCCGAGCCGGCCGCTGCAGTCGAAAGGCTGATAGGTGATCCCGTGCGGGCAATTACACGGGACTGCGCGCCCACGCCCGAGAGAACCATTGCCTTGTGGCAGCCACTTGATCTGAACGGTACTGAAACTGCTCATCGGACAGCCACCACCGAAGCCGCACATCTGCTCGCTGATCTCGTTGCCGATGGACGCCAGACCCTGGCGTTCGTGCGCAGCCGCCGAGCAGCTGAAGGAGTCGCAGCGTTGACACGTGACCTGCTGCGTGAGATCGCTCCAGAACTCGTTGACTCGGTCGCTTCATATCGAGGGGGCTACCTGCCTGAGGAACGCAGAGCTTTGGAATCCTCCCTGCGCGAAGGTCGCATTCGTGCGCTCGCCACCACCAATGCTCTCGAGCTTGGCATCGACATCAGCGGGCTCGATGCAGTGGTGATCGCTGGATGGCCTGGCACACGCGCTTCGCTATGGCAGCAGTTCGGCAGGGCCGGCAGAGGAGATGAGCCCGCCCTTGCCATCTTCATCGCTCGTGAGGATCCACTTGATGCATTCGTCGTGGAGCATCCCTCATCTGTGCTGGACGCACCAGTTGAAGCGTCCGTCTTCGATCCCAGCAATCCCGTCATCCTCGGACCACATCTATGCGCTGCTGCGTCGGAGCTCCCGCTGACCGATGCAGACGCGGAGCGGTGGTTCGGCGCAAACTCCCTGGCCCTGCTCGAAGATCTGGCCGCTCAGGGATTTCTGCGCAAGAGAGCCAATGGGTGGTTCTGGACAAGCCGTGATCGTGCCAGCGACCTTGCGGATCTGCGCAGTACCGGTGGCGCACCAATTCGGATCATCGAGCAGGACACCGGTCGTCTGCTTGGAACCATTGATCAGGCCTCGTCGCACAGCACCGTGCATCCCGGCGCGGTATATACGCACCAAGGTGTGATCTCGCTCGTCACTGACCTTGATCTTGATGAGTCTGTAGCGACGGTCATTGAAGAGACTGTCGACTACACGACCATCGCGCACGAAGTCAGCGAGATTCGGATCCTGCACACAGCGCAATCACTCGCCTGGGGTGCCGCCACCATGAATGTCGGGCAGGTGCAGGTGACAAGTCAGGTCCTCAGCTTTCAAAAGAGACGAGTGCTGACCGGAGAGAACCTTGGTGAACAGGGACTGGACCTGCCAGAACGTGAACTCATCACCACGGCTGTGTGGTGGACAGTCACCGATGATCAGTGTGCTGCCGCCTCTGTTGAAGTGACCGAAATTCCGGGCGCTGTGCACGCGGCCGAACATGCATCAATTGCCCTGCTTCCACTCTTTGCTACGTGTGATCGCTGGGACATCGGTGGCGTCTCAACAGCGCTGCACATGGACACTGGTCAGACCACCGTTTTTGTATACGACGGGTATCCCGGCGGCGCCGGCTTCGCGCAGCATGGCTTCGACATTGCGCGCACCTGGCTGACCGCTACTCGCGACTTGATTCGCGAATGCCGATGCCGCGATGGTTGCCCTTCGTGCATTCAGTCGCCCAAATGCGGCAACGGCAACAACCCCCTGGACAAGCTTGCATCCGTTCGCATTCTCACTGAACTGCTGCGCGAATCGGAGTAACAAGTTGATTGCAATATGACGTGGTGGTCTGCAGGCACGCATTTCTGCGGTATGACTAGCCCATGAGGAAATTGACTGGTCGTACACGCACGCGCATTTCGGCTCTGGCGCTCATCGCCTCCGTCACGATGGTGCTGAGCCCGTTGGCAGCACCTGCAAATGCCGCGACCACGATCACTCCAGACCAATTCAGCCTCGGTTTGGCGCCTGAGGTCACCACCTCCCCAGGCGTGGCAGCCGGCTACATCCGCCTTTGGGACATGGCCGTTGCCTGGCGCGACCTGAACCCTGCCCCAGGCGTCTACAACTGGACGGTGATGGATCAGCGCGTTGCGCAGGTGCAGGCCGCTGGCGCAAAGGTGCTCTACGTAGGCGGTCTCACACCCGTGTGGGCTGCCGCCAATCCAGCTGATGGCGACCCGCGGTGGGGCCTTGGCTCCGCCTCGGCACCGGCAGACCCCGCCACGTACGGCACGTTCATGACCGCGCTGATGCAGCGCTACGGCGGTCGCATCGCAGCAGTTGAAGCGTGGAATGAAGCCAACCTCAAGACCTTCTGGACAGGCACTCCCGAGCAGATGGCAGATCTCACTCAGCGAGCCAACTCCGCGGTCAAAGCGGCCAGCCCGGGCACCACTGTCTTCGCGGCATCAACTACGACCCGACTGATTGCCTCAGTGAAGAACTTCTTCGGACCTTATGCCGCAGCATTGAAGGCCAAGGGCTACCCGATCGATGGCTGGACCATTCACACCTACCCAGCTGCGAACGCCTCGCCTGTGAATCGCTTTGATGCGATCGACGCATGGCGCGCTGTGCTGTCAGATGCAACTGGCGCCGATGCAGCGGCATTGAACAAGGCCGTCTGGGATACCGAGATCAACTACGGACTCGCTGGCCCGGGGGCAATCCCTGATCAGGACTTCGATGGCCCAACGGGCGCCATGTATGTCGCGCGAACCTACGTGGACTCCATCCGCCAGGGCATTTCGGGAACCTTCTGGTACCTCTGGACAGCTGGACCATACGGACTCATCGGCGTGCAAATGCACACGGGCACCACGCAGACCATTGATGCGTACAACCGAGTGCGCAATTGGACTACTGGCGCCTCGTTCAATGGCTGCGATCTCGCAGGCGATGTCGTGCGGTGCTTCTTCCTTGGTTCGGAGCCATTCATCATCGCCATGTCGAAGTCTGGG
>JAUSQD010000195.1 GCA_030652695.1 Actinomycetota bacterium
GCATCTCCTTCTTCAACGGCGTGGCACTAGCTGCTGCCGGCACAGTGGTCATGGTTGCGATCGGCGCTTTGCTTCTGCTGCCATCGCTGCTGGCATTGCTGGGCACGTGGGCATTTGTCGGACGCATGGCCTGGGTCACCAATGCCGAGGCAATCCCGCGCCAGAAGGCGCCAGGCTTCCTGCACGCCATCGCCCTGGTTCTGCGCTGGATCGGTTGGATTGTGGTGCTGCCCGTCACGATCATTGGCTGGCTGTGGCGCCGGATTGTGCACGGCGGCAAGGCCCCCGACATCCACACACCGAGCTGGTTTGCTCGCTATGGCGAGTGGCTGCAGAAGCATCCCTGGCCGCTGGCTATCGGTGCGCTTGCAGTGATGATCCTCATCGCCTTGCCTGTCGGCTCACTTCGTCAGGGCTTCCCTGATGACTCTGGAGCCGCCAAGGGCAGCGTCGCTCGCGTGGCATATGACCTCACTGCCGAAGGCTTCGGCCCGGGCGTGAACGGTCCGATGTTCATCGCTGTTGAACTGCCTGATTCAGGCGGCGAAGCTGCTATGAGTGCACTGGCCACTGCGCTCAACGCAGATCCCGGTGTGGCACTGGCGGTAGCGGCACCGACGGCTCCTGGCGCTCCGGTCGGCGTCGTGCAGGTCTTTCCGAAGACTGCTCCGCAGGATGTCGAGACCACCGATCTGTTGTTCCACCTGAGAGAAACGGTGATTCCGCAGACCTTGGAGGGCACAGGCGCAACTGCCTATGTCGGAGGCTTCCAGGCCACCACGGCGGACTTCACCAAGGTGCTGACAGCGGCGCTGCCCCTGTTCCTGCTGATCGTGGTCACCTTGGGCTTCATCGCCCTGCTGTTCCTGTTCAGGTCGATCCTGGTGCCGCTGATGGGCGTGCTGTTCAGCCTGCTGTCCCTTGGGGCATCGCTGGGCATCACCGTCGCGGTCTTCCAGTGGGGATGGCTCTCTGGTCCGCTCGGCTTGCAGAACACTGGGCCGATCTTCCCGTTCTTGCCGATCATGGTGTTCGCCATCTTGTTCGGCCTGTCCTGTGACTATCAGGTCTTCCTGGTCAGTCGCATGCACGAGGAATGGGACCGCGGCAAGGATCACCATCGAGCGATCAGACGAGGCCTGGCCGGCTCAGGTCGGGTGGTTGCCATCGCTGCGCTGATCATGACGAGCGTGTTCGCTGCCTTCGCTCTTGGCAACGATCCGACGACGAAGCTATTTGCCGTGGCGCTGTCGTCGGCCGTCCTGCTGGATGCCTTTGTCGTGCGCCTGGTTCTGGTGCCGGCCCTCATGGCGGTCATCGGACCCAACACCTGGTGGCTGCCGGGCTGGCTGGACAAGATCCTGCCGCACCTCAGCGTGGAGTCTGATGAAGGCGACGATGAAATTGCCGACATCGAGGAGCCGGTTGCCCGCGTCTGACGCGTAGTTTCCTTTGGAGCGACAGCAGCGATATTGATCACTGCTGTCGCTCCAAGTTTTCGCCAGGCAGTTGAACTACCGTGCATTAATGCGCGCGTTACGAGTTGTTGGCTCCGTTGTTGCCGTGTGTTCGCTGGCCGCCTGCAGTGCAACAGCCGGGTCCAGCGGCACCAACCCAGACTCCAACCCACAGATCCAATCCCCCGCGCCGGTGCGCACCTCACCGCTGACTGGACTGCCCCAACCGGAGGCCAAGCCGGTGCTGATCGTCAAGCTCGACAACACCCGCAACGCCCAGCCGCATGCTGGCCTGAAGGACGCCGATGTGGTCTACATCGAAGAGGTCGAATACGGCATCACTCGCCTTGCAGCGGTGTTCTCCAGCATCGTGCCTGATCGCATCGGTCCCGTGCGGTCGGCTCGCATCACTGATGTTGATCTCGTCGCGCAATACGGCAGCCCAGCCTTTGCCTTCTCTGGTGTGCAGCGCAAGATGTGGCCGGAGATTCAAGGGTCCCCATTGATCGACGTGTCGCCGAACAGAAATGCCAACATCTACTTCCGCGATAGCTCGCGTCGAGCGCCGTACAACTACTTTCTGGACGGCGTTGATGCACTGGCATTCGCGCCAGACGCCACCCTGGATCGGGACATCGGCTTCGTCTTCTCCAATGACATCCCCTTTGGCGGCAAGGTGAACACCGGCGCCACGATGGACTGGCCTGGATCATCAGCTGAGTTCACCTTCAACCCGTCAACTGGGCTGTACAACGTGGATCTCAATGGAGAGCCCGCCGAGGCAGATGAGAACAAGGCTGGCCAGAGCGCGGCAACTGTGGTGATCCAAAATGTGAAGCAGAGTCCCTCGGCGTACTACGACAGAGGTGGCGGCAATACCCCGCACGCATCAACGATTGGCAAGGGCACGGCAGTGATCCTTCGCGATGGCCTGTCCTATGACGTGAAGTGGTCACGCCCGACTGAGGATGTCGGCACCACCTTCACGATGGCTGACGGCTCGCCAATGCCGTTCAAGCCAGGTCAGCAGTGGGTGGTGCTGCTCGACAAGGAGCGCCCAGCAACGCTGCTGCCAGAGCCGAGCCCGGCGCCTTCCTCGTCAAAGAAGAAGGGCACAGCCCAACCCAGCCCCTCTACTAGCTCAGGTGCGTCCACCATTCGAACCTAATGCTCGACAGCGACCTTGGCGTAGTACGCATCTTCGACTTCCTTGGCTGGGAACCGCAGGCGCACCAAGGCAAAGCCGATGATCGTCAAGGCAAGCGCGACGATGATCGCCGCTGACTTTCCTTCAGTGAAGGCACGTGATGCAGCATTGATGATCTCTTCGGCTGTCGAAGGCGGGTACTGACTGGCGACATCGGCTGCACCGGCAAATGACGAGGTCAGCTGGTTGGCGATGTCGTCAGTGACCTGAGTGGCTTGATCTGCGGGCAGGCCAGTGATGTCTGCAGTCATCTGCTTGGTGTAGGCCGCAGCCAGGATCCCACCCAACAGGGCCTGCAGCACTGCCCCGCCAAGATCGCGCGTCAGATCCAAGAAGGCCGAGCCCATGCCGGCATGGCTCTGGGGAACCGATGACATCAATGCCCGCGAGGTCGGCGTGGCCGAGAGGCCAACGCCGGTGCCGACAAAGGCATAGGCGGCCAAGACCCAGCCCATCGATGCGCCCTCACGCCAGGTGACGAGCATGATGGAGAAGGCAATGCCGATGGAGACCAGGCCAAGACTCAACGGCGAGCGGGATCCGCGCCTGATGATGAGCTGACCAGCAATCTGACCAAAGACGGCAGAGCAGATGGCCGAAGGCAGCACCACAGCTGCGGCCGACAAGGTGTCGTAGCCGAGCACATTCTGGGTGAACTGCTGTCCGATGAACATCGCGCCGATCAGTGAACTGAAGGCGATGGAACCAGCGGCAAAGGCGACCCAGAAGGTTCGTGCCCGCGCCAAGGGCAATGAGACCAAGGGCCGCGGGGCACGGCTTTGGCGCATGAAGAAGCCGATGAACGCCAGCACAGTGACGGTGAGGATCGTCAGCCATTGGGCGTCCACGCCTTGGTGGAAGGTCTGAATCAACACCACGAGTCCACCCACGCCGATGACCGAGAGCACGCCGCCGAGGTGATCCACCGGCCCGGAGTCGCCAGGGATGTGGCTGGGAATGACGATGACGCCCACGATCAAGGCGATCACTGCCAGCGGAACTGAGATCAGGAAGACCGAGCCCCACCAGAAGTACTCCATGAGCCAGCCGCCGATCAGCGGCCCCACGGCGGCAAAGCCAGCACCAAGCCCAGACCACAGGGCAATCGCTCGCACTCGAGCCTTGCGCTTGAACAGGGAGGAGATGAGCGACAACGTTGTGGGAAACAGCAATGCAGCAGCGAAACCAGAACACAGGCGGGCAAAGGCCAGGAAGTCCGCGCTCGGCGCCCATGCCGCCATGCAAGCCGTGGGAACGGTCAGCACCGCTCCCAGGACAAAGAGCATCTTGCGGCCGTAGCGATCACCGATGGCACCCAGATAGAGCACTGTTGACGCCAAACCGAGCGCAAAGGCAACGGCTATCGCATCAAGTTGCGTCTGGCTTGCGTCAAGCTCCGCACCGATCGTCGGCAGGGCAACATTGGCAACCGCGAGATTGATGTTGGCCACGATCGCGCCGGTGATGAGCGCAAGCAGGATGAAGTTCCCGCGGGGCGGGCTGTCGGGCCCGTCCACGGGGGAAGTCATGGGCTGGAGGCTACTCGCGCTTGGTCATCGTCGAGGCGCCGACAGTCAGCATGCGCATGCCACGTGATCAAGGGACAAGCCAGCCACATGACTGAGCGCT
>JAUSQD010000199.1 GCA_030652695.1 Actinomycetota bacterium
CGAACCCGACGATGCCCTCCTGCTGTCGCTGGAGGGTTCACGCCATGTGATCGAAGCCAGCATCCGGGTCAGTTTCGGTGCTGCCGCCCTGACGATCGAGATCACCCGCCGTGTGCTTGCCGAGGCCATCGGTGCCCGTCAGCTGCCCGCGACTCCAGACAGCCCAGTCGACACTGCGCTGGATGCAATGCTCGGCATCGCATTCGCCAGTGCGCAGACCGGATTGCGCGCGGCCGATGCCACGGTTCGCCTCACTGCACCTGTCACCTCGACGGCGTTGAACTTGATGCTCGAACCTCCGCTAGTGCCCAAGCAACTGCGTCTGGGCACCCAGATCAACTCCTTCTCGCGTCGATGGCGAGCGCAGCGCACTGATCTCGTGCGTTCAGCGCTTCGATCCGGCTCTCTGGCCTCACCGATTCTCGTGGAGTCTGCTGCTCGCGTGCTCAACATCAATCAACTGATCACGTCGGTGATCGACCAGATCGACATGGACGCACTTGCCCTTGAACTGCTTGACCGCATCAAAGTCGATCCATTGATGGAGCAAGTGGTTGCCAAGGTCGACATCGTCGAAGCCGTTGGACGAGTCATGCAGGCTCTGCCCACTGATCAACTCGTCACTGAAGTGCTGACGCACCTGGACATGGAAGCGCTGATCTCAACTGCGCTTGAGCAAGTCGACCTGACTGACATCGTCGTGGAGCGCGTTGACCTTGCGACCATTGTCAATGCTGCGCTTGATCGAATCGACATCACCAGCATTGTGATGAATCGCGTTGACCTGCCGCTCATCGCCAATACCGTCATTGACGAGATCGATCTGGCCGGCACGATCCGCGAATCAAGTGGCTCGGTGGCAAGTGAGATGGTCAACGAGGCACGCATCACCAGCGTTGAAGCCGACCGTGCAGTCGCGCGGCTGGTGGATCGATTCACCTTGCGGCGCAAGGCTCGCAAGCTCGATGCTCCCGGTGAGCCGGACTCGCTGCTTGCAGAAGCACAGGAGCTGCAAGGCCCGCCGACCGGACAGCTGCCATGAGCATCGAAGAACCAGCACGTCTGCCCACCGCCCCTGTGCGAGTGCCCGCTGCTGCCCGGGACTTTCAGGGCATGCGTGCAGGCATTGTGAGTCGCGTGATCGCCAACATCGTGGATGTGATGGTGATCGTGGTGGTGGCCTTCAGCCTCTACTTCGCCTATGCCTCACTGCTGTTCATGGTCGATCCGCGTGACTTCCATTTCCCCGCCTTGAAGATGAGCTGGTTTGTCATCCTCTGTGGGCTGCTGCTGTTCATGTACTTCGCTGCATCTTGGGCTCTGGTCGGACGCACCGTTGGTGACCGCCTGATGGGGCTGCGCGTGGTGAACCATCGCGGTCTGCTGTTGCGCTGGACGGCAGCCATCCTGCGTGCCGCCTTCTGTGTGGTCTTCCCGCTAGGGCTGTTCTGGTCGATCATCAGTCGCGAGAACCGCGCAGTGCAGGACGTCGTGATGCGCAGTTCGGTGATCTACGACTGGGCGCCCAATCGGGCCAACCTGGGCCACGAGCGCTGACTGCCCTGCCCCTGACGCACTACACAATTGCGATGAGTGAATCGCGCGGACCAATCGCCCGGGCAAATCTCTTGCCGAAATCGGTGACGCGCAGCACACCCTTTTCAAAACTGATGCTCGATTCGAACTGCGCCTGCCAGGCCAGGAACTCCGGGCGACGCTCCACCCACTCGTAGCTGGACTCACCAGACCACTGGACTGCATAGTCCACTTCGACCAAGCCCAGTTGAATCCAGTTGTCGACCCACAGACCGAAGTCGACATCTGTGCTGGGCTGACCGGTGCCGCGCTCATTGACATCCAGCAGGTGACGACCCAGCACTGTGGACTGACCGTCGTCAGACATCCAGGCAACCTGAGCGATCGGCATCTGCAGTTGGCCCAGAACCATCGGCAGCAGACGAGCCTCTTTGGATGACAGTCGAGCGACGGTGTCGACATAGGCCGGGTGCACGCCTTGAGCATCACGGCCATCCGTGGCCGTGGCCATCAGGCTCAGATACATGTGCTTCAGACTGGGTTCACCCACGGAGTACGACAGCTTGCGGATCAACGGCACCACGATCACGACCGGTGGGCAGATCAAGGACTCTTCGGGCACCTCTGCCAAGCGCGGTGACAGCTCTTCGGGAAATTCGTGAGTGAAGTAGTGCTTGGTGTCCCCGAGCCACTCCTCCAGTGGGCGAAAGAGCTTTCTGATCGCCTTCTCACGCGCAAAGATCCGGTGCTGCAATGCTTCGGCTTCTGCAGATGGACCAACTGCTGCATCACTGTTCCCTCTGGCCACGGGCTGAGGCTACCTTTCGATATCTGGGACGAGAGATCAGCACCGCCAGCGCGAGAACGGGAATTGCCGCAATCGCGCAGAGCGCGCCGTAGGTGCTCAGCAACACGACCAATCCGGCAACGGCACCTCCTGCTGCACCCGACGCATTCATCGCCAGGTCTGACAGACCCTGGACGGCCGGTCGCTTCTCTGGCTCGACTTCATCAGTCACGATCGTTGAGCCGGCGATCAGTGTGCAAGACCAGCCAAGTCCGAGCAGAAACAGACCGATTCCGAGCACCACGACGTCATCGCCAGGAGCCAGTCCAGAGATCAGACAGGCCAGAAGCAGGATGATGATGCCCACAACCACCATCTGCGTGCGACCCAAAGAGTCCACGGCCCAGCCCACAATCGGGGAAAAGGCGTACATCCCCGCGACGTGCACGCTGATCACAAGCCCGATGAGCTGCAGAGTCACATCCACGTGAGCCATGTGGACCGGAGTCATCACCATCACCATCACCATGCAGATGTGACCGGCGGAGATGGCAGCGATTCCCATGATCGCCCGCGGCCGCTGGCGAAGATGCACCAGACCTTCGCGAAGACTCGGACGGTTGACCATCCCAGTGGTCTTCTTCTGAATGGTCATGGCCATGCGATACGGATCAGGACGCAGGAACAGCCACAGAATCACAGCAGCCAGGCCGAGACAGGCAGCAGAGATGAGGTACGGGCCGGACAACTGAGGCAAGCCCAGATTCAATGCGAGGTTGCCCGAGGCATTGAGCAGATTGGGCCCAAGCACTGCGCCGATGGTGCTGGCCCAGACCACGAGCGAGAGCGCTCGAGCACGGTGCTGCTCAGCAGCGAGATCGGTCGCCGCGTACCGAGCCTGCAGCCCGGCGGCTGATGCCACCCCGACAAGCAGGCAGCCCACATAGACCAGGATGAGGTTGCGTTCCACGGCAGCAAACACGACGATGACCGCACCCAAAGCTCCAATGGCATAGCCCAATGTCAAGGCGGCACGTCTGCCGCGCGTGAGCGCGATCCGTGCGAGCGGAAGGGCCAGCAATGCTGCGCCGAGCACTCCAGAGGTTTGAGCAAACCCCGCTGCGGCCGCCGAGTCGGCGATTGATGCCGCAAGCAGGGCTCCTGCCGGAATGGCACCGGCAACTGCGATGCCACCGAATACTGCAGCGCCGGACAGTGACCGAACTGCGTTTGACTGAGCCCTCAGAACATCCGGTGCCAAGAGCGGATCGCCACCTGTTGGCACAGTGGATGCACTCACCTCGGTTCCCGTGAACCGTTCTCGTCAACCTGCGACTCGTCAACCTGCGATTCGTCGTGCCCGTGCGAGCCATGATCGAGCTGCTGTGACAGTGCAGCACGAACACCTGCGTCGTTGCCTGGCAAGTACAGGGCCTTGAAGCTCCCGATCAAGGCAGGCGCATTGCCCTGCCAATCCTCGTAGTGCAACAGCACTGCGCGACCTTCTCCAAGAATGCTGTTGAGATCCTCGTGTGCGCTGACCAGCCAGTCGCGGGTCTGCGTCAGCGCGGCAACGGGATCACCATGGTTGGGCCACCAGCCACTGCGCGCAGCCTCCTGCGGGTCACGAACATTGATGATGTACGTGATGCCTGGGAAGAGCGTGTTCAGGAACAGCAGATAGGACAGCAGGAGTTCGTAGTGCTCAAAGTGACCCGGCTCGTATCGAACCTCTTTGAAGCCAAGGACTGTCGTGTCCTTTTCAGGGCGGAGAAGATTCTCGACCACATGGCGACGTAGATCCTCGATTACGGCTGCGGGATCCAGCTTCTTGGATCCATACCAAGGGTGCGTGGGCAGGCCATTGTGATGCCGGTCGGCGGTCTCAGCGACCGACTGCACGTACTGCTGCAAGCCGCGCAGAGCCGCATAGTTCTCGCCCCGCACCAGCACTCCTGGCAATGAGTTCAATGCGGCCTGCAATGCGGTGCTGCCGGTGCGGCCATAGGTGACAACCGTCAGGAACGTGGTCTCCTGCGGCTTCCTGCTGAACATCAGGCAACTCTATTGAGTGTGGCCGTCGTGCTCCCTGCGCCTCAGCGCAGCAGCGCAGGCACTTCGGCGCTCACGCACACGGCGCGCCAGATCTCCTTGGTGTCCTCGCCTCGGGCGATGGCCTGCATGACCGTGCATCCAAAAACCGGCAGCACAAAATCATGGGCCCAGGAATGGGCATAGGCCAAGCCGAAGTGGGCTTCCATCCGTTCCCAGAAGTCAGTGAGTCGCATCGACCCTAGACAGGAAAGGGAGCGCTGGCCGAACCTGCAAAGGCCAGTGCGGCACCATCGAAATCAAGACGCGTGGGCTTCTCGGCTTCAACAATGTGGTCAGTCACTGAGGTGAGCACCTGGGCAAGGGAAACATCAAGGGCCCCGCAGATTGCGGCGAGAAGCTCACTGGATGCCTCTTTCTGCCCACGCTCGACTTCAGAGAGATAGCCAAGGGACACGGCTGCGGCTGCTGAGACATCGCGAAGAGTCCGACCCTGGTCTTGCCGGACGCGGCGGAGTTCGTCACCGATCACTTCACGTAGGACAATCATGTTGCTCCCCTCCGCGCAAAGTTGAGCGCTGGTTAGCACTCAGCGTTGCTGATTGCTAATTCTAACGCACGTATTCCTCACCCTATTCCCGGCCTTGCCGAGGAAGCTGAGCCAGATATTCCGCCGCCAGGGCAATGACCGCCTCGGCGGCCGACTGCCTGACCTCGGCGCGGCCACCGGGAAGTGCAAGCAGCCGGGTCAGCCCCTGAACTGCACGGGCATCGTAAACAGCAATCCAGACCGTTCCAGCCGGCTGCCCGTCCAGGGAGTCCGGACCCGCAACACCAGTGGTGGCAAGCCCAAGATCAGCCTGATAGAGCCTGCAGGCAGCTCGAGCCATCTCGTGGACGACTGGCTCGCTGACCACATGGTCAAGGATCTGCAGGTCAAGGCCGAGCACCGACGCCTTGGTGTCGGTGGCATAGGTGGTCACTCCCCCACGCAGCACAGCCGACGCGCCTGGCACCTCGGCAAGCATCGAGCAGACCAAGCCAGCGGTCAGTGACTCAGCCGTGGCCAGAGTCAGACCCAGGGAGCGACAGGTCCAGATCAGATCAGACTGCATCAGCGCTCGTTGGTGGTGGCGTCGACGTGCTGTTGGGTGTTGCTCTGCTCTTGTCAGCGGCCTTGCGCAAGCGCAGCGCCTCAAGAACGTAGTCAATGCCGGTGACCAGCGTCAGTGCGACGGCGATGCTCATCACGGTGAGCTGAGCGCCGTTCCACCATGAGATGTCCGCCGGTGCCAGGAGATACATGCTGATGGCAATCACCTGGGCCAGGGTCTTCAGCTTGCCTCCGCGACTGGCCGGGATCACGCCGTCGCTCAACACCCACATGCGCATCACCGTGATGCCGATCTCGCGAATCAAGATGATGATGGTGAACCACCACGAGAGCTCGCCGAGCAGACTCAACCCGATGAGGGCTGTGCCAATGAGGGCCTTGTCAGCTATGGGGTCTGCAAGCTTGCCGAAGCTGGTGATCTGATTTCTCCGGCGAGCAACAGCCCCATCAACCAGATCGGTCAGCGCCGCAATCAGGAAGACCGCTGTTGCCCAGAACCTTGCTGAGTCGCCTTCGCTTGCCAGCAGCCAGATCAGCACTGGCACCGCGAGGATGCGCAGGCTGGTGAGAAAATTCGGCAGGTTGAGAATCGGCCCACTCGTGTGGGGTGGTGCTGGGTCGTGGCTTGGCGCCGAACTCATGCGAGCTCGGCGATCAAGTCAACCCCATCTACATCAATGACGATGGCAGTCAGAACGTCGCCGATCGCAACTTCGTCCTCATCGATCGCAATGAAAGTCTCGGCGTCGTCAGGGCCTTGATGTCCGGCATGGCCCACTGCCACAAGGCCGCCATCCTCGTCCTCGTCAATGCGCTCGACGATGACGACCACGGTTTCACCCATGCGGTCTTCAGCGCGCTGCGCCATGACCTCATCGGCCAGAGCTGTGATGCGCTCGACTCTTTCGCGAATGACATCGGCGGCGATCTTGTCAGTGAAGGTCACTGCCTCAGTGCCATCTTCATCGCTGTAGCCAAAGACACCGATGGCATCCAGTCGCGCAGTCTCCAGGAAGTTGGCCAGTTCATCAACATCGTCCTGCGTCTCACCTGGGAAGCCGACGATCACATTGCTGCGGATGCCAGCCTGCGGGTCGAGCTCGCGGATGCGATTGACCAGGCCCATGAAGGCATCGGTGCCACCGAAGCGACGCATGCGCCGCAGCACTGATGCGCTTGCGTGCTGGAAGGAGAGGTCGAAGTACGGTGCAACTTCTGGGGTGGCAACCATCGTCTCGATCAGGCCTGGGCGAATCTCCGCTGGCTGCAGGTACGCAACGCGCAGCCGGGTGATGCCGCTCTGCTTGGCCAGATCAGGCAGGGTGCTTTCCAACATGCGCAGGTCGCCAAGATCCTTGCCGTATGAAGTGGAGTTCTCGCTGACCAGGACCACTTCCTTGACACCCGTGCGGACAAGCTCGCTGAGCTCAGCCAGCACATCGGCCGGGAAGCGTGAGATGAATGAGCCGCGGAAGGTGGGGATTGCGCAGAAGGTGCAGCGACGATCGCAGCCCGATGCCAGTTTCACCGATGCAACCGGACCAGTCTCCAGCCGAACTCGCGGTGAGGGTCCATCGCCATGCCCGGGCACGTGCGCGTGGCTGGCTTCACGATCAACGGGCGCCAAGGGCAACAACAGACGTCGGTCGCTTGGCTCATGCGCCACCGGACGGTCACCGGCCACGATGCGGCGCAGTTTCGCCGAGATGTCGGGGTAGTCGTCAAAGCCCAGCACGGCATCAGCTTCTGGCAGCTCAGCGGCCAGATCACGCCCATAGCGCTCGGACAGGCAGCCAACAGCAACCACTGCGCGCGGACCGCTGTCGCCCTTCAGGTCTGAGGCAGCCAGGATCGCATCGATGGAATCCTTCTTGGCCACATCGACAAAACCACAGGTGTTGACCAGCACTGCATCAGCGGACTCTGCATCGGCAACCAGATCCCAGCCTTCAGCTGCCAAGCGGCCGGCGAGCTCTTCTGAGTCCACTTCATTGCGCGCGCATCCAAGAGTGATGATGGCAACGGAGGGGCGAGACACCCCGAGAGTCTAGTTCGCGCTGGAGCCTGGCTCAGCCGCGCCCGTGGAGGCCTTGGGCGACCTCGTCGGTGAAATCGTCCACCAGCTGATCTGGATCGAGGTTCAAAATCGGCGCCAGAGCACGCAATTGCCCCCGCGCATAGACCAGACCACCGCAGTGACTGAAATCCCCGCCCTCCATGGCAGAAAGGATCGAGGCACGCAATTTGCTGGCATTGGCAAGATCTTCCAGCGACATTCCGGCCGCAACTCGGGCTTGGGACAGTGTGGTGCCGACTGACATCAGCACCCCTCTCTCAAGAGTCGTGTCTCCGAGTGACCTATGTTCCACAGTAGTTCAGCGACCTTGCCAACGGAAGTTTCGGGTGGCGTCCTTACTCTCCCCGAATCATTGCCAGGGTCCCGGGCAGGTCCTCGGCCTTGATGAGCACATCCCGAGCCTTGGAGCCCTCACTTGGGCCCACGACTCCGCGCGACTCCATCAGATCCATCAGGCGCCCAGCCTTGGCAAAGCCCACGCGCAGTTTTCGCTGCAGCATTGACGTTGAGCCAAACTGGGTCGAGACCACGAGTTCAACTGCCTGCAACAAGATGTCCAGATCATCGCCGATGTCGCCATCTACTTCACGCGCCGCGACTGCAGCTTGAGTGACCTCTGGCAGATACGAGGCCTCGCCTTGCGCTTTGCAGTGCGCGACGACTGTGCGGATCTCGGCTTCTGAAACGAAGGCGCCTTGGATGCGCATCGCCTTGTTCGCGCCCATCGGCAGGAACAGCCCGTCACCTTGACCCACGAGCTTCTCTGCACCTGGCTGATCCAGAATGACTCGACTGTCAGTGAGACTGGACGTTGCAAAGGCCAGACGACTGGGCACATTCGCCTTGATCAATCCCGTGACGACATCAACACTGGGACGCTGAGTGGCCAGAACAAGGTGAATGCCTGCTGCACGTGCAAGTTGCGTGATGCGCACAATCGCATCTTCAACATCGCGTGGTGCAACCATCATCAGGTCAGCAAGTTCGTCGACGACCACAAGCAGATACGGGTACGGCGAGAGTTCGCGCTCACTGCCCGGAGGCAGCGTCAGCTTGCCGGTGCGCACTGCCTTGTTGAAGTCATCAATGTGTCGAAAGCCAAAGTGTGAAAGATCGTCGTAGCGTCGATCCATCTCCTTGACCACCCATGCAAGCGCATCCGCGGCCTTCTTCGGATTGGTGATGATGGGGGTGATCAGGTGTGGAACGCCCTCGTACGCGGTGAGTTCCACCCGCTTGGGATCGATCAGAATCAGGCGCACCTCGTCGGGTGTGGCGCGCATGAGGATCGATGTGATCAGGGAGTTGATGCAGCTTGACTTGCCTGCACCGGTGGCTCCGGCGACCAGGATGTGCGGCATCTTGGCCAGGTTCGCCACGACGTATCCGCCCTCAACGTCCTTGCCAAGGGCAGCCACCATCGGGTGGGCATCAGACGTGGCGTTCTTGCTGCGCAGCACATCGCCCAGGGCCACCAGCTCGCGATCGGTATTGGGAATCTCAATGCCGATGGCCTTCTTGCCTGGGATCGGGCTGAGGATTCGTACATCAGCGCTGGCAACCGCGTAGGCAATATTTTTACTGAGTGCAGTGACGCGCTCAACCTTCACGCTGGGTCCAAGTTCAATCTCATAGCGAGTGACGGTCGGACCACGCATGAAGCCAGACACGATGGCATCGATGCCGAACTGCTCGAGCACTTCGGTCAGCGCATGCACGACGTGATCGTTTGCCTTGGTCGCAGCCTTCGGTGCTGGGCCGGTCTTCAACATGCCGATGGTCGGCAGCACGAACTTTGCGCGAGCAGGCTTGCCTGTCCGGCGCACTGCAGGTTCTGGAGCACTTGGCTGCTGCAGGCTGATGGTCTCGTGGCGAGCTGGGTGTGCGTCAACGGCCAGGGCCTGAGTTTGGAGTTGGTCGGCATGCGTGCCTGGCTGGTAACCGGCAAGACCCTCCATGAGCAGGGCCGCAGGTCGGTGGTCGGTGTCCATCACGGGTGAAATGAATGGCTGATCGCCGGCCAGTCCTTCAGGAAACACATCGTCGTCATCGTCGTCCAGATAGTCCATCTCGAACTCTTCATCGAGATCGTCGACTGCATCGCCTGCTTCGGCGTCTGCACGCGGCCCGGGAGTGAAGAAGGCGCGAATGGAGGAAAGTGACGTGGCGGTGACGACCAGCAGGCCAAAGGCCATCAGCAGGATCAGCACAAGTCCAGTGACGATTGGGCCAACGGCACCAACGATTGGCGCGGTGAAGATCCAACCCAGCACGCCAGCGCCCGCGTTCATCGCTTCAGCACCATCACTTGGTGTGGGAGTCCCGTGGAACAGATGCCAAAGACCAAGCACACCGACGACGATCGCCGTGCTGCCGATCAGGATGCGTCCGGCTATCAAGGGTTCATCTGGGTGACGCATGGCACGCCAGGCGCCCATCACCAGAACCAGGGGCACGAGCAGCGCGAGCACGCCAAGCAGCGAATGACCGACCATCGCAAGACTTGAAACGAACCACGCATCAACGCCGAACCAAAGGCCGGCAATCAGTACGACGGTCAGCGCAATGAGACCCAGAGCCAGTCCATCGCGACGCTCATGCGCTTCAAGATCACGGGCGCCAGATCCGAATCTGCGGGCCAAGGATCCGGTGGCAGTGGCCAGGCCGAGCCAGATCGACTTCAGCATCCGTCCACACCACAGCACCAGGCGAATGAGCGGTCCGGGCTGCACCGGTCCCCTCGCCCGCTTGGGAGCTGAGCGCGGTGGCGCAGCCTTCTTGGAACGTGCGGGTTTGCGAGCAGCGCTTTTCTTAACGCTGCCTCGTGGGGAAGATCCGCGAGCCGTGCGCGAACGCGAAGGTGCGGACGTACGAGACGCCATGGGCGCACCCTAGCGACCAAATCCCATGAGTCCCGGTAGTCACACGCGCAACACGCCTCAGGCTTGTGACTGAGCTTGGAAGGCTGGGCTGTACGTGACCACCCCGTGAGCGAAGTCACCCAGCAGTCTGATGGCCTGAAAATGCTCAGGTGGTCCACCTGGATACGTCAGTTCGGGGCGCACCTGGAAGCCAAAGCGCGAGTAGTAGGCAGCATCGCCGAGCAGGACGCAGCCTTGTGCGCCGATGGCTCGCAGACGAACAAGTGCCTCGTGCATCAATGCCGATCCCACACCGATGCCCTGCAGAGCAGGCTCGACCGACAGTGGGCCAAGTCCATACCATTCCGTCTGGCCGCCTGAGATCTGCACGGGCGATGCAGTGATCTGGCCGACCACCTGCTCATCGATCGTTGCAACAATGGACAAGGTGAGCTCTCCCCGAGCACGCAACTGTGCGATCACGAACTGCTCTGTTTGATCTGAGTGCGGTTCATCAGCGAATGCCGCAATGGTCACCCGTGCAATGGCAGCGATGTCAGCGGCTTGCTCATCGCGCAACTTCAACTGGCTCATGTCAGTGCAGGTCTCGGGGATCCAAGTGCACATGGACGACGCCAGCTTCGGATTTGGCCGAGCGGGTCACGGTGATCGCATGCAATTGCGCAGAGAGCTGGGCACTGTCCTTGCGCGCAGCCAAGGCAATGCCGTGACCGTCATTTGGCCCGAGCATGCGAACAGCGACACGTCGTTGGAGTTCAGCCAGCACTTCAGCGATCGCTGAGTTCTGGCCAGTCAGCACGGCAGCCCGCGAATCAGGTGGCAGTCCGGTGGCCCTGCGATCAGCGAGTTCCCGTTCGGCAAACCAAGCCGAGTCCCAACGCACAAGTGCTTGGACTGCCGTCAGCCCATGATCGGCAGTGACAATGACATGCGCCTTGGGTCGAGCCAGCAGCGACGCGGCAAACCAGCGCCGCACAGCTTCTTCGGACGAGCGAAGTCCTGTGCGCTGCAATTGCGCGCGCGCGTCCAGCAAGACCACTGCCGCGTAGCCGCCTGCAGCAACAGGCTCAGCGCCGGGAGTGGCGACCACAAGCGCAGGCGCATCAGAAACCTCACGATGCAGCTGCTCGCTGGATGACCAGATGATGGAGGCACCGGGGAAGGCTCGTCCGAACTCCTCAGCGGTTCTTTCAACGCCAGTCGATGAAGCACGCAGCCTGGTGCCGTGACAGTTTGGGCACGTCCACGATCCGGCGAGCTTGCCGCACCAGACGCATTGCGGAGTGCTGGTCTGTGAACGAAGCGCCAGCGGCCCTCCACACGTGCACAGCGCAGACTCCCTGCATTGCTGACAGGCAAGGGCCGGCAGATAGCCGCGGCGCGGGACCTGGATCAACACCGGCCCAGTGCGCAGCCCTTCCTTGGCAACCGACCACGCCGTATGCGGAATGCGCGCTGAGGCCGCAGCCGGATCCCTTGCCTCATCAGCGCTGTCGATCGCGCGCACCACGGGGGCATGCGCACGAAGCCAGGCGCGTTCTGGTTGAAGTGGCTTGGCCCAGCCAGTGTCACACCACTGTTGAGTCTCGGTGCTGCGCGAGGGAGCCCCGACGAGCAGTGCGCAGTCCGAGAGTTGCGAGCGCAGTGCTGCAACGTCGCGCACATTCCAATAGGGCGCTTGCGGCTCCCAGCAGGAGTCATCGGAGTCATCCCAGACGATGATCAGCCGCAGATCCCTGACTGGTGCGAACACTGCAGTGCGGGTGCCCACCACGAATCGGCTTTCACCACGCAGCACTGAGCAGAACTCCCGGTATCGACGCTCCGGGCCAAGCTCAGCAGAGAGCACAGCGCGCGTGGAGGCCAACTCAGCCGTTGCATCGCACAACTGGCGGACATCCCATGCGTCCGGGACCACGACAAGAACGCCGCCGTCATCCTGCGACAGCACCGCGCGGACCAGCGCTGCGATGTCTGCCGTCCATGGCTTGGCCGGCGCAGCACTCCATACTCCGCGCACGTCAGCGAGTCGGCCATCGGCGGCTCGCTGCAGCAGGGCCCTGCCATGCGTGTAGCGATCCCAGCTGGCCCGATCGTCATCGCTGAGCTCAGCATTCATCGGGACGCGAGTTGACGTTGCCGCCTCTGCTCGAGCATGGCGAGGCGGCACCGCCGAGCGAAAGACATCACTGAAGGTCCCCGCGAATCGTTCGGCGACTGCAGTGACCAAGGCGGTGGTGGTGGCAGTGAGCACTGGCTCACGTGAGAGCACTCGCTCCAACACGCGGACATTGGCGGCCTCGCTCGTGGCGATTCGCCCTACGACAACTCCGTTGATCAGCCGACCAGAGAAGCGCACGCGCACGCGCACGCCCGGGACGACGTCATCGGACATTGCCTCGGGGATCGCATAGTCAAAGATGCGATCCAGATGCGGCAAGGGAGAGTCGATGCGCACCTGCGCAATCGGATCGACCTGCGCCCAGTCGGCCTGCTTGCGCACGCGCGGAGCGCGACGCGGAACGAGTTCGAGCTGGTCACTCACGAGAGCAGGCTAAAGCCCGGCAACCTCACGCAATTGCTCCGCGCGATCGGTGTTCTCCCAGGTGAAGGTCGGACCAACCTGTGTGCGCTTGCTGGCGTCGACGTTGTCCAGCAGTTCGTTGGTGCCTTGCGGGCGACCAAAGTGACCATAGGCGCTGGTGGTGCGGAAGATCGGACGCAGCAGATCAAGGTCGCGGATGATCGCGGCCGGGCGAAGATCAAACACACGCAGCACGGCTTCCTGGATTGCCTCATCGGCCATCACTCCGGTGCCGAAGGTCTCGACAAAGACGCCGACTGGGTGGGCCTTGCCGATTGCGTAGGCAACCTGCACTTCGCAGCGGGTGGCAAGGCCAGAGGCAACGACGTTCTTGGCAACCCAGCGCATGGCATAGGCAGCTGAGCGATCGACCTTTGACGGATCCTTGCCGGAGAA
>JAUSQD010000192.1 GCA_030652695.1 Actinomycetota bacterium
ATGTGGAGCGAGCACTGCTCGTACAAGTCCAGCAAGGTGCATCTGCGTCAGTTCGGCGAGAAGAAGCCTGAGACCGACAAGTTGCTGGTTGGGATTGGTGAGAATGCCGGCGTGGTCGACATCGGCGATGGCTGGGCAGTCACCTTCAAGGTCGAAAGCCACAACCATCCTTCCTATGTCGAGCCGTACCAAGGGGCTGCAACCGGTGTGGGTGGCATCGTGCGCGACATCATCTCGATGGGTGCTCGTCCGCTTGCAGTGATGGACCCACTGCGCTTTGGTCCGGCCGATGCAGCAGACACTCGACGAGTCCTGCCAGGTGTGGTTGCGGGCATCGGTGGCTATGGCAACTGTCTAGGTCTGCCGAACATCGGCGGCGAAGTGGTCTTTGATTCCAGCTATCTCGGCAATCCATTGGTCAACGCCCTGTGTGTGGGCGCCATGCGACACGAAGACATCCACTTGGCCAGCGCCAAGGGCGTCGGCAATCTCGTGGTGCTGTACGGGGCACGCACGGGTGGCGATGGCATCGGAGGAGTGTCGGTGCTGGCCTCAGAGACCTTCAGCGAAGGCGGCCCGACCAAGCGACCAAGTGTTCAGGTCGGTGATCCATTCATGGAGAAGCTCCTGATCGAGGCCACCCTTGAGGTGCTGCACGCTGGCTTGGTCGAAGGCATCCAGGATCTCGGTGGCGCTGGCATCTCCTGCGCCACAAGCGAGCTGGCATCCAACGGCGACGGCGGCATGCATGTCTGGCTGGATCGCGTGCTGCTGCGCGATGCGACATTGACTCCAGAAGAGATCCTGATGAGTGAATCACAGGAGCGCATGTGCGCGGTGGTCTCGCCTGACAATCTCGATGCCTTCATGGCGCTCATTCACAAGTGGGAGATCGAAGCCGTGGTCATCGGTGAGGTCACCGACTCAGGCCGGCTGACCGTCGACTGGCATGGCGAGCAGATTGTCGATGTGCCGCCACGGACCGTTGCACACGAAGGGCCGATCTACGACCGACCTTTTGCTCGCCCTGCTTGGCAGGATGCACTGCAGGCCGATGGTCCCGAGCGACTCGCGCGCCCATCGACTCCTGAAGCCCTTCGCGAGACCTTGCTGACCATGGTCGCCTCACCGAATCTTTCATCCAAGGAGTGGATCACCTCCCAATACGACCGCTACGTGCTCGGCAACACCGTGCTGGCACAGCCTGAAGACGTCGGCATGATCCGCATCGACGAGTCCTCTGGTCTGGGCGTGGCAATCTCAACGGACTGCAACGGGCGCTTTGCGAAGCTGGATCCCTACACCGGAACGCAGTTGGCGCTCGCGGAGTCCTATCGCAATGTGGTGGCCTCAGGCGCAGTCCCGCTGGCCGTGACCAACTGCTTGAACTTTGGCTCCCCCGAGGACCCCGCAGTGATGTGGCAGTTCGCCGAGGCCACTCGTGGCCTTGCTGATGGTTGCCTTCAATTGGGCATACCGGTGACTGGCGGCAACGTCTCCTTCTACAACCAGACCGGAGAGACCGCGATCCTTCCGACACCCGTCGTGGGCGTGCTCGGCGTGATCCAAGACGTTGCGTTGCGCACACCGATCGCATGGGCAAACCAAGGCGAGCGCATCTTCCTCCTGGGCGACACATTCGACGAGCTCGCTGGCAGCGAATGGGCCAACCATGTGCATGATCACCTTGGTGGGCTGCCACCGAAGGTTGATCTTGAGCTTGAGCGCCTGTTGGGTGAAGTCCTTGTCGCTGCTTCCAGCAGCCAATTCATCGTTGCTGCGCATGACATTTCCGACGGTGGACTGGCTCAGGTACTTGTCGAGATGGCCCTGCATTCCAAGCTGGGAGCTGAGATCTCCATTCCCAAGCATGTGGATCCCTTTGTGTTGCTCTTCAGCGAGTCAGCAGCCCGTGCAGTCGTGGCGGTGAGTGCACAGAAGGCCCCTGCCTTCGCCGAGTACTGCACCGACCTTGGGCTTGCTGCCACTGACATTGGAGTGGTGACAGACAAGAGCTCTCTTGAGTTCCTTGGACAGTTCGCCATCGGACTTGACGAGTTGCATGCGGCACACACGCGCACGATCCCAGCGCTCTTCGCCTGATGTCGAGCGCAATCAACGATGTGTTGGCTGCGCTGGATGCCGGCAGGAGCGCTGATCGGCTGCTGCTCAAGGCGGCCGTGAAGGAGTCCTTGGCCGCCTTGGTCGACATTGCTCCCGGGCACAGCGTTGAGGTCAGGATCCCGCCCTTTGCCGCGGTCCAGGCCATCCCTGGCGCGCGTCACCGCCGCGGAACGCCCCCGGCCGTTGTGGAAACCGATGCGGTGACCTGGCTGTTGTTATGCGCAGGACGCACCACATGGCAGCAGGCACGCGCCGAGGGCAAGGTGCACGCAAGTGGCGAGCGTTCAGACCTCTCGCCTTGGCTGCCACTGTCCTTGAACTAAGGTTAGGCGCACCTAACAATCGAACTTCTGTGAAAGGCATGCCAATGAAGCGCTTACGCGCCGCCGCGGCTCTGGCCGTTGCATCCCTAGCCCTGGCTGCATGCAGCTCTTCCTCTGAGCCAGAGGCCACAGCCACCTCGAGCGAGCCCACGTCCGCAATCACGGTGTACTCCGGTCGCAGTGAAGAGCTGGTCGGGCCGCTGTTCACGATGTTCACGGCGGAGACCGGAATCGCCGTCAACGCGCGCTACGGCGACACCGCGGAGCTGGCTGCGCAGCTCATCGAAGAGGGCGATGCTTCACCAGCACAGGTCTTCTTCGCCCAAGATGCCGGCGCCCTGGGTGCCGTTGACGCAGAGGGCCTGCTCTCCCCGCTCCCGTCACAGGTGGCGACCCTGGTCCCGGAGAACTACCGCGCCCCCAGCGGCAACTGGACTGGTGTGACCGGCCGATCGCGGGTGATTGCCTATGACTCAGCACAGGTGAAGAAGTCTGATGTGCCGAAGTCGGTGTTCGATCTCACTGACAAGAAGTGGGCCGGCCAAGTGGGCATCGCTCCGACCAATGCCTCCTTCCAGTCCTTTGTCACCGCGATGCGGGTGAGCCAGGGCGATGCCAAGACCAAGGCATGGCTTGAGGGCCTGGTCGACAACGATGCGCAGATCTTCGAGGGGAACAGCCTCATCTTGAATGCAGTCGACGCCGGTCAGGTCCAGCTCGGACTCCTCAATCACTACTACTGGTACCAGAAGGCTGCCGAGATTGGCGCAGATGCAATGCGCGCCCAGCTTGGGTTCGCCGCTCCTGGTGATCCGGGCGCCCTGGTTAATGTCGCGGGCGTGGGCGTGCTGAAGGGTGGCGCTGGCAACGCCGATGCTGAGGCCTTCGTGGCCTGGCTGCTCTCCGACACCACGCAGCAGTGGTTCGTGGAAAACACCTACGAGTACCCACTCATCCCAGGTGTTGCGGCCGTTGATGGCATCCCTGATCTGGATTTGCTGCGCGGACCTGACGCTGCGCTGGCAGAGCTTGCCGATCTGCCGGGAACACTTGAGATGCTGCAGGAGGTCGGCCTCTTGTGATGCATGCGCGCGTCTCTCGCACTTTGCTTCTGCTCAGTGGCGTCACTGCAATCATTGCCGTGACGCCACTGGCGTACCTGCTCGTGCGCGTCCTTGACGCGGGGCCTGCAAAGGTCTGGTCGGCACTTGTGCGCATGCGCACCCTGGAGACTGCGATCACCAGCGTGGCCTTGGCCGCGACCGTGATCGTCATGTGTGTGGCCATCGGTGTGCCGATTGCCTGGGCCCTGGCGCGCGTGCGGGTGCCATGGGCAGCTGCCTGGTCGGTACTGCTGGCACTTCCGCTGGCGATCCCTTCTTATGTTGCGGCCTATGCCTGGCTTGCTGAATTCTCCGCAATGACTGGGTTCTGGGCCGCTGCGTTCGTTCTTACTCTGGTGTCGATGCCGTACGTCATCATTCCCACGACAGTGGCGTTCAGAAATGCAGATGCCGGTCTTGAGGAGGTCGCCCGAACTCTCGGGCGTGGGCCGTGGGGCACGTTCTGGTCTGCCTCGATGCCGCAGGCATGGCCTGCAACTGCTGCGGGAGCGTTGTTGGTCGGCTTGTATGTGCTCTCAGACTTCGGCGCAGTCGCGCTGTTTCGCGTGGACGCCTTCACGCGCGTGATCTACGCGTCCTATCGCGGAAGTTTCGATCGCACGACCGCTGCAGTGCTCGCTGTCGTGCTGGTGATGCTCGCGCTGCTGCTCATCCTGGCCGAACGTCGAGTGCGGGGGCGCACGTCACGGTGGCGGGTTGGCAGTGGATCAAGCAGACGAGCTGCGGCCTTGCGACTTTCGACATGGCAGACGACGGCGGTCGTCATTGGCCTGACCACCGTCGCGATCCTGGCGATCGTCTTTCCCGTGTTCTCACTGATCAGACGCTTGCTTGAGGGCAGCCGCCGTCCCCTTGACTGGGGCGAGCTCGCCCAAGCCGCGTTGAACACCCTGGGCGTATCGACCCTTGCTGCCATTGTGGTGGTGATCTTGGCCCTGCCTGTGGGCATTTTGGCCGCCCGATCTCAAGCGCGCAGCGTTCGAGTGCTCGAAGCTGCGTCCTACACCGGCCACGCATTGCCGGGGGTTGTGGTGGGCCTGTCCTTGGTCTTCTTCACCCTGCTTGTCCTGCCCGCGATCTACCAGACCCTTGCTGCGCTTGTTCTGGCGTACACAATCCTGTTCCTGCCCAAGTCCATCGGAGCGACTCGAACTGCAGTGGCTGTCGTTCCGCCCGCACTTGAACAGACGGCGCGCACCTTGGGATTTGGTCCACTCGCTGCATGGTCTCGCACCACCCTTCGCTTGGCCACGCCGATGGTTGCGGCGGGAGGACTGCTGGTCTGCCTCACAGCGATGAAGGAACTTCCAGCCACGCTCATGCTGCGTCCGACCGGCTTTGACACCCTTGCCACAGAACTGTGGAGCCGAACCGAGATTGCCGCCTACGGAGCCTCTGCCCCCTATGCACTGGCGCTCATGGTGCTTGCGGCAGTGCCTGCATGGCTGCTCTCCTGGGCAAGCGAACGCAGGGCGAGCACCGTGCACACCGGTGCATCGCATGACCGCGTGCCCATGCCAGCTACGGTGGATTGGTGACGCGGGTACTGGTGGATGGCCTCGTTGTGGGGTATTCCGCTGCGGACACCGTGCTCAATGGACTGATGCTCGATGCGCCCTCGGGGCAGATCACCGCGGTTCTTGGAGCAAGTGGATCTGGCAAGACCACCCTGCTTCGCACTCTGGCTGGGTTCCTGCGGCCTACACGCGGCACGGTGGCCTTTGGCGATCGAGTGGTTGCAGGTCCCGGACCTTGGGTGCCACCGGAAAGTCGACGGGTGGGCATCGTCCCGCAGGAGGGCGCGCTCTTTCCTCATCTGGATGTCGCTGGCAATGTCGCCTTCGGCTTGCGTGGCGTGCCTGATGCACGAGCACGGGTCCAGGAAGTCCTGAGCATTGTGGGGATGAGCGGCTCCGAGCGTCGTCGGCCACATGAACTCTCAGGAGGACAGGCGCAAAGAATCGCCCTTGCCCGGGCATTGGCGCCCAAGCCCGATGTGGTGCTGCTGGACGAGCCCTTCTCCGCGCTGGATGCCGGGATGAGAACGCGCATTGCTGAGGAAGTCTGCGGCGTGCTGGCCGAGCTTCGCACGACAGCAATCCTGGTCACCCATGACCAGCAGGAGGCTCTCGGACTGGCCCACCTGGTCGCCTACATTGACGCGGGCAAGGTGGTGCAGGCGGCGTCTCCCTGGGAGCTCTACAACGAGCCGGTCGACCTATCGACTGCTCGATTCGTCGGTGATGTGGTCGAACTGCCAGCCCACCGTGCTGATGCTGCAGGAGTCGATTGCGCCTTTGGGTACGTGTCGGTCACGAATCCGAGTGACATCCCCTCCAAGGGTGTTCTCGTCCTGAGGCCAGAGCAAATCGAGCTGAGAGCCGCTGATGGCCAACACGTCACTGGTCTGGCCCGGGTGGTGAGTGTCCGATATCGCGGTCACGACTCGATGATCCAGCTTGAGCTCGCTGACGGCTCACCCGTTGTGGCCCAGGTCTCAGGCCAGCAGCGCCACGCGACGGGCGACGAAGTCGTGCTGACCGTTCGCGGAGCGGGGCGCGTCTTTGCCAGCTGAAAGTCGCGTAGGCTGACGACGTGCGAGGCGACGGGCTCCTATCCCACGATCTGCTTCCAGGTGAGAAAGGACCTCAAGACGCTTGTGGCGTATTTGGGGTCTGGGCTCCCGGCGACGAAGTCGCCAAACTGACCTACTTCGGGCTCTATGCCCTGCAGCATCGTGGCCAGGAATCCGCCGGTATCGCGGTGAGCGACGGTGGCAACATCGTGGTCTACAAGGACATGGGTCTGGTCTCGCAGGTCTTCAATGAAGCCAGCCTTGAGTCAATGGACGGTCACGTGGCCATTGGGCACACGCGCTACTCAACCACTGGCGCAAGTGTCTGGGAGAACGCCCAGCCGACATTCCGCTCCACAGCCACCGGTCACATTGCCTTGGGGCACAACGGAAATATCACCAACACCCCTGCCCTGCGCGTGCGTTTGCGGGAGTTGTCCAAGGATTCCGGCGAACTGCAATTCGACAGCCAGATCAACATCACCAGCGACACTGATGTGCTGACCGGTTTGATCGCAGCCCATCCTGATCTCAGCATCGAAGAAGCTGCTCGACTTGAGCTACCGAATGTGCGCGGAGCCTTCTCCCTGGTGTTCATGGACGACGACGCCCTTTATGGCGCGCGCGATCCGCAGGGCATTCGCCCACTGGTCCTTGGCAAACTCGAACGTGGCTGGGTGCTTGCCAGTGAGACCGCGGCCCTGGACATCGTCGGTGCTGCTTTTGTTCGCGAAGTTGAACCAGGTGAATTGATCACGATCGACGGACAGGGCCTGCGCTCGCAGCACTTTGCCGAGGCCGACCCCAAGGGTTGTCTCTTTGAATACGTCTACCTCGCACGTCCCGACACCACCATCGCTGGTCGGGGAGTGCAGGCAGCCCGAGTTGAAATCGGTCGACGGCTGGCCAATGAGTACCCAGTTGAAGCCGACCTCGTGATTCCCGTTCCAGAATCTGGCCGGTACGCCGCGATCGGCTACGCCCAGGAGTCAGGCATTCCGTTCGCTGAGGGATTGGTGAAGAACGCATACGTGGGGCGCACGTTCATCCAGCCTTCGCAGACCATCCGCCAACTCGGCATCCGGCTCAAGCTCAATCCGCTGCGCGATGTCATTGCCGGCAAGCGGTTGATCGTGGTCGATGACTCCATCGTGCGAGGCAACACTCAACGCGCCCTGGTGCGCATGCTTCGCGAAGCGGGAGCGCTGGAAATCCATGTGCGCATTTCGAGTCCGCCAGTGAAGTGGCCTTGCTTCTATGGCATCGACTTCGCCACGCGCGCTGAACTCATTGCCACTGGGCTGTCGGTCAATGAGATCTGCAATTCGATTGGCGCAGACACACTGGGCTATGTCTCGCTCGAGGCCTTGACCGAAGCCACCACGATCCCGGCCGATCGGCTGTGTCGCGCCTGCTTTGACGGTGTCTACCCAGTGCTCATCCCAGATCCTGAAGTGGTCAGCAAGCAGGTCATGGACGGCATCGAACGCCGAGTGGTGAAGTCAACAGAAGCTCAGGGCACTTTGGCAGTGACCTTTGAGGCCGAAACCGTATGACTGGTGCCTCCTATGCGGCCGCCGGTGTCGATGTTGAAGCTGGTGAGCGCGCAGTTGCGTTGATGCGCGCATCAGTCAATGCAGCGCAGCGACCAGAAACCGTCGGTGAGTTCGGTGGCTTCGCTGGACTCTTTGACGCGAGTGCGCTGCTGAAGTACCGCAAGCCCCTGCTTGCCACATCCACCGATGGCGTTGGCACCAAGATCGCGGTGGCTCGAGCAATGGATATTCACGACACCATCGGCATTGATCTGGTCGCCATGGTTGTTGACGACTTGGTGGTGTGCGGTGCCGAGCCGCTCTTCATGACCGACTACATCGCAACGGGCTCAGTTGACCCCGAGCGCATTGCGGCAGTGGTCTCGGGGATTGCTCGCGGATGTGTGCTCGCCGGGTGTGCACTGCTGGGTGGTGAGACTGCCGAGCATCCAGGGCTGATGGCGCCCGATGAATACGACGTGGCCGGTGCTGGCACCGGTGTCGTTGAAGCCGATGCACTGCTTGGACCGCATCGAGTTGTCGCAGGCGACGTCGTAGTTGCGATGGGCTCGTCTGGCTTGCATTCCAACGGTTATTCGCTGGCTCGCTATGTGCTGCTCGGTGACGCAGGTCCGGGATTGCATGCGAATGTCGCTGAGCTTGGTCGCACCGTCGGTGAGGAAATGCTGGAGCCAACGCTGGTCTACTCACTTGACTGTCTTGAGTTGATGAAGGCCGTGCAAGTGCACGCCTTCAGTCATGTCACTGGTGGTGGCCTCGCAGCAAACATTGCCCGAGTGCTTCCGGCAGAGCTTGCCGCCGATATTCAGCGCCCAAGCTGGCAGCCACTGCCGATCTTTGATCTGATCACGCGAACCGGCAATGTTGCGCGACTTGAAGCCGAGCGCACTTTCAACATGGGCGTGGGCATGGTGGCGATTCTTGCGCCAGGCCAAGCCGATGCTGCTCTAGCGCTGCTGCGCTCACGCGGCATCACGGCCTGGATCTGCGGGGAGGTCCGTGATCGAAGCGTTGGCGAGCATGGCGATGCAGAGGCCAAGGGCGGCAAGGGTGGGGCAGTGCTGTTGCAGGGGGAGTATCAGCGCTGATCAGCGCTGGTCTTCATCTTCCTCGTCGTCTTCATCATCTTCTTCGTAGTACTTGGCGTAGGGGTCCTCGTCATCTTCGACCTCGACTTCTTCCACGGCGATCTCGGCTACGTAGGCAGCCGTCACCTCGCCTCCGGCAAGTTCAGCCTGGAGACGGTCGAAATCGGTCTGCGGGCCCCCATACTTCAGGGCCCGGGCAACCTTCGTTTGCTTAGCCTTAGCTCGGCCGCGCCCCATGGCTCGACCCCCTCATCCGGGATCTGCGCCCCGGCTCATTGGACGGAAAAATTGCAGCGGGCTGAGCCCTTGCTGCGGTGAGTAGCGTACCTGTTCGCAGGGATACACCGATGCAATGGGTTGTCATTTGTGGACAGTTCCCTCACAAACAGCGCCGAAAGTGTCACGTGATGAATATTTACCGAATATATCCGCCCAAAGTGCTTGCCCGGATGCGTGGCGAATGTCACAGTACGTCCCACGTCAGGCACTTTGCCAGGCCGACAGGAGGTACTCGTGACTGGTCGCGGAGCGGATATCGAGCAACTGCTCACTCCATCAGAGGTTGCAGCCCTCTTTCGGGTCGACCCCAAGACGGTCACCCGGTGGGCCAAGGCTGGCAAGTTGACCAGCATTCGCACCCTCGGCGGACATCGCCGATACCGGGCAACTGAGGTTCAGGCCCTCCTAGAGGTCCAGGGCCCACTCGCAGTGAACGGCGCCTAGGCGTCTTCTTCTTGCTCAAAGGCGGCAACTGCCGTTGGCAGGGTCGGGAACATATGCTCCCGACCAATCTTGTCGCCGACCCCATGCAGCATCAGCTCGGCTTCAATCTCCTTGGTCACTCGCACCAGGCAGAGTTGAATCTCGGCTCGCTCGCAGAAGTCACGGACCTGCTCCAGGGCGTCAAGCCCGGTGATGTCGACCTCGACATTTGCCTCCATATTGAGCAGCAACCACTTCGGCTTGGGCTTAGCTGACTCAATCGCCTCCTCGCACTTGCTCGCGAAGTCTGTTGCGTTGGCAAAGAACAACGGGGAGTCGTAGCGAAAGACGACAAGGCCTGGAATTTGCCTGGCATCGGAGTAGTCGGTGATGTCATGCCAGCCTGCAAGTCCAGGGCTTTGACCAAGGACAGCCGCGTGTGGCCGCGCGACCCGAGTCAGCAATTCGAGCACCGATAAGCCGACGGCAAACAGCACTCCCCAGAGAATGTCGAACACGAGCACCGCCGCCGTTGCAGCAATCGCCAGATAGAACTCACGGTGGCGAAACTTGAACAGCCTCCGGAACTCGCGAATATCCACGAGTTTGAGCGCGGCGTAGGCGACCAGGCCACCCAGGGCCGGCAACGGAAAGCTTGCGAGCAAGCCACCCAGCCCGAGCAGCACAATCAATGCGCCGAGCGCCGCGACCAGCGAGTACAGCTGAGTCCGGGCACCTGCCGCGTCGCCCAGGCTCGCGCGACTAGCGCTGGAGCTGACCGGGAAGCCGTGAGCGATGCCCGACACCAGGTTGGTGGTGCCAAGAGCCAGTAGCTCCTGATTGGCATTGATGCGATGGTGATGCCGATCACCGAACATGCGCGCAGTGAGCAGGTTGTCGGTGTAGGCCACGATGAAGACGCCTAATGCTGGGAGCAGCAGCATGCTGACGTCGCTGCTGGTCACTCCAGTGAAGTTCGGCGTGGGAATGCCTTGCGCAATGGGCCCCACAGTCTTGATCCCGTGCCTCTCAAGGTCGAGGACCGCAGTTGCAACGGCTGCGAGCGTGATGACGAACAAGGCTATGGGAAGCCGCGGAAAGCGGTTGCTCAAGACAATCAGCAGGAAAGCAACCGAGACGCCCATCGTCAGACTCGGCCACGAGATGGTGTCGGCACCGGCCTTTTCTGCAAAGGAGATCAGGTCAGTGATGACGGAATCACCGGTGACATCGACTCCAGTGATCTTTCCGAGTTGGCTCATGATCATGATCACGGCGATGCCGGCCATGTATCCCACCAGGACTGGCTTGGACAGCGCGTCACCGATGAAGCCCAGACGCAGCAGCCATGCAACAAATGCGAAAAGCCCGCAGAGGATCGCCAGGATCGCGGCCAATGATGCGTATCGCGCGGGGTCACCAACGGCAAAAGGTGCCAGCGTTGCAGCTGTCAGCAGTGCAGTGGTGGACTCCGGACCTGCGCTGAGCAAGCGAGAGGTGCCGACGAAGAAGTACGCGACAAGTGCGAGCACGACGACCCAGAGGCCAACCTGTGCCGGAATGCCAGCCAATGCCGAGTAGGCCATCACCTGCGGCACGAGATAGGCGAGCACGGTGATGCCACCGATGAGATCGCCGCGAACATGTCGGCGGTCGTACTGACGCAGGTTTGTGAAACCAGTCATCGCCTGCTCAGTTGAGACCTTGCGCTGACTGCTCACGAGGTCACGTTAGTTCGTGCCAAGCCTTACGAGTGCGATGAACGTCGGCTCAGCAGATTGTCGATCCCCAGGAAGACAAGACCCAAGATGATGCCGAAGATCACCACACCAATCAGGTTGAGCGTGACTGTGCCGTATCCGTGGACACCGACATCGATGAAGCCGTAGGGGTAGGAGTCGATGAAGGCTCCGCGGATCAGTGTGTACGTCACCCAGATGAAAGGAATGATCAAGGCAAGAAAGACAGTCGCCAGACGGAACAGTCCTCGTGGTCCGATCAGCAGGAACACGAGCACGGTCAGCACTGGCGTGATGTAGTGCTCCAGAGTGTTGGAGAGATACTGCCAGCCTTCCAACTGAGCATCCGGTGCCAGGACAATCGCGAAGATCAGTCCGGTGACGGTGATCATGATCAGCGAATCCATGCGCAGCACTCGGAAGACCCCGTCGCGTCGCGAAGGATTGCGCCACAGCATCGTGGCAACAATTACCACGAGGATGTTGCTCCAAATGGTGAAGTAGCTGAAGTAGTCAAGCGCCCGGCCGACTATCCCTGCGGAACCAGGCTCGTTGAAGCCGAAAATCGTGGGAACCGTGTTGGTGTTGGGGTAGGTGTCAAGGAAGTTCAGCAGCAAGGCCACGGCGAGGCCGATGAATGCGAGCAGGGCGTTCAGCCCGAACAGCCAGCGATGCTTGGACGCGGTCACTTCAGATGCAGACATGGTGCGCAGCCTAGGGAGAGTTCTGGCCGACACATTCACCAAACGCAAACATTGTGCCCATGGCTTTCTGACACAAGATTGGCAACCTGCGCTCAATTGCTCGCGTCATGCGAGCCAGCAGAGGAGCGGCCATGCCAGACAACGACGAATCCACCAACGAGCCAACAACTGAACTGCCTCCGGTTGCGCTAGCGGCTGTTGCGCCAACAACACCGGTTGTTGTCGAACAGCCATCAGGTCATTCGAATACCAGGGTGCTGCTGGCGGCTGGAGCCGGTGCACTTGTCGTCTTCCTGATCGCCGCTGCCGGCATCCTCGGATATGTCGTCGGCTCGCATTCAAACGACGAGGGCGGGGACCGCCCAGCGCGCTTCGCACAAATGCAGGACAACTTCCGTGATCAGTACGAGCAGCGAGGTCCGGGCATGGGCCGTGGTCCCGGGTGGATGTGGCATCAGCAAGGCGAGCAGGGACAACAGGGGATGCCGCCATTCCCCGGGCAGCAGGGTCAGGGTCCGGGCGGGATGATGGGCCAAGTGCCGACCCAATAGAAGTGCAAGTCTCATCAGGGCCGGTCGTTGACCGGCCCTGACTTTTTTCGTGCATGCTGAGCCTGGATCCAACGAAGGGACAGGCATGAGTGCAAGGCAGGCAAGCTTGGCCTTGGCCATCTGCTTGCTCAGCGCATCTTCCCTGCTGACCGCCTGCGCGACGGAAAGTGAGCCAACTCCGGGTGCTTCACCCAGTTCAACAATGGCCGGTGAGACTTGTGATCAATCAGCAGTTACTCAAGCGGTTCAGAGCTTCTATTCGTCGACTGAAGCCGTCGAGGCAACTGGGCTGGCATTGCAATCAGTGGCGAGTGTCCAGTGCGCGGGTGACTGGGCAGTGGCGCAGATCGTCGTCGGGGACGGTGCCGGGCACAACATCGATGACTACGAAGTAGCCCAGCGAACAGGCGCGGACTGGGCGGTTGCTGACCGGATGACTGTGTGTGGCACCTGGGATCCCAAGAAGCCCGCGCAAATGCCGCAAGACGTCGTGATCGATGAGCGGCTCTATGCGTCTGCCTGCACAAGGAATTGAGCACTACCCTCGTTCTATGCGGACCATGGTTATCGATCATCCACTTGTCGCTCACAAGCTCACGAAGTTGCGAGATGAGCAGACTTCATCCGTCACGTTCCGGCTGCTCGCCGAAGAACTCGTGACCTTGCTGACGTATGAGGCCTCGCGCTCGCTCTCCGTTCAGCCTGTTCAGATCGTGACTCCGGTTGCCCCAATGCAGGGTGTGGAACTTGCAGATCCGCGACCCGTCGTGGTGCCGATCCTGCGGGCCGGGCTTGGCATGTTGAGCGGCATGATGAAGTTGATGCCGACAGCCGAAGTCGGATTTCTCGGCATGGTTCGCGACGAGGTCACCCTTGAAGCCACGACCTATGCCGATCGTCTCCCGCCAGATCTGCACAATCGCCAGGTCTTCGTGCTGGATCCGATGCTCGCCACCGGCGGCACCTTGGTGATGGCTATTGATTTGTTGCTCGCTCGTGGAGCTCGTGATGTGACGGCCATCTGTCTGCTCGCGGCGCCTGAAGGTCTGAAGCACGTGGAAGAGACCTTCGCTGACCGCGACGTTGAAGTCACGATCGTGACGGCAGCACTCGATGATCACCTCAACGAGCACGGCTACATCGTGCCCGGCCTAGGTGATGCAGGCGACCGCTTGTACGGAGTGGTCTGACTCAGTACTTGCGTGGTTCTCGGCCGTAGCGGCGCTTGAGTTGCTCGATCGGATCAACTTCTCGGCTGAGCTGCGCGGCTCCAAATACCGACAGCAAGGTCCACTGCCAGTAGTAGGCGATTGAATCGACAAGTCCCATGAATCCGTGTCGGCGCTCGCGCGCCGGCTCATAGGGAGCGTTGGGCGTGGGCTGCGCTCGCAACGCTTCTGATTCAGGCGTAATCGGGTTCACTGTTCGCATTTCTGCAGGAGTACCCAGGTGTTCCAAAGGATTGGGTTCCTCAGGTTTTGCATTCGTATCGTGATCAGGTTGTAGAGCCATCGTGCTCACCTCGCCTTCAATTTTGAGGTTATGCCCGATTCGTGTCGAACGCCATAGAGCCAAGTCGCATGCGCATCCCAACATGTTCCAAGCTCGGATCTATGACTCGGACGTTCGCCTGTCTGGGAAATCCGACACCAAGACGCACATTTTGTGCTTGGCTGGACTGACCAAGGTTTTCAAGGCTTCCCGGAGGTACCCATGGCCCTGCCAGCAGACACCCAGATTGTTTCCGTTGATGATCACGTGGTCGAGCACCCCCGGGTGTTCCTTGATCGTCTTCCGGCCAAGTACGCCGACGTCGCCCCTCGCATCGAGAACATCGAAGGTGCTGACTGGTGGATCTATGAAGGCGAGAAGGCATCCAACTTCGCTACCAACGCCGTCGCTGGCAAGCCTCACAAGGAGTTTGGCCAGGAGCCACGCAGCTACTCCGACATGCTCCAGGGCTGCTACGCCATTGATGAACGTATCAAGGACATGGACATCGAAGGAATCCACGCGCAGTTGTGCTTCCCGACCTTCGCTGGCTTCGCAGGAAGCGCGCTGGCTCAGTCCAAGGACTTCAAGCTTGCCGAGCTCGTAATTCAGGCCTACAACGACTTCATTATCGATGAGTGGTGTGCGCCATACCCAGATCGTCAGATCCCGCTGATGATGGTGCCCTATTGGGATGTGGACGCAACCGTCAAAGAGATCAACCGCACTGCAGCCAAGGGCGCCAAGAGCATCACCTTCCCCGAACTTCCCGATCGCATCGGGCTTCCCTCTTGGCACACCACCCATTGGGATCCAGTCCTTGCTGCTTGCCAGGACGCCAGCCTTCCGCTCTCCCTTCACTTCGGCAGCGGTGGCTTTCCATTGGTCTCCGACGAAGGAAGAACCAGCAACTTCACCGTCGGCATCTCGCTGTTCGGATTGAACTCGGCCAGTGCGCTCGCTGAATTGTTGTTGAGCCCCGTCTTCCACAAGTTCCCCGGTGTGAAGATGGCTCTCTCCGAAGGTGGCATCGGCTGGATGCCCTACATGCTGGAGCGCATCGATTACGTCTGGGATCGCCACCGCTGGTACAACGATGTGAACCGCGAAGTGCGTCCCTCGGATCTGTTCAAGGATCACGTCTACGGATGCTTCATCGTCGACGAAGCCGGAGTAAGGAACCGAGACATCATTGGCGTGGACAACATCATGTTCGAGAGTGACTACCCGCACTCAGACAGCAACTGGCCGCACACGCGCAAGTTGCTCGAAGCGACGATGACCGATGTGCCAGATGACGAAGCGCAGAAGATCACGGAGTGGAATGCACGGAAGCTCTACAACTTCCCGCGGAGCGCGCAGTAGGTCTGTCGACCTCTAGTGCCGAAGATTCCCCGCGAGTAGGTGTCCCTCAGTTGAGGTCGATGCGGAGTTGGGCAATTGCAGGAATATCTGCTGGTGCCCACTCAAGAGCGTCGAGTTCATCTGGCCGGAGCCATTTCATCGAGGAATGCTCGGTGAGTTGTGGAGTGCCTTGGACAATGTGGCAGTAATAGGTGGTGAGAGTGAGCGAGCCATGCTCGTACTCATGGAGAGTCGTCACGACCTCTGGCCCAACCTCAATCGTGCACTGAAGTTCTTCGGTGATCTCACGTTTGAGCGCGGCCTGCTTGGACTCGCCTGATTCGATCTTGCCCCCTGGAAATTCCCACAGACCGGCCAACCCACTGTCGCCTCCGCGCTGGGCACAGAGTATGAGTCCGTCTTGCACAATGACTGCCCCGACAACGTCGATATGCCTTTTCATGAGTCCATCCTGAGCAAGCGCGAGGCCCTAACCCGCGCGCAACACGAGAAGAAATTGACCGCCTCCTGGCTCGACTCGTGCAGTAACCGCCAATTCAGGTGCATATCTAGACAGTCGGTCGAGGATCCAGTCGGCTGCCTGATCCGCGTCCTCCCTGCCAGGGCATCGGGCCACCACTTCCTGGCCGCCTTTGCGTATTAATCGA
>JAUSQD010000193.1 GCA_030652695.1 Actinomycetota bacterium
GGGTGACCGGGATCGAACCGGCATGGCCAGCTTGGAAGGCTGGGGCTCTACCATTGAGCTACACCCGCGGGTAGTGCGAAGTGGAGTGTAGCGGTACGTCTACACTGCTCACTCGGCCAACGCGGGGCGTAGCGTAGTGGCTAGCGCGCCTGCTTTGGGAGCAGGAAATCGCAGGTTCGAGTCCTGTCGCCCCGACCATCAAACCGAGTTCTGTGCTCGGATTTGGTTGCCCCACCAATCAGGAGTGAACTGTTGTGAAGAGCGACATCGAGACCCTTTCGCCAACCCGAGTCAAGCTGACCATCGAGGTCCCCTTCGACGAGCTCAAGCCCTCCTTCGATGAGGCGTACGCCACGATCGGCAAGCAAGTCAGTGTTCCTGGCTTCCGCAAGGGCAAGGTGCCAGCCCGCGTGATCGAGCAGCGCTTTGGTCGCGGCGCAGTCATCGACGAGGCAGTGAACAACCACGTGCCCAAGGCATACTCCGAGGCTCTGCGCAGCAACAACATCACGCCAATCGGCCGACCTGATGTTGAAGTGACCGAGGTCAAGGATGGCGAGCTCATCTCGTTCACTGCTGAGGTTGACGTTCGCCCGGAGTTCGAATTGCCCGCGTTGGATGCTGTCAAGGTCGAGGTGGGCAATGTGGTTCCCTCGGATGAGGATCTTGATGCCCAGCTGACCTCGCTTCGCACGCGCTTTGCCACATTGAAGGATGTCGAGCGTGGTGCGCAGGACGGTGACGTCCTGCTCGTCGACATCGCTGGCATGACTCCAGAGGGCGACACCGTGGAGGACCTGGTCGGCAATGCACTCTCCTACGAACTGGGCAGCGAGGGCATGCTTCCCGGCTTTGACGAGGCAGTGCGGGGCGCGGCAAAGGATGCGGAGGTCACGTTCCCGTTCGTTCCACAAAATGGCGACTGGACCAACGTTGAACTCGAGGTGCATGTGAAGGTGCAGGCCGTTCGCGAACGCGAACTGCCTGAACTCAATGATGACTTCGCGCAGTTGGCCTCAGAGTTCGACAACGTCGAAGAACTGCGCGCTGACTACTCCGAGCGTCTTGTGCGCATGAAGAAGATCGAACAGGTCGGTGAGGCTCGCGAGAAGACTCACGAGGCTCTGCTCGAACTCATTGACATCCCGCTGCCCGAAGGTGTCATCGCAGCCGAGGTTGAGGATCATTTCCAAGATGGCCACGAAGGCGACGAAACCCACCGGGCAGAGGTTGAAGAGCAGGCGCGGAAGTCGCTGAAGAGTCAGTTCATTCTTGACAAGATCGCCGAAGCTGAAGAGATCTCCGTTGGCGAGTCAGAGCTCTCCTCCTGGTTGGTGCAGAACGCGCCTCGGTATGGCATGGGCCCAGAGCAGTTCGCTCAGGCACTTGTGGAAGCCGATCAGGTGCCCATGGCAATCCAGGACATTCGCCGGGGCAAGGCTCTTGCTGTCGCGATGAAGCAGGTGTCCATCGTCGACGCGGACGGCAATGCCGTAGATCTTGAAGCCCTTGAGGCTGAGCTCAACGACATTCCAGGCCTTGAAGGTCTGGGGATCGACTCAGGTGACGACCACGATCACGAAGGTCATGATCACGACGATCATGAAGGCCACAATCACGCGTAGTCCGCAATTGCCGATTGTCCAAATGCGAGTGCTGCCTTCTGGCAGCACTCGCATTTTGGCTCGCGGCGAACATCCGGCATCTGGGGAAGTTCTCGCAGCTCTTGCAGGTTAGGGTCAGTGCAGTTCACTTCAGGAGGTTCGCGTGACTCAAGGTATTTCTTCAGCATCGGGTCCAGTGATGGCCGCCGGAGGCCTCGCAGGCTTCGGCGACATGCTTGACGAGCGGCTCCTGCGTGAGCGCATTGTGTGGCTCGAGGGCGAGGTGCGTGACGAGAACTCCAACCGCATAGCCAAGCAGTTGCAGGTCCTTGCGGCAGAGGATCCAGATGCCGACATCACCTTGTACATCAACTCACCTGGTGGCTCAGTCACCGCGGGCATGGTCATCTACGACACCATGCAGCTGATTCCCAATGACGTCACGACCATTGCCATGGGCTTGGCGGCTTCGATGGGCCAGTTCCTCCTGTGCGCAGGCACCAAGGGCAAGCGCTACGCAACGCCCAACACACGCATCCTCATGCATCAGCCGCTCGGCGGCATCGGTGGTACTGCCAGTGACATCAAGATCCAGGCCGAGCAGATGCTGTTCATCAAGAAGCGTCTGGCAAAGCTGATCGCAGAGCACAGCGGTCAGCCTCTGGAGCAGATCGAATCAGACTCTGATCGCGACCGTTGGTTTGATGCTGAAGAGGCTAAGGCTTACGGCCTCATCGATCACGTGTATGCCGGACCAGAGTCAGGCCCGGTCGATGCACCTGAAGCGACCACGAAGAAGAGCTCCAAGGGAGAAGAGAAGTGAACAGCTTGATGCCGCAGAGTCGCTACATCCTGCCGGAGTTCCGCGAGCGCCATGCCAATGGTGAGCGCACACACAATCCGTACACCAAGCTCTTCGAAGAGCGCATCATCTTCTTGGGCGTGCAGATTGACGATGCCTCGGCAGATGACGTCATGGCGCAGCTGCTGTGCCTTGAGTCGATGGATCCTGATCGCGACATCCAGATCTACATCAACTCACCCGGT
>JAUSQD010000196.1 GCA_030652695.1 Actinomycetota bacterium
CGGTGACCATGTTGCGCGTGTACTGCTCGTGCCCCGGCGAATCTGCAATGAGCACTCGCCGACCGTTTGGCAGGTTCATATGGCGGTAGGCGACGTCGATAGTGATGCCTTGCTCGCGCTCTGCTTCAAGTCCGTCGGTCAGCAGGGAATAGTCGATCTCGCCGAGCGGGACAGTTGAGCCGCCACGGCGGGTGCGCCTGGCGTAGTCAAGCTGATCACTTGGCACGCTGTCGGTCTCTGCCAGCAGTCGACCAATCAGCGTGGATTTGCCGTCGTCGACGGAACCGCAGGTGACAAGGTGCAGGACTGGTGTGGTTGATGACATTAGAAGTAGCCCTCCGCCTTCTTGGCTTCCATGGAGCCACCGCCTTCACCGTCAATGAGACGACCAGAGCGCTCAGAGAGCTTGGAGGTCTCCATCTCGGTGATGAGATCGTCGATGTTGTCCGCCACAGACTCCACAGCTCCAGTCAATGGGTAGCAACCCAGAGTGCGGAAGCGCACAGAGCGCATCTCAGGCTGTTCGCCTTCGCGCAGGGGGAAACGCTCGTCGTCAACCATGATCAGAGCGCCATCGCGTTCAACAACTGGCCGAGGCTTTGAGTAGTAGAGGGAGGGAATCGGAATGCTCTCGCGACGGATGTAGCGCCAGACATCCAGTTCAGTCCAGTTCGACAATGGAAATACTCGCATCGACTGTCCCTCGGACAACGAGGTATTTGCAGTGCGCCAGAACTCCGGGCGCTGCTTGCGCGGCTCCCAGCGGTGCCCAGGCTCACGCAGGGAGAAGATGCGCTCCTTGGCACGACTGCGCTCTTCATCTCTTCGCGCACCGCCGATCGCTGCATCAAAGCCGTACTTGTCGATGCCCTCGCGCAATGCGACGGTTTTCATGATGCGCGTGTACTCGTGGGTGCCATGGGTGAAGGGATTGACTCCTTCGGCGATGCCCTCTTCGTTTCGAGCAATGCGCAGGTCAAGGCTGAGCTCACGCGCTCGCTGATCGCGAAACTCGATCATCTCCTTGAACTTCCACGTGGTATCGACATGCATCACAGGAAAGGGAATAGCGGCAGGAGCGAACGCCTTCAGAGCAAGGTGCAGCAGGACTGACGAATCCTTGCCAATGCTGTACAGCAGCACGGGGTTGCGGAATGCAGCCGCAGTCTCGCGGTAAATGTGGATGGCCTCTGCCTCAAGTGCATCAAGGACTGCCTCATATGGAACATCGGTCATGCTTCTGACATCACTTCCTGGCCGTATTCGTCCATACCTGACTGCGCCAACGCCATGGTTCCATCGCCGAAACGAGGGTCCTTGCCGCGAGCGGCGATTGCAGCAGCCCGAGCGGCTGCCTTTGCTTCTGCTTCGGCCTGAGCCGCAGCAATAAACGCAGGATCCAGCTGCGGGCTTTCTGCATGCACCTTGGGATGGCGCTCAGTGATCCAATCATCAAGGCCTTGGTTGGACTCCACCGAGGTGATCAAGCAGTAGCGAGGGTCCGGTCCTGGATGCCAAACCGCGTGATAGAGCCGCTGAGTGTCGATGACGACCTGAGCCCCGGCGGGAAGCGGCACAAGGGTCTCCGTGGAGGGGTCGTCCTTGACCTCGCGCAGGACCATCAGCGACTCGGTGTCGTTGGTCAGGTTGAAGAAGGCGCGGACGATCCAGCCGGTGCCCTCGGGATTCAGGCGATTGTTGTCGTCACGATGCAGGTTGTAGACGGCATCGGCATAGGTGTTCGGCTGCAGTTCAATGACACGACAGCGCCCGATGTTGGTCGGGAACTCCAGCGCGCGCTTGGTCAGGATTGGAGCAAGCGCGACATTCTCTGGAACCCAGACTCCGTCTTTGTCGGTCTTGGGCGGTACGTGATTCCAGAAGCCATCGCACTCCATGTCGCCGTACGCGCTGGCAAGGGGAGCGAATCTGGTGTCGCCAGAGGACTTCCAGTCGACGTAGACCAGTTGCTCCCACTCCTTGGGATCAGCAGACTGGTCGTACGGATCCACGATGACGAAGCCAGTCTCTTCAAAGATAGGCAGCTTCAAGTAGGTCATGACTCACCCCTTCGCATTGACTACCTCAGTTTCCCATGCAGCCTTGCGGCATCGGCGTACAGACATACAGCTGCGGCAGCAGCAACATTGAGAGATTCCGCACGCCCATAGAGCGGAATGCGCACCTGAACATCTGCGAGGTCTCGGGCCTCCTGGCTCACTCCTGGCGCCTCGGCTCCGAATACCCAGCAGATTGACTGGTGACTGGGCACTGAACCTAGCCAATCAAAGACATCCAGCGCAGCGTCGCCGCTTGCAACTGCGAAAAGCATGCGAGAAGGATCTATCGCCGCAGAGAGTGCTGTGAGGCTGACATCAGTTGCAATCGGAAGGTGAAAAATCGAACCAGCACTCGCCCGAACGCACTTGCCATTGGTCGGATCCACCGAGCCTGGGGTCAGCACAACGCCTGCGGCGCCTGCGGCATCAGCGGTGCGAATGATGGTGCCCGCATTGCCAGGGTCACTCACGCCATCCAGCAGGACGGACGCCGGGCCCCCCGCTGGAATGGCTGCAGCCAGGGCTGCCGGCTCCCAGCGACAGATGCCCACGATGCCCTGTGGAGCCCGGGTCTCCCCCATAGCCTCCATGACTGACTCGCTGACATAGGTCACCGCAACGTTGGTGAACAGCTCGGCGAGTTCGCTCGGCTCAAGTGCAAGCCCGTCAGTGACAAAGACCTCGAGCAAAAGGCCGCTGGCCACTGACTCGCGAACCGCCTGCGGGCCCTCAACAAGGAAAAGGCCGGCATCGCGCCGGCCCTTTCGAGTGTGCAGTCGGCGAACCGCGACCACTCGATCAGAACTGCGAGAGGTCAGGGTCGGCTCATTGCCGAGCAAGGCTATGCAGTGGCTGGGATTGCGGCCCGAGCAACATCCACGAGCGTGGCAAAGGCTGCTGGGTCATTCACAGCGAGCTCAGCCAGCATCCGGCGATCGACCTCGATGTTGGCTTCCTTCAAACCCTGAATGAAACGGTTGTAGGTGAGGCCATTAGCGCGTGCACCAGCATTGATGCGCTGAATCCACAGTCGACGGAAGTCGCCCTTGCGGGTGCGACGGTCGGAGTACGCGTAGACCATGGAGTGCGTGACCTGCTCCTTGGCCTTGCGGTACAAACGCGAACGCTGCCCGCGGTAGCCGCTTGCGCGCTCCAAAATCTCACGGCGCTTCTTGTGCGCGTTGACTGCTCTCTTTACACGTGCCATTGCTTGTCTCCTGAACTTCATGCCGCACGAGCGCGGCGAAACTTTTGGGCTTGATCGGCTAGTGGCCGAGCAACTTCTTTACCTTCTTGGCATCACCTGGGGCGAGCACCTTGTCGCCTTCGAGGCGACGCATGCGCTTGGAGGACTTGCTCTCCAACAAATGGCGACGGTTGGCCTGCTCATGCGTGATTTTGCCAGTTCCGGTGACCTTGAAGCGCTTCTTGGCGCCACTGTGGGTCTTCTGCTTCGGCATGTCGATCCTTTGCTTGTTGTTCGGTGGTTCGGGCATTGGTGCGGCCGAGGCCGCTTTGGTGCTTAGGAAGCGTCCGCGTGTACTTCCTGGACGGACTCCTCGAGCGATTCAGCTGCAGTCTGGGGCTTTGGCACATCCGCCTTGCGGCGATGCGGTGCCAACACCATGATCATGTTGCGGCCGTCCTGCTTGGGAGTCGCCTCCACGAATCCGAGCTCCTGCACATCTTCGGCAAGGCGGGCCAACAGACGCAGTCCAAGTTCTGGGCGACTCTGCTCACGACCGCGGAACATGATCGTGATCTTGACCTTGTC
>JAUSQD010000009.1 GCA_030652695.1 Actinomycetota bacterium
GCCCGGAAGTCGATTGCCTTCAGCAACAGGCACTCCCCCAGCGTCCTTGCGCATCAAGGACATCGACAGGGCCTCTAGTCGAGCAGACAGGGCGGCGCGCTCACGCTCGCTGCGCGCCTCAACTCCGCGCAGTCGCTCAACCTCGGCATCTGCTGCCGCCAAGGCCGATTCGGCGTCCTCGTGCCGGGCGTCGAGCCCAAGTTCGCCTTCATCCAGGCCCGCCACTTGGACTTCAATCGCCTGAAATTCAAGCATTGCCTCTTCGCTGCGCGCACTGGCTTCTTGAATCGCTCCCCGCAGACGCTCCAATTCATTGACGCGCGCTTCGACTCTTGAGTGGGCCGCATTGACCTGGCCAGTGAGTCGCACAAGTCCTTCACGTCGGTCAGCAGCCGCACGTTCGGCACTGGCGACGCGGCGCTCCTCGGCGGTGAAAGCCTCTTCTGCACTCTGCCGCGCGTTGACGGCGCCAGAAAGACCATCACGGGCGGCTTCCACTTCACGGCCAAGGTCGAATTCCTGCGATCGCAGGGCGCGAGCCTCGGCATCCAACTGCTCAGGATCCCGGCCGGGGTTCTCCTCAAGGGCTTCCGGCTGGAGATTGCGCACCCGCTCGGCGGCCAGCTGCACAAGTCCGTGGAAGCGCTCCCGCAAGCCACTCAGTGCGAACCAGGTTTCCTGCGCTGCCTCAAGCCGAGGGGCGTCAGCGAGTGACTCCTGCTCAGCAAGTCTTTCCTGCGCACGCAGTTCAGCGAGCTGACTCTCCACGAGAGTCTGGCGTTCACGCAGGGCAGATTCATCAGCGACTTCAGCGGCAAGCGCCTCGCGCATGTGCACCAGGTCATCGGCCATGATCCGCAACCGCGCATCGCGTACATCAGTTTGAATGACCACAGCGCGGCGAGCCACTTCTGCCTGACGACCCAGTGGCTTGAGCTGACGACGAAGCTCGGTTGTGAGGTCCTGAAGGCGAGTGAGGTTCGCCTCCATTGAGTCCAGCTTCCGAAGCGCCTTCTCCTTGCGCTTGCGGTGCTTCAAAACACCAGCCGCTTCTTCGATGAATCCGCGGCGATCCTCGGGAGTGGCCTGCAGGATCGTGTCGAGTTGCCCCTGCCCAACAATGACGTGCATCTCACGTCCGATGCCTGAGTCGCTGAGCAGTTCCTGGACATCCAGCAGCCGGCAGGGTTGCCCATTGATGGCGTACTCCGAACCGCCGTTGCGGAACAAAATGCGCGAGATCGTCACCTCGGTGTAGTCAATTGGCAGGGCGCCATCAGAGTTGTCGATCGTGAGGGAGACTTCGGCTCGGCCGAGCGGGGCACGACCTGAGGTGCCGGAGAAGATGACGTCTTCCATTTTCCCGCCGCGAAGGGACTTCGCGCCCTGCTCACCCATGACCCAGGCCAAGGCATCCACGACATTGGACTTGCCCGAGCCATTGGGTCCCACCACGCATGTGACTCCTGGCTCAAAATGCAGGGTCGTTGACGAAGCAAAGGACTTGAAGCCCTTAAGGGTCAGCGTCTTGAGATGCACTTCGCTCCGGGTCGCTGGGGCGTGGGGAAAGCCGCCGTGGACGTTTCAGTTCAGCCTATCGGTCGACCTCGACCAAGGAATCCCGTGACGCTCCCATCCCCACGAAGAGCTTGATCAGCATGGCATCGAAGCTGGCGGCGCGATCCTGGGCGAAATGCACATTGGCGATCTCCAGGCTGACTGCCCCATGCATGGCACTCCAGATCAATTGGGCTTCCTCGATGAACTCCCCCTCATCAAGCTCGCCCGCTGCCACTGCATCGGCCACCCGAGTCACCAGGCAGTCAAAGGATCTCTTGGCGACCGTCAAGGCGAGCTCAGAGAGTTCAAGAGCCATCATCTGCTCGAACATCAAGCGGTAGAGCTGCGGCTGAGCCAGGGCGAACTCGCGGTAGCGCTGGCAGCCATCAAACAGCCGGAGCACTGCAGTTGGGCCGCTGGCTCGAAGGATCTCATCATTGAGCTCGGTGAAGCCTGAGGTGAACAGCGCTTCGAGAAGACCGTCCTTGCTCCCAAAGCGCGAGTAGACGCCCATCGGGGCAACCTTGGCCGCCAAGGCCACCCCACGGACGGTCAACCCGCTTGCGCCGACCTCCTCCAGCTGATCCAAAGCCGCCAGCAGGAGCGAGTCGGAAATTTCAGCGCTCGGCGTGCGGGTACGTGGCGCTTGACGAGTCATGACGGTAACTATAGGTTATCGTTCCATTGATATAGCACAGTGTTCTACAAAGGAGCGCCATGTCCGTCACCTCGCGCACAACCCGTCCGTGGCTCGTATTGGCCATCCTGTGCCTCAGCTTGCTCCTGGCTGTGGTGGACAACACGATTGTCAATGTCGCTCTGCCGACCCTGAGCACTGAACTTGCAGCAAGCACCACGCAGCTGCAGTGGATCGTTGACTCATACACGCTTGTCTTTGCCGCCCTGCTTCTGCCCATGGGTCACTTCGGCGATCGCTTTGGACGCAAGAGGGCACTGCTCCTGGGGCTTGGTCTATTCGCCGCCACATCCGCGCTGGCAGCGGTTTCCACCACTGCGGGCCAGCTCATCGGCAGCCGAGCTTTGATGGGTGTTGGCGCCGCCCTGCTCTTTCCGGCAACTCTGGCAATTCTAGTCAACGTCTTTACCGACACCAGGCAACGTGCAGCGGCTATTGGCATCTGGACGGCCTGCACGGGCCTGGCTGTGGCTATCGGCCCCATCACCGGCGGCTATCTGCTGGAGCACTTCTCTTGGGGTGCAATCTTCATCGTCAATATTCCGGTTTGCGCAATTGCAATCGCGCTCGGCTTTGTGTTCGTCCCCGAATCCATGGATCGCGCGGTTGGGCGCATGGACTTTCCCGGGCTCGTGTTGTCGGTGGCCGGGGTTGGGCTCCTGATCTGGACGATCATCGAGGCGCCTTCGTGGGGATGGACATCACCAACAATCCTGGCCGCCTTGATTGGGGCAATCGCCATTCTTTGCGCCTTCGTCTTCGTCGAAAGTCGCACCACACGCCCGCTGCTGGACATCACCTTGTTCCAGAACATGCGATTCAGTGCAGCTGCCATTTCGGTGACTGCTGCATTCTTCGCGCTCTTCGGATTCATCTTCCTCATCACCCAGTTCTTCCAACTGGTCCAGGGCTACAGTCCGCTGCAAGCGGGCATTCGGACCCTCCCCTTTGCCATCGCCACTGGCGTCATGTCCCCTCTGGCAATCCTGTTGATGCACCGATTCGGATCAAAATTGGTCGTTGCCACGGGACTGTTCGTGATGGCGCTGGGCTTCTGCTTGGCGGCTACCGTCAAGGCCGACAGTCCATACTTCGGCATCGTTGTGCTGTCCATGATTCTCATGGCAGTTGGGCTGGCGCTGACCACTAGTCCGGCAACTGAATCCATCATGGGCTCGCTGCCAGCGGAGAAGGCCGGCGTCGGTTCGGCCGTGAACGACACCACTCGTGAATTTGGTGGAACTCTCGGCGTTGCGATCGTCGGCTCGGTCTTTGCCAGCATCTACAGCGCGCAGGTGGCGCAATCGTTGCAAGCACTCAATCTCCCACCGAGCGCAAGCATCGTGATCCAAGAGTCCGTCGGCGCGGGCATGAGCATTGCCTCACAACTGCCTGCCGCAGTTGGAGCGCAGGTGCACATGGCAATTCAGGAGTCATTCATCAGCGGAATGTCGATTGGCTCGCTCGTGGCTGCTGGCGTTGCATTCGTTGGAAGCCTCATCGTGCTGCGCTATCTGCCTGCCCGTTCAAAGCCTTCACTGCAAGGCGGAGAAGCATCCTCACACGCGTTGGCAGCGAGGGCAGTAGAAGCTTGACCTGTTCATGAAGCGACTGCGTCGAATCGGCGTACTGCATCGATTGCACGGCTCTCCTTCGCGACCGTAGGCATTCAGGGCACGGCTGAAGTAACCGGACTCGCCATTGACGTTGACATACAGGGAGTCAAAGCTGGTTCCACCCTGTGCCAGGGCTTCCGTCATCACGGCGCGCACGTCAGCCAACAGTGATCTCACCTTGGACTTGCTGACACTGGATGCAGCACGTGTGCTGTGAATGCGAGATCGCCACAGGGACTCATCTGCGTAAATGTTGCCGATGCCCGAGATCAGGCTCTGATCAAGCAGCAGCCTCTTGATCTCAGAATCCTTCTTCCGTAGGCGAGCAATGAAAAGCTCGTCGTCAAACGCCGGATCAAGCGGATCGCGCGCAATGTGCTGGATTGCACGCGGGATCTGACCCTCCAGCCCATCTGACACCAGCACATCCGTGGTGACCGAACCAAAGGTGCGCTGATCGACAAAGCGCAATTGAGGGCCATCATCGGCAAAGGCGAATCTCACGCGCAAGTGCAATTCATCAGCCTGCTCGGCCAATTGCATCAGCAGCTGACCGCTCATGCCCAAATGCACGACGAGACACTGATCGCCGTCATCCAGCGGCAACCAGAGATACTTCCCGCGGCGGCTTGCACACACGAACGTGCGCCCTACAAGCACAGCCGACAACTCAGCTTCCTGACGACGAACCGCTCGTGCATGTCGGACTTCAACTTGGCTGATGACTCGCTGGGTCGCCCATTGACCGACACCACGGCGGACTACTTCGACTTCGGGCAGCTCAGGCATCGTGCGTGAGCGCGCGATAGGCCATCTCTGCGGCTTGCTGCTCCGCTACTTTCTTCGAACGGCCGCTGCCGGATCCAAACACCTCGTCGCCCACGAGCACTTCAGCTCGAAACTCTTTGGCGTGATCTGGGCCGGAATCCTGCACCTCGTAGATCGGGACTCCCCTTTCCTGCGAGGCACATACCTCCTGGAGCGAGGTCTTCCAATCAAGGCCTGCACCCAGATCAGCTGAAGCAATGATCATCGGATCAAAGATTCGATGGATGAACTCCCCAACGCCGCTGAGCCCGCTTGTGAGGTAGATCGCTCCGATCACCGCCTCAGTGCTGTCCGCCAGGATTGAGGACTTGTCGTGCCCACCTGTACTGACTTCACCACGGCCCAACAGCAGGTATGAGCCAAGATCCAAGCCCCTGGCTACGTCCGCGAGAGCCCGAGCGTTGACTACTGCTGCCCTGATCTTGGCCAACTGGCCTTCGGCCAAATCTGGAAAGCGGCGGTAGAGCTCGTCTGTCACCACAATCCCAAGAACGGAGTCGCCAAGAAACTCCAGCCGCTCGTTGTCGGGAATGCCGCCATGCTCATAGGCAAAGGATCGATGCGTCAGGGCAAGATCGAGGAGGTCCTCAGTGACGTCCGCCGCCAACGTGAGGCGCAACTGCGCAAGCTGTGCAGTGCGTGCTGAGTTGCGAGCAGTGCTCATCGGCTCGCAGATTCCAGGGCAAGGGCAAGATCCCCAGCAGTCTGTGCCCGCTCAAGCTGGCGATCGCTCAGCGCAATACCTGTTGATTCGAGCAACGAACGGGCTACCAGGACTGCGATCACAGGCCAGTGCCCAAGGTTTTCAAGAGGCGTGTCCTCACGCAATGTCACGGGGTGTCCCAGCACTCTGCCCAAGGCAGCGGCTACTTCGTCGATCACGTCTGGGTTTCCAATGCGTCTCGAACATTGCCGATCAGATTCTGTTCAACTGCGCGCTGCGCGAGCTCTACACAACCGATCACCTGTGCAGCAGTACCAGCGCCGTGCCCAACGACGGTGACTCCATCAACGCCAAGCACCAGCCCACCCGCAAAAGATCCCGATGCGGCCTGGCGCACCACTCCTCTGGCAGGGCCGGGGTCGCCGTATGCCTGCCCGATGCGATGGGCTGACCAGGCAGCAGCGCCTTCAATGCTCTTCAACACCACATTGCCCGTGAATCCATCAGTGACGATCACCTGAGCAATGGAGCCACGGGTAATGTCAAAGCCCTCAACGGGGCCAACGTAATTCAAGCCGGCTGCGGTGAGCTCGGCCGCCAATTGAGCATCGGCTTCAATGCGCAATTCGTCGCCCTTGCCCGACTCAGAGCCAATCGTGAGCAAACCGATTGCTGGGGATTCCACACCCACAGCGCGTGCGAAGGCAGCGCCGGCAAAGGCGAACTGGGTCAGCGCAGAAACTGAGGCGCTCGGCGTGGCACCGACGTCCAGCAAGACCACTGGCCGAGCCAAGGCCGGCACGACTACAGCCAGTGCGGGTTTGTGCATCCCGCTGATGCGGCCCAAGGTGAGCACAGCTGCCGCCACCGAAGCGCCCGTGTGTCCAACCGACACCCAGGCATCCGCGATGCCATCCCGAACGGCCCTCGCTGCAACCACGACTGTGGTTTCAGCCACCTCTCGTTGAGCATCCGTTCGCACGACATCCAGTGGTTGAACATCCATGGACACCGCGCATGGCGCCGGCAACAGAGTGACCCGATCGGGGTCGACTCCGCGAGCAATCAACTGGCTGCGAGCGACATCAACCGGGCCAACGAGAACCAACCGGAGTCCCTGATGCTCAGCCACCGCGAGCAGGGTGGCAGTTGCGTCGGCGACGACTCCAGGTGCACCGTCTCCCCCGAGCAAGTCGAGGGCAACCGTGGTCATGTGGTGACTAGACGTCCAGAACGCGGCGCTTGGCGTAGGTGCCGCATGTTGGGCAGGCCGTGTGCGCAAGACGCTTGGACTGGCAGCGGGTGCATGTCACCAGGTTGGGGACAGTGGTCTTCCACTGCGAACGTCGGTGACGAGTGTTGGAGCGCGACGTCTTCCGCTTTGGTACTGGCACGGTCTTCCTCTTTCAGCTATTACGTGGTTCGGGCTGGGCTTCGGCGGTCGCCTTGCCCGGTTCAGTTGTTGCGATGTCAGCCAAGGCTGCCCATCGCGGGTCAACGATCTGGTGCTCATGTCCAGGGTGATCATCAAGGCGCACTCCACACTCAGAGCACAGGCCCGCACAATCCTCCCGGCACAGCGGCGCCATCGGAAGCGCCAGCACCACGGAGTCCCGCAGCGTCGGCTCGAGGTTGATCAGATCGCCCTCGAGTATCGGCAACGGATCCTCGTCATCCTCAGGCTCCTCGACAATCGCCCCACGAGCATCCGTGGCGGGATAGGCGAACAGCTCGCTGATGTCGACCGCTTCCTCCCAGGTCAACGGCTCCAGGCACCGCGCACATTCGGCGCTGACCTGCAGTTCCGCATCTCCGCTGACCAGCACCCCCTCCATCACCGATTCGAGTCGCAATGCGAACTCGATCGGTGAGTCAGGAAGGACTCTGGCCAATGCGATGCCCATGTCACCTGGTGCTGGCACCGTCCGGCTCACTGTGATCATCGATCCTGGCCTGCGTTGCAGGCCCAGCGCGTGCGTGTCGAGCACGAGCGCACTGCGTGGATCGAGGCTGTTCACAGCTCCCCTTTTGGAAATTCCAGCGGTATGCACCGAGGTAAACCCAGACCTCGCGAGAGGCTGACAGGCAAGAGTACCCGGTTTGACCTGCGGACCCAAAGCGGCCTTGAGGCGCCCTAACTCTGGTCGTCGTAGAAGCCGCCGCCGAAGTCCGCATCAGCATCAGCGGCAGGCGCGAGCTCTTGGTACATCTGGCTGCGCAGTCGCTCACGTCCCCTATCAACGGTTTGGAGGGTCTTCTGCAGCGTGATCTCAAAGGTTGCCAACTTGGCATCGATGTAGTCGTCAGTTTCTGTGCGCATCCGGCTGGTCTCCTCGTCGACTGCGCCACGAAGGGCCTCGGCTTCAGCAACCGCGGCCAGGTACACCTCATGCTGGGCGACCATGCGGTCAGCTTCCGCGCGCGCACGCTCCAGAATGCGATCCGCCTCGCGCCGGCCATCAAGGACGACTGATTCTCGATCGGCAAGCAGCTCATCGGCCCGGTACACCGACTCCGGCAGCAACTGGCGAACCTCTTCGATCAGATCGAGCACCTGCTGACGGTTGACGATGCAGGAAGCCGACAGCGGCATGGCCTTGGCGTCTTCGATGACGACGGCGAGTTCCTCTAACCGGTCCTGCAAATCCACAACCACTCCTTACCCAGTAGGCCGGCGCACCATTGGCAACCTGACGCCTACCGTCTCATGGATCGGGCGAAAGTCAGGCTATTGCTTGCCCTCAGCGATGCGAGCCAAAAGTCGGGCTTGCACCGGTTCAGGCAGCAAGCCCTCGATATCGCCGCCAAAATTCGCCACCTCTTTGATCAAACTCGAGGAGAGATAGCTGTAGATCGGGTTGGTCGACACAAACAAGGTCTCAATGCCAGTGAGGCGGTAGTTCATCTGAGCCATTTGCAGCTCATAGTCAAAATCGGTAACCGCACGCAGGCCTTTGACGATTGCCTGGACCTGGTTTGCCTTGCAGTAGTCAACGAGGAGGCCCATGAAGGAGTCAACCCTGATGTTCGGATACGGCGCAACCACCTCGCGCAGCATGTCCATTCGCTCTTCAATAGTGAAAGTGCCGGCCTTGTTCTTGTTGATTGCCACCAAAATCACGACCTCATCAGCAAGGTGTGCTGCACGAGCAAAGACATCGAGGTGTCCATTGGTCACTGGATCAAAGGATCCTGGGCAAACTGCTTTACGCACCGATCACTCTCCTGTCATGGCTGTCGGGCGACCGTACCAAAGCACGGTGTCGCCGTACCTTCGTTGATCAAACTCATGCCAGGCAGTCGGAAACGGAGACTCTTGATCATGTGCATCACGTTCAACAATGACGTAGGCATCCGGCGCAATCCAGCCAGCTTCGAGCAACGCACCAAGGCTCTTGCGCAGACGTTGCACTGTGGTGTCATACGGCGGATCTGCAAATACCAGTGAATATGCCTGTGTGGTTGCGCGCTGGGCCAATGCCTCAACAGTTGTCTGTGCACAAGCAACCCCGCTCAGGCCAACCGCTGCAATGTTGCTGCGGAGTGCCTCTGCTGATGCATGCGCCTTGTCAACCAGGAGCACCTGCTGCGCGCCTCGGCTGGCGGCTTCAAGTCCCAAAGCCCCACTGCCTGCATAGAGGTCAAGCACATGCAGATCTGCCCACGCGATTCCATCACCGAGCAGCATTGAGTGCAGAGTCGAGAACAGTGATTCGCGCACGCGATCAGAGGTCGGCCGAGTCCCGTGACTTGGCACTGCCAGGCGCCTTCCCCGCTCGCTGCCAGCAATGATGCGAGTCATGCCTTCTCCATGAATTCCGCTTGATCCTCTGCCACAAGCTCACACAAGGCCTCTTGCAATGCCGGGTACGCCGTGAGCTCCGGATCTGCCGCCACGAGCCTCGTGGCACAGTTACGGGCCTCCACTATGACGTCGACGTCAGACACCACTTGCAGCAACTTCAAGGATGAGCGACGACCTGCCTGCGAGGCTCCGAGCACATCTCCCTCCCGGCGTTGCATCAGATCCAGCCTCGAAAGCTCAAAGCCGTCTGTGGTCGATGCAACTGCATCCAAGCGCTCACGCGCCGGAGAACCCTGTGGTGAGTCGGTGATGAGCAGACACAGGCCTGGATACCTTCCACGACCGACACGACCACGGAGCTGGTGCAATTGCGAGATGCCGAATCGATCGGCATCAAGCACGACCATCACTGTGGCGTTGGGGACATCCACTCCCACTTCGACCACCGTTGTCGACACCAGGACATCAATGGCCTCCTTGGCATCAGCGCGGGCGAAGGCAAACATCGCAGCGGCCTTGTCTTCCGGTGGCATCCGACCGTGCAGGATTGCGATGCGCAATCCTGCAAGAGGGCCGCTCTGCAGATACGCAGCCGTCTCAAGCACTCCGGCGACCTTGGAGTCAGCTTCAGCCGGCTCCTCTTCATCGTCTTGACCGATGCGAGCGCAGACGACAAACGCCTGGTGCCCAGCTTCAACTTCTTCGCGCACCCGTTCCCAGGTGCGTTCAACAAATGCTGGACGCTCGCTAGCCGCGACCACGTGCGTGGTGACGCCGGCTCTGCCAGCAGGCAGACCCTCAAGGAGAGAGATATCAAGATCGCCGAATACCGTCATGGCCACCGTTCGCGGAATCGGCGTCGCGGTCATCACCAATACGTGCGGCCGCGTGTCATCAGCGGCCTTGGCGGCCAATGCCGCTCGCTGCTCCACGCCGAATCGATGTTGCTCATCCACCACGACAAGGCCCAAATCGCGAAACTGCACAGCGTCGGTGAGCAGAGCGTGAGTGCCGATCACTATGCCGGCATCACCGGAGATGATCTTCAACAAATCCTTGCGGCGCTGCGCCGCCTTCATTGATCCCGTGACCAAAGCCACTTGCGTCCCTGAGTCGTGACCGCCGAGCATCCCTCCTTGGGCGATTGGGCCCAGCAGTGACGTGATCGATGCGAAGTGCTGGGCCGCCAGGACTTCGGTCGGCGCAAGAAGAGCGGCCTGCCCGCCCGAGTCCACCACGCTCAGCATCGCCCGGAGTGCGACCAAGGTCTTGCCGGAGCCCACTTCTCCCTGCAACAGGCGATGCATCGGGTGGACTCCTGCCAGATCGTCGGCGATCTGATCACCAACCAATTGTTGTCCAGCGGTTAACGTGAAAGGCATCTGTGCGTCGAACTCGCGCAGCAGCGGACCATCGCGATTGACCCGAGCCCGAGCAGGCAGCTGCGCCAGCTCAGCCCTGCGCTGGGCAAGAATCACCTGCAGGAGGAAGGCCTCCTCGAACCTCAGCCGCGCCCGGGCCTGGTCGATTTCAGTTTGGCTCTCCGGACGATGCACAGCAAGCAGCGCTGTTCGAAGATCCATCAGTTCAAGATCCGCACGCAGATGTTCGGGGATCGGATCGGGCAAGGCAGGCAACGTGTCCAGAATGACCCCGATGGCACGGGCAATCTGCATCGAGCTCAATGCCACAGTGGCGGGGTACACCGGGATGAATGCGCCGGCAAACATCGCGATTCGCTCTTCGTCCTCATCGACATCATCCGCGAACAGTTCAAACGTGGGGTGGGTGAGTTGGCGCTTGCCTCGATAGCTCGTCACTTCGCCAGCAAACAGGCCTCGGCGACCAGGCCGAAAGATCGCCTCACGCCATCGTTGATTGAAGAAGGTCAAACTGATGCGCTCAGTGCCATCGCTGACGATGACCTCCACGAGGGTTCCCCGGCGCTGCCGCATGGGACGGCTCGTCACGCTGACAACCTCCGCCAGCAGGGTCACTGCCTCACCGTCGACCAGAGTGTTCATGTCGGTGAGCTCACCTCGCGCCACATAGCGCCTGGGATAGTGCCGCAGGAGATCATTCACGCTGGTGTAGCCAAATGCCTTCGTCAGCGCTGTGGCAGTCTTGCCTCCCAGTACCCGATCGAGCCGGGTCGAGGCCTCCTCCACGCTGATGGCGCACCTCCCGGATGTGTCGGATTTTCACCCGGTTTTGTAAGCGACGTCGGACTCGGGTAGCCTAGGTCGGCTGCAAGTACAGCTAGCAGCATCCAACACCAGGCTTGACCCTGTGACGTGCTCCGGCACGAGCGGGATCAGCCCTGAACACGATAGGAGTGCACGGTGTCCGCTAACTGCGACGTCTGCGGTAAGGGCCCAGGCTTCGGGCACAGCATCTCTCACTCACACCGACGCACCAAGCGTCGTTGGAATCCGAACATCCAGCGCGTTCGCACGCTCGTGGGCAAGACCCCCAAGCGTCAGAACGTCTGCACCTCTTGCCTGAAGGCTGGCAAGGTCGTCCGCGGATAGTTCGCCACATTCTTATCAGGCGCAGTCATTGACTGCGCCTGATTTGTTTTCAGCCTCGGAAGTGCTCGTGTCCTCCCGCGCCCGAGACGAAATGCCCATCGACAATCACGCCTGGACCAGCAGCGCCCTTGGCCTGCACTTCGCCAATAACAGTGAACATCGAGGGAATCTTGGCCTTTTTGGCAAACGTGGCGAGCAGAGCGTGGTCATCGCCTCCAGTGAGCATCCACTCACGCGGGTCCATGTTGTAGGCCGAGGCGGCTGATGCCAACTCATCTGGCACTTCGATGAGCGCACTGTCGATCAAGAGCAGAACGTCCGAGGCACGCGCAATATGTCGTGCATCAGCAATCAGCCCGTCGCTGATGTCGATCATGGCAGTGGCCCCACTTTGCGCAGCCAGAGGTCCGGCCGCATAAGGCGGCATGGGAAAGCGATGCGCGTCAACAAGCTTCTTCGGCGACCGAAAACCGCGCGAAAGCAGCGCCAATCCGGCAGCGGCCCAGCCATGACGTCCGGCGATGGCAATCCGATCGCCCGACTGTGCACCTGAGCGCAGCACCGGAGCGCGTCCCTGAAGATCACCAATCGCTGTCACGGTGATCATCACTGAGTCAGCCGAGGTGACATCTCCACCCACCAAGGCCACATCGAGGTCATCCAGTTCGGCTCGGAGTCCGGCCGTGCAGGCAACAGCCCAAGCGGCAGGCAGGTCCGCGGGTCCAGCGAAGGCAACGACGACTGCGGTCGGGCGAGCGCCCATTGCCACGATGTCCGCGAGGCTGGCCGCAGCGGCTCGCCTTCCGATGTCGATCGGTGTGGACCAATCTCGTCGAAAGTGTCGACCCTCGACGAGGACATCAGTACAGATCACTACTGATCCGTGTGGCACTGCGACAACTGCCGCATCGTCACCGGGACCCACGATGACATGCGAGTGCGCAGGCAAGCCCTCGGTGACCTTGTCAATGAGGCCGAATTCGCCGAGCTCGCCAATGCTTCCGGGCTCTGGGCCAGTCAACGCAGACCTGTGCCGCGTCGCAAGGCGTCCAAGACCAAGGCATCGAGAATCTCCGAGTAGCTCAAGCCCGATGCCTGCCACATGCGCGGGAACATCGAGATCGGGGTGAAGCCCGGCATCGTGTTGACCTCGTTGACGAGCACCTGGCCATCTGCTCCGATGAAGAAGTCCACACGCGCAAGGCCTTCGCACCCCAGAGCTTCGAAGGCGGCGATGGCCAAGGACTGAATTCGAGCTTCGACATCTGGATCCAAGTGCGCTGGAACGATCAGCTCGGCCGAATCCTCGAGGTACTTGGCCTCGAAGTCGTAGAACTCATGCTGACCACCAACCACGATCTCTGCGCACCGACTGGCACCCAGCTGTCCATCAGGCCGAACCAGGACACCACACTCGATTTCGCGGCCGGCTTGCACACTCGCCTCGACAATGACTCGAGGATCATGCGCTCGCGCCTGCTCGATGGCTGCCGCGAGCTGAGCTGGATCCATCACCTTTGAGATACCTCGGGAGGAGCCAGCGCGAGCAGGTTTGACGAAGAGCGGAAAGCCGAGTTGCGCCGCGCGATCACGGCAGTCATCGGCATTGGTCCTCCACTGCCGGTCAGTGATCCCAACGAAGGCACCCACCGGCAAGCCAGCGTGGGCAAGGAGCACCTTCATCGTGATCTTGTCCATGCCAGCGGCCGACGCGAGCACCCCAGAACCGACATAGGGCACAGCATTGAGCTCAAGAAGCCCCTGCACTGTCCCGTCCTCACCCCAGGGCCCGTGCAATACCGGAAACACGACGTCGATGTGACCGAGTTGGACACGCAACTGCTGAGGGTCAGGACTCAAAGAAGCGCAGTCGCCTTCGTCTGGCACCTGTGGCAGGGCAGCGCCATCGACAGCGAACTGTGCTGCGGGATCGACCTGCACCCACCGCCCCTCGGGCGTGATGCCGATGGCAAGGACTTCGTATCGCTGCGGATCCAGTGCACTCATGACTCCCGAGGCGCTGATGCACGAAATGCTGTGCTCACTGCTGCGCCCTCCGAAGATGACGGCAACCCGCAGTCGACTCGAACTCACCCTCCGGCCCCAAGTGCCGCACCCTCGTGCTCGTGCTTGGTTTCGCGAGCCATGAAGGCGGCCGCCATCGTGTGCGGGGCCGCCCCGAAGTGCAGCACATTGACCACCTGTTCGGTGATGGGCATGTCGACATCGTGCGCGCGCGCCAGCTCCAAGATTGGCTGGCAGCTGCGATAGGCCTCGCAGGTCTGACGAGTGCGCTCGATCGTCTCAGCAACCGTCAATCCGCTGCCGATATTCTCACCGAAGGTCCGATTGCGCGATAGCGGTGACTGACAGGTCGCCACAAGATCGCCGACACCAGCCAAACCCTGGAATGTCAGCGGATCCGCGCCCAGGGCCACACCCAATCGGGCGATTTCGGCCAGCCCGCGAGTCATGAGTGAAGCCTGCGAGTTCTCGCCAAGACCCATCCCCGCCGCCATCCCGTTGGCAACCGCGATGACGTTCTTGACCGCGCCACCGAGTTCAGTGCCAATGACATCCGTAGTCCAGTAGGGACGGAAATAGTCAGTCGTACAGGCATCCTGCAACAACTGGGCGCTGGACTCGTCAACACAGGCAACTGTTGTTGCTGATGGCTGGCGCATGGCAATCTCGCGGGCGAGATTGGGGCCTGAGACCACCACGATTCGCTCTGGGGCCGCACCTGTCTCCTCGGCAATGACTTCACTCATGCGACGGGTGGTGCCAAGTTCAATGCCCTTGATCAGGCTGACCAGGATCGCGGTGGGGGGTATGAACGCCGCCCATTCAGCCAGGTTCGCGCGCAACACCTGGGCCGGCAGGGCAATGACCACAATGTCTGCCCCTGCTAATGCGTCTGATGCGTCGGTCGTGGCTCGCACTGAATTCGGAAGCACGAGGCCAGGGTGGTATTGCTCATTGCTGTGCACTGCATTGATCTCGCCGGCGACTGTGGCATCTCGCGACCACATGACGACATCACTGCCGGCGTCAGCCATCACCATGGAGAAGACCGTGCCCCAGGACCCTGATCCCATCGTGGCAACTCGGCTCATGGTCGAACCTCAACGATGGCGGCGATGAACACTGGCTCAGACTAATGCCCTGCATGCTGTTGGATGCTGGGATGCTCTGGACCGCGATCGTGCCTGTGAAAGCCTCGGCCTTCGCCAAGAGTCGCCTGAATCATGATCAGGAGATTCGCGCTCGCCTGTCGGCGGCCTTTTTGTCTGATGTGCTCACGGCGGCGATGCAGGCCACAGCGATCGACGAAGTCATTGTGGTGACCGACGACCACAGCCTGCACCTGCGCCTGGACCCAGCCGTGCGCATTCACCTCACCACAGCCAAGGGCCTGAACCCTGAACTTGCCGAAGGTCTGCAACTCATCGGCCACAAGCCCGCAGCGATCATTGCCGCGGATTTACCGTGCCTGACTGTTGAAGCCTTGGAGGTGACCCTGCTTCTGGCGCAGGACTTTGATCGAAGTTTTGTCACCGATGCGCAGGGCCTGGGCACCACGATGCTGTTTGCCAAGGACGCCCGAACCTGCGTTCCCATGTTCGGGCGCCGCTCGCATGCCCGGCATGCGCAAGCAGGGTTTCAGGAGATCCAGGCCGACTCCCCCGCTACTGCAGCCTTGCTGAACAGGGCGCGTCGTGATGTTGATACGGCACTGGATCTGTGGGATGCGGTGCGGATCGGCGTTGGTCCGTCAAGCACAGCAGCAATGCAGGAAATGCAATGAGGGGCTTCGCCAGCTGGCGAAGCCCCTCATTGCATTGTGCGAGATCGTGCAGTGCGATCTAGCGGCGCGTTGCCTTCTTGACCGGAGCCTTCTTGGCCACGGCCTTCTTTGCTGGTGCAGCCTTCTTGGCCGGTGCAGCCTTCTTGGTGCCGGCAACTACAGCCTTGAACTCAGCGGCAGCGCGAAACTTAGGAAGCTTGGTGGCCTTGATCTTCACGGTTTCGCCCGTGCGCGGGTTGCGGCCCAGCCGAGCATTGCGCGCGGCACGCTCGAAAATGCCGAAACCACTTACTGCAACGCGCTCGCCCTTGGCGACAGCACGCTTGGTCTCGTCCAGGAATGCATCAATGATGTCAGTCACGTCACGCTTGCTGTGGCCCAGTGAGCCAGCAACAGCGTCAATCAGTTCAGCCTTGTTCACAGAAAAACCCCTCCGGAGGGTAGAAGTCGACCCTTTGTCGACCACGCATATTTACGCACGACATCACAACACGGAGACTGCGACGCGCCGATCAAAACATGTTGGAATTGCTAGTGATTTTCGACACGAACGAGGAAGTGTGCATCAGTTCGAGCCACATGAGTCACTTGCGCAACTATCTGCCTTGATCAGCCGATGGTGCTGGGCATGAAGCTTGGACGCTTTGACTCAAAGGCGCTGATGACTTCACCCTGCTGCATCGTGATGCCGATGTCGTCCAGGCCTTCCATCAGACGCCAGCGAACATAGTCATCAACCTCAAACACGGCGGTGATATCACCGGCCACGACCTCGCGGGCCTCCAGATTCACCGTGACAGGCAGGGCTGGATTGGCCTCGACCGCATCCCAAAGCCGCTCGACGTCCTCCTGGGAGATCTGAGCAGTCAGGAGGCCGCCCTTGCCGGAGTTTCCGCGGAAGATGTCGGCAAAGCGAGAGGAGAGGACAACTTTGAATCCAAAGTCCTGCAAAGCCCATACCGCATGTTCACGAGAGGAACCCGTGCCGAAATCGGGACCCGCGATCAGAATCGAGACCCCTTGGTAGGCGGGCTGATTGAGGAGGAACTGCGGATCCTTGCGCCAGGCAGCAAAGAGTCCGTCCTCGAATCCATGACGAGTGATCCGCTTGAGGTACTCCGCCGGAATGATCTGGTCGGTGTCGACATTGCTTCGGCGCAGTGGTGCTGCCGTGCCAGTGAAGGTGGTGAACTTGTCCATGGTGACTCCTGATTTCATTGAAGACTGGTCGAATTACAGATCGGCTGGAGCAGCCAAGTGGCCTGCTATGGCAGTAGCGGCCGCGACTGCTGGAGACACCAGATGCGTTCGTCCACCTGGGCCTTGACGACCTTCAAAGTTGCGGTTCGAGGTCGAGGCGCTGCGCTCTCCTGGAGCTAACTTGTCTGGATTCATCGCCAGGCACATCGA
>JAUSQD010000015.1 GCA_030652695.1 Actinomycetota bacterium
GGGTCTTGCCCGAACCGGTCTGGGCGCGAGCAAGGACATCGCGTCGGGCAATGGCATCGGGGATCGTGGCGATCTGAATGGCGAAGGGTTCAAGGATGCCCTGGCGGCCAAGGGCTTCGGCGAACTGCGGAGCAACACCAAGGTCGGTGAACGAAGGGCTTTCGGACAAGGATGAAGACGGCACAGCAACACAACTCTCATTCGAGACGAATTCGCGTGTCTCGAATGGCGACAGCTGGTCGCGTAGATCAAGACTCGCACGTGAGCGCTAAGGCTCCCAGTCATCGGCTGATGACCCCGTTACGGTACGGGACTTCGCTCAGATCGCGAAATCGCCTCACAAAAGTCGAAACCCCCACCGGCCGCTGCAGCCGGTGGGGGTTTCGTTCAAGCGATTTATTCTTCGATTGCTGCGAGCTCGATCTTGACGAAGCCCTTGTTGGCCTTGATGCCAGCGGCTGTGACCTTCACAGGAGCGGTCTTGCCAACGGTGACAGTTGCGGCCTTCGCGGTGTCGACCACTGCAACGCCACTGACGGTGCAGGTGAAGAAGCCAGCGAAGTCACCGCCGACGTAGCTGAGGCTGACCTTGGTGATCTTGCCAGCGCCGACAACCTTGCCGGACTTGTCCTTGAACACGATCGGGGTCTTCAGGGTGGCACCTGCTGCGGGGCCATCCTCGGTGACGCAAGCGGTCTTCGATGCTGGCACGCCGTCACTGGCGAGCAGTGAGGAGTCGACGAGCTTCACCGAAACGGTGACCTTTGATGTTGCAGCCTGAGCAGGTGCACCCATGAGGGCAGTTCCTGCGATCAGTCCGGCTGCGGTCAAGCCAAGAACAGTCTTCTTCATGATTCCTCCGGTTGTTGGCATGCGACGAGGGAGTCGCCAGCCGTTGTACTTACGCCTTGTCGCGCGAATATATACACGAAAGCAATCAGGTGGGAAGTGTTCACGGACAATTTCCCGGAATGAGTCAAATCGTGATCTCACTGTCCAGCCAGTGTTTGGCGGCATATCGGAGTTCGCTCACGGCCCTCATGGCTTAGAGGAACAGTGGGGGCAAAATCGGCCGTGCGCGACTCCTACACTTGGCGCCGCGCCTGTTGCATTTCATGGTCGCGCCCCTGTAGCTCAGTGGTAGAGCAACCGCCTTGT
>JAUSQD010000019.1 GCA_030652695.1 Actinomycetota bacterium
GCGCCCGTCCTGCTTGGCGGAGGACTCCACGTAGCCGAACTCGGCCACATCAGCGGCCAGCCGCTTCAGGAGATCCATTCCGAGCTCGGGTCGAGACTGCTCCCGCCCCCGGAACATGATGGTGATCTTGACCTTGTCTCCGGCCTTGAGAAAGCGCTCGACGTGACCCTTTTTGGTTTCATAGTCATGCGAATCGATCTTCGGGCGGAGCTTCATTTCCTTGATGATGGTGTGCGTCTGGTTTCGACGCGACTCACGCTCCTTCATGGCGGCTTCATACTTGAACTTGCCGAAATCCATGAGCTTGCAAACTGGTGGCTTGGCCATCGGCGCAACCTCGACGAGATCGAGATCTGCCTCTACAGCCAGTCGAAGCGCATCTTCAATGCGCACGATGCCGACCTGCTCGCCATTTGGTCCGACCAAACGGACCTCAGGAACGCGAATGCGGTCGTTGATTCGTGGTTCGACGCTGATGGCGCCTCCTTATTCGTGCGGTCTGTTGCTGCACAGGAAGTGTTACCACTCACTGTGTGCATTGCGATCCACGTCAAGGGATGACCCCTGGCACAGCGCAAGAAGACGACAGCACGAACCGGCACGCAATGCGTGCCTGAGCGCGTTGACCCGGGCCATCTGGTGCGATGAACGGGTGGGAGCCAGAGCCCCTCTTGCGCGATCCAGCCCGAAAGCCAGATCAATCGAGGGGAAGGATAGCAGCCTCGGCGATCAACAGACGAATTCCGTCAGGCGCAACTAGAGTGCCCGCGTGTCAGTCTCAAGCCGGGATCCGGCTCCGGCGTGGCTCACGCATGCCATGTCCGCCAAGGGCTTCATGCCCACTGACGAGGGTCTGCTGCTGCACCAGTGCGCCCTGGACCGCTTGCCCTTTGGCCCCGCGCTGGAGATCGGATCGTACTGTGGCAAGTCGGCGATCTTCCTTGGCGCCGCAGCGCAGATCGTGGGTGGCACCGTGTTCACCCTGGACCACCATCGTGGCTCAGAGGAGAACCAGGCTGGCTGGGAGCATCACGACGACAGCCTGGTTGATCCCGAACTGGGACTGATGGACACCTTGCCGACCCTGCGCCGCAACTTGGCCAGAGCGCAGATCGAGGATGTCGTCGTTCCCATCGTGGCAAGCAGCGCAACGGTGGCCTCGCACTGGCGCACCCCCCTGTCATTGCTGTTCATTGACGGCGGTCACTCCGATCTCCCGGCGCAACAGGACTATGCAGGATGGGCTCCGTGGATCATGGCCGAGGGACTTCTGGTGATTCACGATGTCTTTCCTGACCCAGCGGACGGTGGTCAAGCGCCATTCAAGGTGTGGACACGTGCGCTTGCGGGCGGGAGCTTTGCTGAAGTCCAGACTCAGGGGTCGATGCGTGTCCTACGACGGATTGCTGGTCAGGCTGGCGACTTGCTCCAATGACGCGCAGTCGCATTCGAGCGCTATCTCGCGAAAGTCGGGACCAAAACTGGTGCCCCTCATGATTCCTGATCCGGCGCTCGCACCACCCGCGACAGCACCGAGGGCATCCACCGCCAAGATCACTGCCGCGGCCGTATAGGTCGTGTGTTCCACCGGCCAGAACTGATTCTGGTCGGGCTGATTCCCGAAGACCCATCCTGTCCAGTACTCGCCGCGCTCGCTGCGCAGGTGCTGCATCTCCCGCAGGAGCCGCACTGCGCGCGCGTGGTCGCCAAGAGCATCAAGGGCCATCGCCAATTCACAGGTTTCAGCGCCAGTCACCCACGGGTTGGTATCCACACATCGAATTCCCAACCCTGCAACGACAAAGTCCTTCCATCTGCTCTCGAGCATCGCCAATGCCTCAGGTCCACGCACCGCGCCACCCAGGATCGGGTAGTACCAGTCCATCGAATATGTCGACTTGTCAGCAAAGCAGTCCGGATGTTCACGGATCGCGTGACCTAGACGACCACCGGCCAGTTCCCACTCGGGCTGCGGATCATCGAGCAGCTCGGCCAAGGCCACACCTGCACGAAGGGACTGATAAATGCTGGACGAGCCAGCAAGCAGGGCAAAGCGCTCAGTGGGGGTCCATTGGATCCCGCCGAATGGCAGCTGCTGGGAGATCACCCAGTCAAGACCGCGACGAACGGACGGCCAGAAGTGCTGCACGAATCCCAAGTCGCGCCTGAGCAGCCAGTGGTGCCAAATGCCAACGGCGAGATAGGCGGACATATTGACTTCGCCTCGATCATCGACCACCTCACCACGCACGATCTTCATTGGCCAGGAACCATCAGGACGCTGCATTGTGGGCACCCATGCATACGCCCGCTCGGCTGCTGCAGTTTCGCCGCCGACGAGCAGAGCCATCGCAGCTTCCACGTGATTCCAGATGTCGGTGTGCTCCCCCGTGGCCCACGGGATCGCTCCGCAGGGTTCTTGCACCATGGCAATCGCCCGTGCTGTCATCGACACTTCTTGGGAGGTCAGGACGCCATTGACATATGGAATGCACGGATGATCTGTCATCCGCTCAACGGCTTCCTGAAGTACAGCACCAGACTCTTGCCAATCAACGGGTCAAGAATCCGACCGGCTAGTTGCAGAATCTTCGGCTGGTGCACGATCTCCCAGACCAGGAGGCGGTGGTAGGCGCGCGCAATCGGGTTGCCGTCATTCCTGACTCCCACCGCGCACTTGATCCACCAATACGGCGAATGCAGCCCGTGCGCGTACTGCTTGCCCTGATAGACCATGCCGGTGTCCACGATCTTGGCGATCAACTCAGCTTCGGAGTAGATCCGAATGTGTCCACCTTCAACATTGTGGTACTCGTCGGAGAGTTTCCAATTCACAGTCTCGGGAAACCAACGGGGCACTGACACAGCCAATGTTCCACCGGGACGAAGCACGCGGACCAGCTCTGCGATGGCCAGCAGGTCTGCAGGAATGTGTTCGAGAACCTCGGCCGCCACAACTCGGTCGAACTCGCCATCGGGAAAAGGCAGATGCAGGGCATCCCCCTGCTGGGTCTGGCTCTGGGCCCCCGCGGGTGCCTGACCGTCGGCGAGCATGAGAGCAAATACCTGCTCGACATCAGCAAGCTCTTGAGCATTCATGTCAAAGGCCGTGACATCTGCGCCGAGTCGATACATCTCAAAGGCGTGCCGGCCTGCTCCACATCCCATGTCGAGTACTCGGTCGCCAGCTCGCAAGCCCAGCTTGGTGAAATCAACGGTGAGCATGCACAGCGCCCTGGTCGTCACGGCGTTCACTGTGGAAGTCATCGATGACCTGTGCATAGGCGGCCGCCACTTTGACTGCAACAGCCTTCCAGCTGAACAGCTCCAGTACGCGTGCGCGCCCGGCTGCACCCATCTGCTCACGGCGAGCCGGATCGTCCAGCAGTCCTTCAAGGGCGGCGAGGAGCTCACCAACATCACCGGGTGTGACCAGATCGGCACACAGGCCATCGGGGCCAACCACTTCAGGGATCGCCCCCGCGCGCGAAACCACAAGCGGCGTGCCACACGCCATGAGCTCCGCAGTTGGCAGTGAGAAGCCCTCGTACAGCGAGGGCACGCAGGCGACTTCAGCAGAACCCATGATCGCCACCAATTCGGCATCGCTGACGTCACTGACAAAGCTCACCGCATCCGCGATGGACAGGGACTCGATCAACCGTTCAGTTCGACCCCCAGGGCGAGGCTTGGTCACCAAGAGGAGTTCGACTTCTCGCTCTGTGCGCAGCTTCGCGAACGCTTCCAACAGCGTTGCGATTCCCTTCATCGGTGCGTCGGCGCTTGCCATCGCCAGTATTCGACCTGGAATGCGGGCAACCGTGGGCGGAACAAAGCCTTCGTCGACCCCGAGAAGAATCGCTTCCACGCGGGAGGGATCAACTCCAAAGTCGCGCACCACATCGCGCACGGACGCCTGCGATGGCGTCAGGATGCGACGGGAGGCACGTGCCACCTTGGCCTGCATACGAAGGAATCCATACCAACGCCAAAGGGTGAACTTGCGCCACGGGTTTGCAGTTGCCGCAATGTCGATGCGTCGATCGAAAGTGATCGGATGATGAATCGTAGTGATGAGCGGCAGACCATCGTCTTCGATCTGAAGCATGCCGTAGCCCAGTGTTTGATTGTCGTGCGCGATGTCAAAGTCGTCGCCTCGCTCTTTCAGCATTCGAGCTACGCGCAGGCTGAAGGTCTTGGGTTCGGGAAACCCAGCGGTGCACATCGTTGCGAATTCTTCGACATCAACCAGGTCGCGAAATTCTCGATAGTGCGGGATGCGGAATGGATCCTCGTCCCGGTACAGATCAAGACTGGGCACCTGTGTCAGGGCAACGCCTGCGTCCAATTCGGGGTACGGCTGTCCGGAGAACACCTCAACGGTGTGACCAAGCGCGACAAGTTCTCGACTGAGATGACGAATGTAGATTCCTTGCCCACCACAGTGCGGCTTGCTCCGATACGACAACAGCGCAATGCGCATCGACTCAATCCTTCCGTGCGAGTGTTCCGGTGGACAGTCGGCACAATGTAGATGAATCGGACCTTCCGTGACCATGCTTAGAGAAAAGCTTGCGTCTATTGATCTTTTGCCAGGAACTGCAAACGCGTATCTGTCACCACATGACGCGATGGGCCCATCACATCGATGACCAATGCCGTGCATGTGTCATCGAGTGCCGCTCGTGCAGCATCGCGAGCAGAGATCGGCACTGGTCGAGCGGCTGGATCCCAGGTAGCCATCGAATCCACACCAGTAAATGCGAGCAGGCCCTTGTGTCCACTTGGACTGATCATCGACACAACTGACATATGACTGCTCTTGTCTGCGCCAGATTCATCCATGTCGTCAACTGTCGCAACCACCGCCACGAGCAAGCGTGCGTGCATCAGCAGTTCAAGGGGCAAGTCGCGAGCAATCTCAGCCGTCAGGCGAACATGCCCGTCCATCAATGCCTGACGCAGAGCCGGATCTGCAGCTCCGTCATCGCCCAAGAAGGCAGGCGATGCAAGGCTTCGACCTTGCCCGAGCCCAGGTTCGTTCACCTCAGAGGCGACAGGCGTGAATGTCGGTCACCAGAATGCCGCGGGCACCAAGCTCATAGAGATCGTCCATGACTCGGTGAATGTCATGTGCCGGCACCATCGCACGCACAGCAGACCAGTCGGAATCCTGCAGTGGCGACACTGTGGGCGACTCAATGCCTGGAGTGATGGCACATGCCTCGGCGAGATCAGTCTGGCGAATGTCGTAGTCGACGAGCACAAACGTTCTCGCCACCATCACACTCTGCAGTCTGCGAATCACCGTCTCGACAGCAGCATTCTGCGGTGCGTCGATTCTGCGCACGACCAATGCCTCGGACAGCAGGATCGGCTCGCCGATGATTTCCAGCCCGGCGCGTCGCATGGTCGTTCCGGTTGCCACAACATCGGCTACAGCATCGGCAACGCCGAGCGCCACTGCGTTCTCCACTGCGCCGTCCAGCCGAATGACCGTCGCATCGATCTTGGATTGGGAAAGCCAAGCGCGCAAGAGTCCGTCGTACGAAGTCGCGATCCGCTTGCCCGCAAGATCGGCCACCGAGTCGAACTTGCCGATCGGAGCTGCCAGGCGAAAAGTCGACGGAGCAAATCCCAGTGACAGCAGCTCAGTTGCCTGCGCTCCGGAATCCAGCAACATGTCGCGCCCTGTAATGCCGATGTCCAGAGTTCCTTCACCGACGTACAAGGCGATGTCCTTGGGGCGCAGGAAGTAGAACTCAACATCGTTGACCGGGTCGTTTACGACAAGATCACGAATGCCGGCGCTGCGGAGATAGCCCGCCTCCTGCAACATCGCGCGCGCAGGTTCGGCCAGCTGCCCCTTATTGGGCAATGCAACTTTCAACATGAGCGCTACAACCGCCGATACACGTCGTCGAGGGAGATCTTGCTGGCAATCATCATCACCTGAAGGTGGTAGAGCAACTGGGCGATCTCTTCAGCCGTGCGATCTGGACCCTCGTGCTCAGCTGCCATCCACACTTCAGCAGCTTCTTCGACAACCTTCTTGCCGATCGCATGCACCCCACGCTCGACGAGTTTGACCGTGCCTGAATTTGCGTCACCTGAGGCGGTTTTCTGCACAAGTTCGATGTACAACTCGTCGAATGTCTTCACGGAACCACCCTACTGAGAAATGTGTGAGCCAGTGATGCCGGCGACAAGGCTCCAGGTGGACAAGGCTGCCTGGGTGGCTTCAAAGCCCTTGTCCTCAGTGGAGCCAGCCAATCCGGCGCGCGCCAAGGCCTGCGCTTCGGTGTCACACGTGAGCAGGCCGAATCCAACCGGTACGAGGTAGTCGAGGGCGACTTGCGAAAGTCCATCAGTGGCGGCAGCACACACGTACTCAAAGTGCGGGGTGTCTCCGCGGATGACCACACCGAGCGCCACCACCACGTCGTAGTCGTCAGAAGCCGCACACGCCTTGGTCACGATTGGCAGTTCGAAGGAGCCGGCGACCCGAATGACTGATGGCGTGGCTCCGGCGATTGCACACGCCCGGAGCGCACCCGCCACAAGACCATCCATGACCTCGACATGCCAGGAAGCAGCGACAATGGCGACGCGCGCATCGCTTGAGGTGATCGTGAGTTCTGGCGCCCCGTGGCCGCTCATGCTGAACCTTCCGGTGTTGAGTCGCCAAGGGTGTGGCCCATGCGCGTGGCTTTGGTGTTCAAGTAGTCCTCATTGTGGACATTGGAGGCGATCTCCAACGGCAGACGCTCAACAATCTCAAGCCCGTAGCCTTCCAGCCCCGCTCGCTTGGCTGGATTGTTCGTCAGCAGCCGCATGGTTCGCACTCCGAGCTCGTACAGAATCTGTGCGCCGGTGCCGTAATCACGGGCATCAGCGGGGAGCCCAAGATCAAGATTGGCATCCACAGTGTCGCGACCGTCATCTTGCAGGCTGTAGGCCATCAGCTTGTGCATCAGCCCGATGCCGCGGCCTTCATGACCGCGCATGTACAGCACGATTCCACGTCCTTCAAAAGCGACTCGTTGAAGAGCTGCCTGCAGCTGAGGTCCGCAATCGCATCGAAGTGATCCAAAGACATCGCCGGTAAGGCACTCAGAGTGCACCCGCACCATGACTTGCTCGCCGTCATCGATGTCACCCATGACCAGCGCCAGATGATCGGTGCCATCAATGTCGCTGCGGTACCCAACGGCGCGAAATTCTCCAAACTCAGTCGGCAGCTTCGTCTCCGCGACTCGCACGACCTGCACTTCATTCTGCCGGCGGAAGCGAATGAGATCGGCTATGGAGATCATGCGGAGGCCATGGGTGTCGGCGAAGTCTCGGCATTGCGGTGCCCGCATCATCGATCCGTCATCATTGACGAGTTCGCACAGAGCGCCGGCGGGGGTGAACCCTGCCATCCGTGCCAGATCAACAGATGCTTCTGTGTGGCCTGGCCTGCGAAGCACCCCACCTTCCACTGCCCGCAAGGGCATGACGTGTCCGGGCCGGGTGAGATCAAAGGGGTCGGTGGCGCTGTCTCCCAGCACCCGAATGGTGTGCGAGCGATCCTTGGCCGAAATACCTGTGGTCTCGACATCGCGGGCATCCACTGACACGGCATAGGCCGTTCCCTTGCGATCCTCATTCACCGCCGTCATCGGCGGCAGTCCGAGACGATCAAGGTCAGCACCTGTCATGCCCACACAGATGTACCCGGAGGTGTGTCGAATCATGAATCCAGTCAGCTCTGGAGTGGCGGAGTTCGCCGGAAAGATGAGATCGCCTTCATTCTCGCGATCTTCGTCGTCGACAACCACCACTGCTTCACCGGCACGCAATGCCGCAAGAGCATCCTCAATTGAATCCAGCTGCACACCGTCGCTGGACTGCGTGCGAGAGGTGACTTTATGAGCAAGCCGCTTCTTTTCAAGGGGCTGCTGGCTCTTGAAGAGCTCGTCAGCGGGAATCATCTGCGTGCCTCAAGAAGGCGCTCGACATATTTGGCGATGACATCTATCTCAAGGTTGACGGGATCACCGACGCCTCGCTCGCCAAGGGTGGTCTCACGCAAGGTGGTCGGAATGAGCGAGACGGTGAATGAGTCATCGTCGACGTTGACCACAGTGAGGGAGACTCCATCGACGGTAATCGAGCCTTTCTCAGCGACATAGCGCGCGAGTTGCCCGGGCAGTGAAACTCGGACGACTGTCCAGTGCTCAGCGGGTGAGATGTCGAGGATCATTCCGGTGGCATCCACATGCCCTTGCACAAGATGACCCCCGAGCCGCCCGTGCGCAGGCATGGCTCGTTCGAGGTTGACTGGCGAACCAGCAGTCGCGGCTCCCAGCGAAGTGCGCGCCAAAGTCTCGGCCATCACATCTGCAGTGAACGAGTCCTTCTCAAGCTCAGCCACCGTCAGGCAGACCCCGTTGACGGAGATGGAGTCACCGAGTTTGGCGTCTTCAAGTGCAAGCCCTGCGCGGATGATCATGCGTGCTGAATCGCCTTGCACCAGCACGGACACCACTTCTCCGCGTTCTTCGACTATCCCGGTGAACACTCGCTCGTCCTATCGCTGGCTGCTGGCGCTGCGGGAGATCCGTCCGCGCACCATCACATCATTCCCGATCATGGCAACCTGGATGACATCGACCGGAAAAGGCCTCGTCAGGGGGTGCGATGAGGGCACTCCGGCCCCCATGAGGGTGGGGGCGATGATCCACACGACCTCATTGACACATCCGGCCTCCAAGAACGCCGATGCAAGGGTCGGACCTCCTTCGAGCAGAACCTGTTGGATGCCACGGTCAGCCAAGAGGCGAAGGGCATCCTTGGGATCGCGGTTGCCAATCAGCAGAGTCTGGGCCGAATCGTCGTGCAAGCGCAGTCCGGCAGGCAATTCGCGCTCTCCCATGACCACTCGCAGGGGTTGCATCCGCACGTCAATCTCGCGAACAGTCAATTGCGGGTCATCGGCGATCGCGGTGCCAATGCCCACCAGCACCGCGTCGCTCTGCGATCTGAGCTGGTGAGTCAGCAGCCTGGCCTGCGGTCCGGAGATGGCGGTCGGGCCACCGTCAGCATCTGCCACCCGCGCATCGAGGGTTTGCGCCAGTTTCAGGAGCACGTACGGCAGTCCCGTGGCTTGCACATGTGTCCACGCGACGTTGACCTGCTCGGCGTCTGCCTGACCGACACCTTCGAGGACGTCGATGCCGGCTTGGCGCAGTACTTCAGCACCACCAGCAGCTTCAAGCGTGGGATCGTGTTGAGCAAACACGACTCTGGAGATGCCAGCATTGATCAGCGCTTCGGTGCATGGACCTGTGCGGCCTGTATGACGACAGGGTTCAAGTGTGACGACAGCCGTGGCTCCAAGGGCCTTCGCGCCCGCAACGGCAAGTGCCTCCACTTCGGCGTGCGGAGTGCCCGCACCGTGATGAAAGCCGGCGCCAACTTCGACACCCTCGGCGTCGATGATGACACAGCCCACTCTCGGGTTTGACGAACGCGGGCCTTGGTATGCCAACGCAATGGCCCGACTCATCGCCGCTGCCACCCGGTCGGTGTTCAGTGGCTGCATGCCGCCTGAGCAATTCCGCGCAGTTCGTCAACGACAAGGGCCGGATCATCTGCGCGATACACGGCGGATCCCGCCACGAACACATTCGCACCGGCTTCGGCGCATCGACCAATGGTCTCGGCGTCGACTCCCCCATCAACTTGTACCCAGATATCGGTGCCTGAGCGCTTCGCGTACTCGCGGGCTTGAACAATCTTCGGCAACATCGCATCCATGAACGACTGACCGCCAAAGCCCGGTTCGACTGTCATGACCAAGATCATGTCCAAGTACGGAAGCAGATCCTCAACTACGGAAATATCTGTTCCGGGTTTCACCGCGGCACTGGCACGTGCGCCTGCGGCGCGAATATCCCGGCAAATCTGGCGAGGATTCGCCGCAGCCTCAACATGAAATGTCACGCTGCCCGCGCCTGCCTCGGCATAGGAGGGAGCCCATCTGTCTGGATCAGCAATCATCAGATGGCAGTCGGCCGGCAACGAGGTTTTGCCGATGAGTGACTCGACAACCAACAGGCCAAATGTCAGATTGGGCACAAAGTGGTTGTCCATGACATCAAGATGAATCCAGTCAGCTGTCGCTTCAACTCTGGCGACCTCATCAGCCAATCGCGACAAGTCAGCGTTCAGCACACTCGGGGAAATCAACAGGCCCATTCACTCAGAGTAGTGGCCGACAAACTGCGTTACAGGGGGCTCCTGAGCAGCGCTAGGAACATCGCATCAGTGCCGTGGCGATGCGGCCAGAGCTGCACAAAAGGACCTCGAGCAGAGTCCGTGACCTCCGGCAGGAAACTCGGGGCGTCCAGCAGTTCGAGCTCGGGGTGCTGCTTGCGGATGTCGCTGATCACCAGTTCAGTCTCGGCGAAGTGTGGTGAGCAGGTGACATAGGCGATCACCCCACCTGGAGCCACGGCGGCAATCGCAGAATTCAGCAATGCTCTTTGCAATGGTGCAAGCTCAGCGACATCGTTCAGCTTCCTTCGCCAACGCGACTCAGGTCGTCGCCGTAGTGCTCCCAGTCCACTGCACGGTGCATCCACGAGGACACGATCAAATTGGCCTTCCCAAGGCTGCGTGACGGCATCGGCGACGATGACCTCAGTCGAGCTGTCTGTACCCAGAGATTGCCTGACCAGTTGTGCCCGATGGGCGTGCGGCTCAACAGCAGTCAGGTGCACACCCTGTCCGAACGCGACCGACTCAAGCAGTGCCGCCTTGCCACCAGGTCCGGCACACATATCCAGCCACCGTCCTTCGGTGCTGGAGACAGGAACACGCGTGAGTGCCAAGGTCACCAGCTGGCTGCCTTCGTCCTGCACGCCGACTTCACCGCTGCGGATCTGCGGAATCGCTTCAGGGGTGCCGTCAACCAGGGTGCCAGCCACAGCTGACCAGCGCCCCGCCTCCACCCCCGGAATTTCCAGGAGCGCATCGACGGAAATCCGACGAGCAACCAGCGATGGGCGGGCTGGGGTGTTGTCAGATTTGAGCAGTTCAGCGAGTTCAGACTTGCGATCAGCCAGTGCTTGCGAGAAGGCACGAACAATCCACACAGGATGCGACCAGCGCACAGCCAATTCCTTCTCGGCCGGGCCGCTCACTCCCAGCTCAGTTGCCCATTCTTCATTGGTCCGAGCCGCCACCTTGCGCAGCACTGCATTGACGAAGCCGGCCCGTGAAGCGGCACCGCTGACTGCGCCGGTGGCTCTGGCCAGGTTGCAAGTGGAATCAACTGCCGCGTGACTTGGCACGCGCATCATCAGGAGTTGGTGCGTGCCAAGCCGCAGCAGGTCCTTCATGCCTGCATCTACCTGATCCCACGGGCGAGATATGCAGCTCGCCAAAATGGCGTCGTACCAGCCCTGCCAACGCAAGGTGCCGTAGCCGAGCTCGGTGGCGAATCCTGCATCACGACCATCGAGTCGCTTGTCTCGAAGAATCGCCGGAAGTGCCAAGTTCGCGTATGCGTCGTCAACTCGGACGACGCGAAGAAGTGCAACCGCTGCCTCGCGCGCGGGATCGCCGCTCATTGAAAGGACGCACCCAAAAGGTCGACTCCACGCGCCCAGTCGCGAGCACTCATCTGCTTTCGCCCTGCCGCCTGCACTTGATCCAGACAGGCTGCACGACTTGCGGTGCCAACCCACACTGCGGCCTTGGACACATGGATCTGGCCCGGGGCCAAGGAAGGCGCCTCTTCAGGAGCTCGCAGCACAAGAGGCGACAGCTTGACTCGCTCTGCGCCAAGAGTCGTCCAAGCGCCCGGATCAGGAGTGGTCGCCCGAATTCTTCGATCCACGCCCACCCACGGGTCAGTCCAGCGAACGCGTGCATCATCGCTGCTCAGTTTTGGCGCCAGAGAAAGTCCTAGGTCGGACTGCTCAACCGGGGAAAGCTCGCCGGCTTCGATGCCGTCCAAGGTGGCCGCCAGAAGTGAGCTGCCGTGGGTCGCCAATCGACTCAGCAGTTCACCGGCGGTGTCACTTGGCAGCACCCTTTCAGTGAAGGAGCCAAATACTGGGCCGTCGTCAAGTCCTGGCCCAATCAGGAAGGTGCTGGCTCCCGTGACCTCGTCACCATGCAGGAGCGACCACTGCACCGGGGCAGCACCACGCCAAGCGGGCAAGAGCGAGAAGTGCAGATTGATCCAGCCATGAGGGGCTGCCGCGAGGAGATCGGCCGGCACCAGATTGCCGTAGGCAACCACTGGAATGCAGTCAGGGGCCCAAGCCGCCAGTCCCTCCTGGAAGGCCGGATCCCTCAGTGAAACTGGAGTCAGCACTGGGATGCCCTGTTCGTCAGCCAATTGCCCAACCGGACTTCGCTGCATCGAGCGACCTCTGCCTGCCGGTGCATCCGCCCTCGTGATCACACCCACGACCTCATGTGTAGTCGACAAGAGCGTTTGGAGCGCGACTGCAGCAACATGCGGAGTTCCCGCAAAGACAAGGCGCAAGGGTTACAGCCACTTCGCATTGATTGGGTGCGGACTCAGTTGCACTGGAGGCGGCTCGCCAAACCATTCAGATTCGCGAATTTCCTTCATGGCTGCCTTGCGCAGAGCTTCGTCCAGTCGGTCGATGAACAAAATCCCATCAAGGTGATCGGTCTCGTGTTGGACCGCTCGTGCAAGCAACTCGCTGCCTTCGATGACCACCGGCTCGCCATGCATATTCATTCCGCGAGCAACTACGCGCATGGCCCTCTTGGTATCAAAGGACAGGCCTGGGAGCGAAAGGCAGCCCTCGTCACCTTCTTGAAGTTCATCAGACAGATCCAAGTCTGGATTGATGAGATGGCCGAGTTCATCGTCAACCCAATAGGTGAACACTCGAAGTGACACGCCAATCTGCGGCGCTGCAAGCCCCGCACCAGGCGCATCCATCATGGTGTCCGTAAGGTCTTTGACGAGCTTTCGCAACTCCCGATCGAAGGTGACGACGGGAGCTGCGGGCACGCGCAACACAGGGTCGCCAAAGAGGCGGATCTCCTGGATGGGCATGGATGAAGTCTAGGCAGCCTGAGAGCGAAGCTGCTCTAGCCCTCAATAATGACGGGCACGATCATGGGACGGCGCTTGTGATTGGTGTTGACCCACTTGCCCACTTGACGACGAACGCGCTGCTGCAGTTCATGCACATCGGTCACTCCCCCGATCAGCGCCTCTTCGAGCACTGTTCGGACTTGCTCCACTGCAACGCTGAAGGATTCATCCTTCAATCCCAGCCCGCGCGCGTGAATCTCCGGGCCGGCAACCACCTTTGACTCGATCAGGTCAACTGCCGCGAAAATCGTGATGAAGCCCTCCTCGCCCAGCACCCGCCGATCCTTGAGCAAGTTCTCGGTGACGTTGCCAACGCTGGATCCGTCGACATAGACGAAGCCGACAGGCAGGTAGCCGACAATGGCCGCCTTGCCCTCGAACAAGTCCACCACGACACCATCATCAGCCAAAATCACGCGTTCAGGATCGATGCCGACACCGACCGCGAGCTGCTTGTTCGCGCGCAGGTGGCGCCACTCACCGTGGACAGGCATCACATTGCGCGGCTTGACCACGTTGTACAAGTACCGAAGTTCGCCGGCGGCCGCATGCCCTGACACATGCACCAGTGCATTTCCCTTGTGCACCACGTGAGCGCCCAGGCGAGAAAGTCCATTCACCACCCGATTGACTGAGTTCTCATTGCCAGGAATCAGCGACGAGGCCAACACCACGGTGTCCTGCGGGCCAACGCTGATCGGATGATCGCGATTGGCGATCCGTGAGAGCACGGCCATTGGCTCCCCTTGAGATCCGGTGCAGATCAGCACGGTCTCATCGTCCGGCAGGCCGGTGAGTTCATCCACGGTGACCATCAGGCCACCTGGAACCTTCAGCAGCCCCAAGTCTCTGGCCACGCCCATATTGCGCACCATTGATCGGCCGACAAGTGCCACACGACGCCCGTGCAGAGCGGCCATGTCGATGATCTGTTGGATGCGATGCACATGACTGGCGAAGGAAGCCACGATGATTCGGCCGTCAGCTCGAAGAAAGACACTGTCAAGGACCGGTTCGATCTCACGCTCACTGGCCACAAAGCCGGGCACTTCGGCATTGGTGCTGTCGACCATCAGCAGGTCAACTCCCTGATCACCGATGCGCGCAAAGCCATTGAGATCGGTGATGCGCCCATCAAGTGGCAGCTGGTCCATCTTGAAGTCACCTGTGTGCAAGATGGTGCCGCTTGGCGTTCTGATTGCCAGCGCCAAGGCATCAGGGATCGAGTGATTGACGGCGAGAAACTCCAGGCCGAAATTGCCGATCTGCAGGGTCTGACCCTCGCTGATGAGATTGACCGTTCCCGGAATCCGGTGTTCGCGCAGCTTGCCCTCGAGCAGCGCCAGGGTGAAGCGCGAGCCATAGATCGGGATGTCCTGACGCAGTCGCAGCAGATACGGAAGCGCTCCAATGTGATCCTCATGTCCATGAGTCAGGACCACTGCCTCGACATCGGCCATCCGATCAGCGATCGGGCTGAAATCCGGAAGGATCAAGTCGACTCCCGGCTGAGAGTCCTCGGGAAACAACACCCCGCAGTCCAAGATCAGCAGTCGCCCGTCGAATTCGAAGACCGTCATGTTTCGACCGATTTCGCCCAGGCCGCCGAGGGCGAAAATGCGAGTGGCGCCTTTGGCGAGGGGCGGTGGTGGTGGCAGTTCGCTATGAGTCATACACAATCCTGTGTCATCTAAAGAGCCCGTGTCATGCAGAGAATCCGGCAACGCCACCCTCAGCAAGATCACGGCAGAGCTGCGTGAGTTGCTCAGGAGTTGCGTCAACGAGTGGCAGGCGCACCGGGCCGCTGGGCATCCCCAGTTCGTTCAGCGCTGCTTTGGTAGTGATTGCACCCTGGGTGCGGAAAATTCCACGGTACACAGGAAGCAAAGCATTGTTGATCTTGCGAGCCTGAGTCATATCGCCTGCACGTACTGCCGCCGCCATCTGCGCCAAACGATCACCAACGAGGTGCCCAACCACCGAAATCATGCCGACGGCACCAATGGCGAAAAGAGGGAGATGAAGTTCGTCATCTCCGGAATACCAGGCTAAGTCCGTCCGTGCCATGACCCATTGTGCTGCGTCAAGATCGCCCTTGGCGTCCTTGTTTGCCACGATTCTTGGGTGCTCCGCGATGCGAACAAAGGTCTCAGTCTCGATTGCAGTGCCTGTGCGCTTCGGAATGTCGTACGTCAATAGGGGCAGCTCGGTCGCATCCGCGATGGCATAGAAATGTGCGATCAGTCCTGCTTGTGGCGGACGGTTGTAGTACGGAGTGACCGCCATCAATCCGTGTGCGCCTGCTGCAGCAGCAGCTCGCGCGGCACCAACGGAATGCGCAGTGTCATTGGTTCCAACGCCCGCAACGATCGTGGCACGATCCCCGACTGCCTCGATCACGGCCCGAAGCACTGCTACGTCCTCTTCGTCGGTCTTGGTCGGCGATTCGCCGGTCGTGCCGTTGATCACCAATCCGTCATGACTCAAGTTATCCACGAGATGGGTGGCGAGTGTCTGCGCACCATCCAAGTCCAGACTGCCATCGGCCTTGAACGGAGTGACCATCGCCGAGAGCATGACCCCGAAAGGGACGTCTGGACTTGATTGGCCGGGCATGTGTATGAGAGTACTGGTCGTCTCAGAGACTACGGAGAGACGCGACCGTTCGCGACGAAGGCAGCGTGCGTCAGCGGCATCAAACGAGCCCAGTGCTCCTCATACTGCTCGGCGACCATCTCGATCTCACGCTGAGGATATGAGGGGAATGTGGAGTCCTCAGCCTTGCGCCTCAAGGACAGAAAATTCATCAGTGCCCGCGCGTTGACTGTCACATAGGCACTTGAGTAGATGGATACCGGCAACACCATGCGGGCGACTTCGCGAGCGATGCCGGCCTCCAACATCTGCTGATAGGCCGCATAGGCCTCAGTGCAGGATTCGCGCATCCGCTGCTCCAGCAAGTCATGCTGCGCCTCGCTGCCATCAAGGAACTCATAGGCACCGGTCTTGCCAACCTGCACCAGCTTGCGCTCGCGTGCTGGGATGTAGAAGACCGGCTTCAACTCACGGTAGCGACCTGACTCTTCGTTGTAGCTGGCCATGCGATGGCGCATGTGCTCTCGCCAGACGAATATCGGTGCCTGCACGAAGAAGGTCATGGAATTGTGCTCGAACGGGCTTCCGTGTCGCTCACGCATCAGGAAATTGATGAGTCCCTTGGAACTGCCCGCATCGGCATCAACGTCGTCCAGTGATTGTTCCCCAGCAGTGGAGACCCTGGCGGCAAAGACCACATCCGCGTCTTTGGCGCTGTCGCGCACGAGCTCAACGGCGATGTCACTGCGAAAGGTCAAATCCACTGCTCAACCTTAACCACGCATTCGGGCCGCACCCGGATTCCAGGTGCGAGCCGCGTGTGCAAATTCCGGCGAGACCCCCGCGCTCGCCGGCTGGCCCATTTGATCGGAAAGCAAGCGCCACGTCCACTCAAATCTGTCCCCCAATGGGCTGACACGAATTTAGAGGTCGAGCAGCCCATCGCGTTGTGCTTCGGCAAACATCTGGGTGCGGGTACGAGCAGTTCGTCCGACATGTGCGTACTTGGTTCGCACCCGATCCAGGTACTCCTTGGCCGTGTGGGGGGAGATGCCCATCGTGGCCGCTACCGCGCTGAGCTTCAGTCCTGAGGCATACAGCCGAAGGGCGTGCAGTTCACGGGGGCTGAGATCGGGGGTCTCGGGTGCCAGGGACAAGATCGATGCCAAGTCCATCGACAGATACAACTCGCCATTTGCGACCACTTCGATGGCCTCAATGAGTGCCTCAAGCGAGACGCGCTTGGCGACAAACCCAAGTGCCCCGCAGTTCAGGGCCGAACGGATCGCGACGGAGTCCTCGTAAGCGCTCAGCAGCAGGACATGAGTTCCGGCTTCAGTCAGCAACTGCACGCTGTCACTCACAGACGAACTCGAGGGCCCCAGATCCACATCAAGGAGTGCCACTTGGGCTCCCGTCAGTGCAGCTTCGTGCGGCTTGTCCCCGCAATAGACGACTGGGGTGTGCCCTGATTGCGCGAGCAGTGCTCGCAAGCCCTCACGCACGACCTCGTGGTCATCAATGAGCGCCAGACTGCACTTCACGGGTGCTGTGCTCATTGGCAAAGTATCCACGACTGCGAAACTCGACCATCACCGAACGGCTGGATTCGTCGTCGGTCACTGTCAATCCAATGCTGTGCGATTGCAACTGCCTCCTCAGCGCATCGGCGGCTCGGGCTGCAAGTGCGCCTGAACTGAAACTGCCGACGAATCGAGCAACAGCTGTGCCGTCTTCGGCACCGCCAGTGACACGCAGGGTGCCAAGCCGCATCTCGTCCACGCAGATCTCAGCCAATCGTCCAAGCTCCGCGCGATCACCTTCAGCCCAGCCCGACGATGCAGGCAGGGCAATGTCAACAATGCAGTCCTGCTGATATCCGCGAAGGGCCACCTGAGACGCCGCACCATGCAATGCATCGCGGACGGGATCCAGGCGAAGGAGTGCTCGGATGTAGCCGTCCAACGATGCACACTGCCGACGGACCTCTGGGGAATCTGCTTGCAAGCTGCCGTCGGCTATGCCGCCCAGCACTGCATCAAGCTGGGTCTGAGCCAGCGGCCGATACTTCTGCTGGGCATCCGCGATGGCCTTTGACGCCAGAACTCCAGCGTCCTCCTGCGCCCGGATCGCATCCTGTGCCTGAAGATAGTTGCGCCCGCTGCGACGCATCACCAGGCCATAGAGGCCTCCTAGGGCAATCGCAGTGACTCCGGGCCAGTCCAGACTGCCCACCACGACGAACTGACACAGCGCCCATGAACCAAGGGCAGCCAGCCATGCCCAGTAAGGGCCGTTGGCAGCGATGACCACCAGGAGTCCAAGCACGAGAATCGCAGACCAGTCGCCCAGTACACCCGCACCGACTCCTGCTTCTGCGCTGCTTTGCATCGCGATGACGACAGGGCTGGCCAGCGCGATGAGTGCCGCAAGCCAAGGTTGAATCTCCTTTCGAGGGCCAACAACCAAGACCAATCCGGCCAATGCTGCCAATGCTGCGTAGGCACTGAACGTGCCAAGCTGGTTGGGATCCTGCGCCCATCCACCGACAACGGAGACCAAGGACAGAGCCAGCAGAGCACCGATCACAGGACGGACGAATGCTCCAGCCAAGGTCCACAGTCCCGCGGACACGGGTTCGGGGATCGCTTGGTCCTCCTTGTGGTGCCACTGAATGCGCACCGTTGTCCCAATGCCTGGTCGGCTGCGAATGTCGACCCTGCCGCCAACCCCGCTCACAGCTTCTCGGATGGCACCATCGACGCCAAAGCGTTCCGACGTGGCAGGTGAATCAAAGCCAATGCCGTCATCAACGATCTCTGCCGAGATTGAGGCAGTGCCCGTTTCGTTGATCCACTCTTCGATGCGAATGCTGACCGATGTTGCATGCGCGTGCCTTTGCACATTTGCGATCGCCTCACTGACGGCTCCCACCAGAACGCCACGCACCAAAGGAGGCGCCGTGACCTCCCCGCTCACCAGCACTTTGGACCGCACTCCCAGAATGTCGAGTTCGATCAAGGACGGCTCCAAGGTACGCAGCCAACCTCGATCGGCTTCGGCTTCTAGTTCATCTACGTCTCCGGTGACCAGTTGCACCACAAGCTGACTCTGTCGCGCGCGCGACCGAAGCCGCTCAAGAGTGTGCTCATCTGCAACCGCCCCGCCGGCAACAATCGCGGCCAGGGTATTGAGCACGCTTTCGTGCAGAATCTGGGCCGCACGCTGCAGCACCTGATCCTCACGCGCAATCACACTTGAGCGCACGAAGCCATTCAGCAGCTCAGCTCGTATCTGATCCTCACGAGCCGCAGCGACGAGCAATGACATCCGTACACCGATGGCCCCGCTTCCGACTGCAATCACCACAAGAATGAACTGGACTTCGGCGCTTGCGCTTGTATGCGGGAGGGCAACGATGAATGCAATGCACGACAAGACAAGCCAGCCAGTGGCCTGACGCCACGGGATCAGCAGTCCTGCGATGGCCACACTGAGTGCGCAGAGGAGCACTCCAAGTCCAAGCATCGGGTTCGCAGGACCGCTGACCAGCACTCCCACGGCAGCCAGGAGCAACAAGGGGATGGCCACGGCCTGCGGCCACAGCTGGAATCGCAGTCGGCGCGGGTTGATGAGCAAAGCGAGCAATGTCGCGCACCACAGCGCTATGAGCACCCACATAATGACGGCAATCCACGTGTGAGCGATGGAATTGGGATGCAGCTGCTGCTCAAAGAGCATCCAAAGCGCTTCCCAGATCAGCACGACCTGGATCAGCCCGCGCTCAACTCCACGGACAGCACTGTGCCGTCGTGAATCGGGCGAGCCTGTCATGACTAACTCAGAAAGGAGTCAAGACCAACAGTGAGACCCGGATGAGCAGCGATGTTCTCAACTGCCAAGAGCACTCCTGGCATGAACGAGCTGCGATCCATGGAGTCATGACGGATCGTGAGGGTCTCCCCCAGCCCACCGAAGATGACTTCCTGATGCGCCACAAGTCCTCGAGCACGCACTGAGTGCACACGCACATCTCCTACAGATGCACCACGCGCGCCCGCAATTTCCTGGGTTGTCGCATCTGGACTGACGCCGACTCCGCGATCGTGCCGAGCCTGAGCAATCAGCTCAGCGGTCCGACGGGCCGTTCCCGAGGGCGCATCAACCTTGTCGGGATGATGCAGCTCGACGATCTCGACTGACTCAAAATACGGTGCGGCAAGCTGCGCGAACTGCATCATGAGGACTGCCCCAATGCCGAAGTTCGGTGCGACAAGGACATTGACTCCCGGCGCTGATTGCAGCCAAGCGCGCAACTGCGACAGTCGGTCTTCATCGAAACCAGTCGTGCCGACAACACAGTGCACGCCCTGCTGAATGCAGTGCTCAAGGGTGGCCATGACCACCTCTGGAGTGGTGAAGTCAACGATGACGTCGCAATCATTCAGAAGATTGAGGTCGTCGCCTTGATCGACGGCGGCGAGCACTGCACAAGTGCGGGATTCCTCGATGGACTGCACGACCTGCTGACCCATGCGGCCGCGTGCGCCAACGACGCCAACCTGAATGAGTCCTGATCCAGCCATGACGAGACCTTAGTGGTTGAGCGTAAAGGCCGAGACGTCGTCGAAGGGCCCGATGATGGCCAGGCTGGGGGTGGCGGCAAAGAGTTCAGCGGCGACTTCATGCACCTGTGCTGAGCTCACGTCATCAACCTGTGCGAGCAGTTGGTCAATGCTGAGCAGTGCTTCGCCCTGTAACTCTGACTTCGCAATGCGGTGCATTCGGGCCCCTGTGTCTTCCTGGCCGAGCACCATCGATCCGCTGACCTGACCCTTGCCTCGCTGGACTTCGTCATCTGTCAGGCCATGGCGCACAACATCGGCAAGCTGCTCTTGGAAAATCTCCAGCACCAGCGGCACTTTGGACGGCAGGCATCCGGCGTAGAGGCCGAGCATTCCGCTGTCGGTGAATCCTTGGCTGAAGGCATACACGGAGTAGGCAAGACCGCGCTTCTCGCGCACCTCTTGGAAGATGCGACTGCTCATGCCCCCACCCAGTGCAGTGGTCATGACCGCCATCGCGTAGCGACGTTCGTCGCCGCGCGCAAGGCCCGGGACGCCGAGCACGAGATTGGCTTGCTCAGTGGGGCGGGAATTCAAGGTGATGCCGGAATTCACTGCGGGGCGAGTCTTGTTGCTGCGCAATGGCTTGGGGTCAGTGCTTGAGTCCAGATAGGGATCAAAGGCTGCCCGCACCCGCTTCACCACATCTGCGTGATCGACATTTCCTGCCGCTGCCACGACCATCGAGGAAGGCCGGTAGTGCTTGCGGTAGAAGCCCTTGACGTGAGTGCGACCTAGTCGCTGGATGGAATCTGTAGTGCCCAGAATCGGACGGCCCAATGGGGAATCGCCGTACATGAGCGAGGCAAAGTCATCGTGGACCAGATCGCTCGGGTCATCCTCGTACATGGCAATCTCTTCAAGAATCACACCACGCTCGTCTTCGATGTCGGCATTGCGCAGCAAGGCGTCAGTCACAACGTCGCAGACCACGTCAATGATCATCGGCAGATCTCGATCGAGAGCCTTTGCGTGATAGCACGTGAGCTCTTTGCCTGTGAACGCGTTCAAATCTCCACCGACGGCATCGACCATTGATGAAATCTCAAGCGCTGAGCGCCTGTTCGTGCCCTTGAACAACAAGTGCTCAAGAAAGTGTGCCGAACCATGCTGGGCCGCAGTCTCATCGCGAGAGCCGGCAGTGACCCAGACGCCAAATGCAGCAGAGCGAACTCCCGGAACTTGCTGGGTGATCACGCGCAGTCCGCCAGGGAGGACGGTGCGGCAGACAATGCTGCCGTCGTCCTCCCTGAGCAGAGTGGTGGTGTGTGCGCGGGCCATCAGTGCTTAGGCCGTGGCAGCTTCGGTCACTGGCGCAAGCGAGAGCTTTCCGCGCGGATCGATCTCCTTGATCTCAACCTCGACCTTGTCGCCGACCTTGAGCACATCCTCAACAGCCTCGATGCGCTTGCCACCGGCAAGCTTCTTGACCTCGGAGCTGTGCAGGATGCCGTCCTTGCCAGGAACCAGGGAGATGAATGCACCGAAGGTGGTGGTCTTGACGACCGTGCCCAGGTAGCGCTCGCCAACCTCTGGCATCGTTGGATTGGCAATCTGATTGATCATCGCGCGAGCTGCCTCGGCAGATGGTCCGTCAGTCGCACCGATGTAGATCGTGCCGTCATCTTCAATCGTGATGTCAGCGCCAGTCTCTTCCTGAATCTGGTTGATGATCTTGCCCTTTGGCCCAATGACTTCGCCGATCTTGTCGACTGGGACCTGGATGCTGATCACGCGCGGTGCAGTGGCAGCCATCTCATCAGGAGCGTCGATGGCCTCGGCCATCACCTCAAGAATGGTCAGGCGTGCGTCGCGGGCCTGGTTCAGAGCCGCTGCAAGCACGGAGGCAGGAATGCCATCGAGCTTGGTGTCCAACTGCAAGGCAGTGACGAACTCCTTGGTACCGGCGACCTTGAAGTCCATATCGCCGTATGCATCTTCAGCACCCAGGATGTCGGTGATCGCCACGTACTCCTGCTTGCCATCAACAAGGCCTGAGATCAGCCCCATGGCGATGCCTGCAACGGGTGCCTTGAGAGGCACACCGGCGTTGAGCAGCGACATGGTCGACGCACAGACCGAGCCCATCGAGGTTGAGCCATTTGAGCTCAGTGCCTCAGAGACCTGACGGATGGCGTATGGGAATTCCTCACGTGTGGGAAGCACAGGCACGAGTGCACGCTCTGCGAGAGCACCATGGCCGATCTCACGACGCTTGGGTGAACCCACGCGGCCGGTCTCACCAGTTGAGTACGGCGGGAAGTTGTAGTTGTGCATGTAGCGCTTGCGGTTCTCAGGGTTGAGAGTGTCAAGCTGTTGTTCCATGCGCAGCATGTTCAAGGTGGTGATGCCCAGAATCTGAGTCTCGCCGCGCTCGAACAGCGCCGAACCATGCACGCGTGGGATGACCTGCACCTCAGCGGAGAGGGTGCGAATGTCGGTGAGTCCACGACCATCGATGCGGATCTTCTCGCGAAGCACACGCTCGCGAACGCAGTTCTTTGTCACTGAGCGAAGAGCTGCGGACAGCTCCTTCTCACGACCGGCGAACTTGTCGCCAATCGCTTCAATGACCTCTGCCTTGATGGCGTCCAGTCGATCTTCACGCTCGGACTTGCCCAGGATCTTCAGTGCTGACGCAACTGAATCTGAAGCAACAGCGGCCACGGCCTCGTAGGCGTCATCCTCGTAATCCAGGAAGACCGGGAAGTGGCCAGTGGGCTTTGCCGCAGTTGCGGCGAGCTCGATCTGGGCCTCGCAGAGCACGCGGATGAAGGTCTTGGATGCTTCCAGACCCTGAGCAACAACCTCTTCGGTCGGCGCCTTGGCTCCGCCTGCGATCAGTTCGATCGTGCGTGAGGTGGCTTCGGCTTCAACCATCGTGATGGCAATGTCATCGCCAGCAATGGAACCCGCAACGACCATGTCGAACACAGCCTCTTCAAGCTGATCATGTGTGGGGAACGCAACCCACTGGCCACGGATGAGCGCAACGCGCACCGCGCCGATGGGACCGCTGAACGGCAGTCCGGCAATCTGAGTGGACGCCGACGCAGCGTTGATGGCCACGACGTCGTACAGATCGCCAGGGTTCAGGGCCATCACGGTGACCACGACCTGAACCTCATTGCGCAGGCCCTTGACGAAGGTCGGGCGCAATGGACGGTCGATCAGGCGACAGGTGAGGATTGCATCCTCACTTGGGCGGCCTTCACGACGAAAGAATGAGCCGGGGATGCGCCCCACGGCATACATCCGCTCTTCGACGTCCACCGTCAGTGGGAAGAAGTCGAATGAATCACGCGGCGACTTGCCTGCCGTCGTGGCTGAAATCAGCATCGTCTCTTCGTCGAGTGTCACGGTGACTGAGCCTGCCGCTTGGCGGGCGAGTCGTCCGGTCTCGAAGACAATGACGCGCTGTCCCAGTGCACCGTTATCGATAACGGCCTGGGTTGTTGCAATTGCGGGACCCTCCACGGGTGCCTCCTGTTCGGTTACAGGGGCGCTCGCGAGTGCGGGCAAGTGGCGGTCTCCGATCGAGGCCCACGGGTGAATCACACCCGGAGGTCACTACCGAGGACCGACAGGCGACAGCGTCGCAGCGCCCCGAATCTCATACGCAGTATGAAGTTGTGCCAAGCGGAAGGTATCCGCGTGGATAAAGCAGAGCCGGCGCGATCTCCGCGCCGGCCCTCAAGAGTTAGCGGCGGATGCCGAGCTTCTCGATGATCGAGCGGTATCGGGCGATATCCGACTTGACCAGGTACTGCAGCAGGCGACGACGCTGTCCGACAAGGAGCAGCAGGCCACGGCGGCTGTGATGGTCGTGCTTGTGTGACTTGAGGTGCTCAGTCAGGTCGTTGATACGACGGCTGAGCAGCGCGATCTGAACTTCTGGGGAGCCGGTATCACCAGGCTTTGAGCCGAATTCGGCAATGATGGCTTCTTTGGTTGCACTATCGAGCGACATACGTTCCTCTCGGGCGCGTCCCAGATGGGACACATTTCAATTTCGACACGAATCGCGAAGCGCCCGCTTCCCGACCGTCTGGAGCCAGAAGACTACCAGCCTCAGACCAGGTTCAAGACCTCACGCGTGGCCACCACATCCTGATGCATTTGGTCTACCAATGACTCCAGCCCTTCAAAGACCATTTGACCGCGCAGGCGGGCGACGAACACCACAGTGACCTCTCGGTCATACAGATCCAGGTCATCGCGATCAAGGACGTAGGTCTCAACGCGACGCTCAACACCTGAGAACTGTGGATTGGTGCCAACTGAGATCGCAGCTGGATAGCGCTTGTTGCCAGTCACCAGCCAACCCGCATAGACCCCGTCGGCAGGTATTGCAGGATTGCCGAGCCACAGGAGATTGGCAGTGGGAAAGCCCAGTTCGCGACCCCGATGATCGCCGTGCACCACAATCCCGGAGAGTTCATAGTTGCGTCCAAGTACGCGCCTTGCCTCGGCGAGGTCACCTTCGGTGATCGCCTTGCGCACTCGAGTTGAAGAGAAGGGCTCTGCATCAGCCGCCATGGTGACCTCGCGCACGACAAAGCCGTAACGCTCGCCCGCCTCGCGAAGGGTCTCCACTGAGCCAGCGGCTCTGTGCCCAAATCGAAAGTTCTCCCCAACCACTACAGCCTTGGCCTTCAGGGTGTCAGCCAGCACGCGATGAATGAACTCCTCTGGCTCCCAGCCGGAAACCTCGGTCGTGAACTTCAAGACGAAGACATCATCTGCCCCGGCATTGAAGAGCAGAAATCTGCGCTCGGCCAAACTCGCAAGGTTCTGCGGAGCGGCATCGGGTCGCACCACAGCCATCGGGTGAGGGTCAAAGGTCACAGCGACAAGAGGCAGCCCAAGATCATCGGCCAGAGTGCGACCTTCGGCAAGCAGAGCCTGATGACCTCGATGCACCCCGTCGAATACTCCAATGCACAGCACAGCGCCCTTGCGCTCATTTGGATGGGAGTGCTCATGTGCCATGTGAATCAACCCTAGATCAGACAAACACTGCGAGGTACTTGGCGGTCGGGCCATGCTGCTCTGCCAAGGCCAGAAAATTACCCTCGCTGTCGTAGATTGCAATAACTGGGTCCGAGGAATCCGCGTAGGTCCAGTCGATTCGACGGCCATTGCGGACCATGATCGATTCGGGCTCTGACACCATCCATGTTGGGAAGATGCGGCCGGCAGCATCCTCCAGCGAGATGAGCGACTCCTCGCCAAGAGATCCAGACTCCAGCTGCTCAGCTGTCAAGGCCTCAGATTGCTTCCACGGCCCGAGCCTGGTCCGCCGAAGTGCGGTCAGGTGGCCTCCGAGGTCGAGTTCGTTTCCGAGGTCGCGCGCGAGTGCTCGGATATAGGTACCCGAACTGCACGTGACCTGCACGTGAAGATCCAGCCAGTCCTGGCTGAATTGGTGAGCGAGCAAGGTGAATTCAGTGACATCAACCTTGCGCGGTTCGAGCACGAAATCCTCGCCCGCCCGCACCCGTGCATAAGCCCGCTTCCCGTCGACTTTGATCGCACTGACGGAGCTGGGCACCTGCATGATCGTTCCGGTGAGCAGGGCAATGCCCTCCTGCACCGATGACAGGTGCAGCTCAGCAAGGGCACCGGGTGCCGCTTGACTCGTGAATTCGCCTTCAGCATCGTCAGTCGTCGTGCTCTGGCCCAAACGGATAGTTGCGGTATAGGTCTTGTCTGCACCCGAGACATACCCAAGCAGCCGAGTTGCACGTCCGACCCCAAGCACCAGCACACCGGTGGCCATCGGATCCAAGGTGCCGGCGTGCCCAACCTTGCGCGTGCCAAGAATGCGCCGCACCCGACCGACGACATCATGTGATGTCCAGTCGCTCGGCTTGTCGAGAACGAGCAGTCCGTTCACTCTTGCTCGCCGTCGTCCTCACGCGGATGCCGATAGGGGTCGATGTCTCCGGCGTACTTCGCACTCGTTGCCTGCTCATGCACTCGCGCATCGTCCTCCTGCGCCTTGCGCAGGAGATCTTCAACATGGCGGGCATTCTCAGGCATCGCATCGGCAAAGAAGGCAAGTGACGGAGTGAACTTGATTCCCGTCTGCTTGCCCACCTCGCTGCGCAAGAGGCCCTTTGCAGACTCCAAGGCAATAGCTGTGGAGTCCACAGATTCGGCGTCCCCATAGACCGTGTAGAAGATCGAGGCCTCACGAAGATCCGGAGTCATCCGGACTTCCGTGATCGTGATGAACCCCAGACGAGGGTCCTTCACGCGCTTCTCGAGGGTCTCCGCGACGATCACGCGCACGCGATCCTCCAACTTGTGCTGGCGCGCCTTGGTCATGACTTCCGCGGAATCTCGCGCATCTCGAAGGTCTCGATGATGTCGTCAACCTTGACGTCTTGGAAGTTGCCCAGGTTGATGCCGCACTCAAAGCCCTCGCGGACCTCAGTGACATCGTCCTTGAAGCGACGCAGACCAGCAACGGCGATGTTGTCTGCCACCACTGCCCCGTCGCGCACAAGCCGCGCCTTCGAATTGCGCTTGATCTCTCCGGTTTGCACAACGCAACCGGCGATGGTGCCGAACTTGGAGGACTTGAAGACCTCGCGGACTTCGGCTGTACCGAGCTGCACTTCCTCGTAGATCGGCTTGAGCATGCCGCGAAGAGCCTGCTCGACATCATCGATGGCCGCGTAGATGACGCTGTAGAAGCGCACGTCAACACCTTCATGCGTGGCCAGTTCCGCGACCTTGCCTTCAGGGCGGACGTTGAAGCCAATGATCACGGCCTTTGACGCAGCAGCCAAAGTCACATCGTTCTTTGTGATCGCACCGACACCACGGTGAATGACTCGCATCGAGACTTCCTCGCCGACATCAATCTTGACCAGCGCTTCTTCAAGTGCCTCGACCGAACCAGAGACGTCGCCCTTGATGATCAGGTTCAGTTCTGCAACCTCACCCTTCTCAATGGACTCCAAGAAGTCCTCGAGCGAGCGCTTCACGCGGTTCTTGGCCAGCAGCGCATTGCGCTCGCGAGCCTGACGCGTCTGCGCAATCTGTCGTGCGATGCGGTCCTCGGAGACAACCAGGAAGCTGTCACCCGCACCTGGGACGGACGTGAGTCCGAGCACCTGAACGGGGAATGAAGGACCAGCAACTTCCACGACATTGCCTTCGTCATCATGCATAGCGCGAACGCGACCAAAGGCGTCACCAGCGACGATTGAGTCACCAGCACGAAGAGTTCCGCGCTGCACCAGCACTGTGGCGACAGGTCCGCGACCACGATCGAGGTGAGCTTCAATCGCCACACCCTGAGCGTCCTGATGAGGATTGGCACGCAGATCCAAAGCGGCGTCAGCAGTCAAGAGCACTGCATCAAGCAACTCGGGGATGCCGATGCCGCTCAGGGCCGAGACATCGATGAACATGGTGTCGCCACCAAATTCTTCAGCCACCAAGCCGTATTCGGTGAGCTGACCGCGAACCTTCATCGGGTCGGCGCCTTCCTTGTCGACCTTGTTGACTGCAACCACGATTGGCACGCCAGCTGCCTGCACGTGGTTCAGCGCTTCAATCGTCTGCGGCTTCACGCCGTCATCTGCGGCCACAACCAGGATCGCGATATCGGTCACCTGCGCACCACGAGCACGCATGGCCGTGAAAGCCTCGTGACCAGGGGTGTCAATGAAGGTGATCTTGCGCTCTCCCGTGGCAGTCATTGCCGCCACTTGGTAGGCGCCAATGTGCTGGGTGATGCCACCTGCTTCACCGCCAATGACATTGGTCTTGCGGATGGAGTCGAGCAGGCGAGTCTTGCCGTGGTCCACGTGACCCATGACGGTCACGACAGGCGGACGAGTGATGAGATCGACCTCAGCACCCTCGTCTTCACCGAACTCAAGGTCGTAGGACTCCAGCAGTTCGCGATCCTCATCTTCTGGTGAGACCACCTCAACGACGTAGTTGAGTTCCTCGCCAAGCAGACGCAGGGTGTCATCGTCGATGGACTGTGTGGTGGTCACCATCTCGCCCAGCTCAATCAGCACCTTGACGAGATCGGCCGGCATTGCACCAATCTTGTCGGCGAAGTCCGAGACGCTGGCTCCACGGGGAAGCCGAATGGCCTCACCGCTGCCGCGGGTGATCCGAACACCAGTCAGCGATGGTGCTTGCATGTTGTCAAACTCTTGGCGCTTGGCGCGCTTGGACTTGCGGCCACGCGAGGGGCGACCTCCTGGGCGACCAAATGCGCCGGCAGTCGTGCCACGGCCACCTGCTCCTGGACGGCCCGGAAAGCCACCACCGCCACCGGGACCACCGGGTGCACCCGTGCCGCCGCCTGGACCACTGGGGCGACCGGCAAAGCCGCCACCACCGCCACCGGGACGACCTGCGCCACCTGGGCCAGCCGGACCGCGATTTTGGAATCCGCCGGGACCAGCTGGACGCGCGCCGGGTCCGCCGGGCCCACTTGGACGTTGACCTGGACCGCCAGGACCGCTTGGACGCTGGCCAGGGCCAGATGGGCGCTGTCCGGGACCTGCAGGACTGCCGGGACGGGCCTGGCGCATCGCTGGCATCATGCCTGGGTTTGGCCGGGGGGCACCGGGAACGGCTGGAGCCGAAGGCGCCGCGGGGCGACCCATGCCAGTGGAACCACCAAAGGGATTGTTGCCCGGACGAGGAGCCGCTGGGCGACCCATGCCCGTGGAACCACCAAAGGGATTGTTGCCCGGACGAGGTCCCGTGGGACGCGGCGCATCAGGGCGGGGCGCATCGGGGCGAGGAGCGTCTGGACGCGGAGGATCCGGGATCGCTGCAGCAGGAGCGGTCTCTGCGACAGCAGCGGCAGGGGCTACAGGTGCCACGGGTGCCTGAATGGGAGGCGCGGGTGGCGCTGGTGCCACAGGCACGGGCGCTGCAACGACCTCAACGGCGGCAACCGGCACAGGAGGCTGGGCTGGTGCAGTTGACTCTGGCTTTGCCGCGGCCGCCTTCTTTGCCGCTGGCTTTGCCGGCGCTGCTGCAGCCGGCATTGCCTCTTTGAGTTTGCGAGCAACGGGGGGTTCAACCGTCGACGACGCAGACTTCACAAACTCACCCAGCTCAGCGAGCTTGGCGAGTACATCCTTGCTTGTGACCCCTAGCTCTTTTGCGAGCTCATGGACCCGGACCTTTGACACGTTTCTCCTGTCTTCGGCCCGGGTTTTCCAACCCGAACCGTCAGTGCGAACGACGCATGACTAACCCTGCTCGTTCATCGGGTGGATGACCTCATGTTGAGCTCCCGACGGTTGGGCGAATGGAATTGCGCGCTTGTGCGCACAGCGGCGATAACTATAGCGCGGATACTCCGCGCTCCAGAACCTCCAGGTGGGAGCGCAGCTCAGATGTGTCCAGGCTTCCGGAAAACTTCAGGGCCCGGCCAACAGCTGACTTCCGCTCGGCAAGCTGCAGGCAGGCCACGGCCGGGTGGATCCAGGCTCCCCTGCCAGCTTGGTTTCGGCCAAGAATCAACGATCCGCCCTGGACGACCAGCCTCACCAACTGCCGCTGCGGGGCTCGTGCCCGACAGCCCACGCAGGTTCGCTCAGGACTCATGCTGGTTCAGATGCAGTCTCAGCCGATTCAGGCACGGCAGTGTCAGGCCGAATATCGATCCGCCAGCCCGTCATGCGAGCCGCCAGTCGGGCATTTTGCCCCTCCTTGCCGATGGCAAGGGACAGCTGATAGTCCGGCACTGTCACCCGCGCGGCTCGGGCCACCGGATCCACGATGATGACCGAGGTGACCTGCGCTGGCGACAGGGCGTGGGCGATCAACTCGGCCGGATCATCGCTGAAATCGACGATGTCGATCTTCTCCCCGTGCAATTCGGCCATCACCTGGCGCACCCGCTGCCCCATGGGTCCGATGCAGGCACCCTTGGCATTGACGCCAGCCACCGTGGAGCGCACGGCAATCTTGGTGCGATGCCCGGCTTCACGCGACAGGGCGCCGATCTCAACTGTGCCGTCGGCTATCTCGGGAACTTCCAGGGCAAAGAGAGCTCGGACCAGATTGGGATGCGAGCGCGAAACGGTGACCACAGGACCCTTGAAGCCCTTGCGCACACCAACCACCAGACACTTCAGTCGGCTGCCGTGTCGGTAGTCCTCGCCGGGCACCTGTTCTTCGGGAGGCAGGTTCGCCTCGATCTTGCCAATGTCGACCCTGATCATCCGCGGATTTGAGGTCTGCTGCACAAGTCCAGACACGAGATCGCCCTCACGCCCAGTGAACTCGATCAACGTGGCATCGCCTTCTGCTTCGCGAAGCCTGCCCAGGAACACCTGGCTGGCGGTCGTTGCAGCAATCCGCCCAAAGCCGTCCGGAGTGTCGTCAAACTCCCGAACCGTGGCTCCGTCCTCATCCTGTTCGGCCGCCCAGACCACGACATGACCGGTCTTGCGATCAAGCTCCACTCTCGCGCGCTCTGATGATCCGGGAGTGCGGTGATAGGCAACAAGCAACGCCTGCTCAATGGAATCCACCAGCAATTCAAGAGACAAGCCCTTTTCACGCACGAGCGCCTTCAGCGCACCAACATCAATGTCCATCTTCGGATCCTTCGGTCGTGGTGCGATTGAACTCAACCTGCACTCGTCCAAGCTCAACTGCTGAAAGCGGAAGAGTCGTGCTTGTCGATGCCTTGCCTTGGGCCACCTCAAGGGTGATATCCGCGTCAGTTACCGCAGTGATGCGTCCGATCACGGTCGATCCATCACGCAACTGCGCTTCCACGAGCCGATCGTGTGCGCGTCGCCAGTGCTTGACTTCAGTCAGGGGGCGATCAATGCCAGGTGAGCTGACTTCCAGAACATAGGTTCCGGCAAATTCGCTGTTCAGCTGCTCGACCTCAAGTGCCTCGGAAATTTGCCTGCTCATCTCGGCGATGAGATCAATGTCAACTCCGCCATCACGATCAATCACCACTCGAACGATCTCGCGACGACCAGCCTGCTGGATTTGCAGATCCTCAAGATCCACACCCGCTGCCGATACCAGGGGCTCAATGCCTGCACGGATCACCTTCACCGAAGCAGCCATGGTGCCTCCTCGCAATTCAGTTGTCTTGGCGGGGCTCTCACCGGCTACGGAGAGATGCTGCCCTGCCGAGCAATATAGCGGGGCCATGCGATTCTTGGCTCGTGCCCGTTGCGAAACAGAGGATCCCTCGAAGCGGAATTCAACTGGTGTGCGCGCTCAGTGTGATCTCGGTGCTGCTCGTGGCCTGTGGTTCCGCGCCTGAGCCGACATCCACGGCGAATTCACCAGCTGCCCAGTCACCTGGAGCCGCACTTGAGCCTGGCTCCCAGGAGGCGCTGAACCAGGCGATTGCCAGCATGGATGCGGTGATCTATGCATACGGGATCATCGGAGCACGGACACGTGGTGCAGATCAACGTCAGGCGCTGCGGGCAATCAATGCTCTTGGCAGGCAGCGCGTGGGCTTGGAGTCAGCGCTGGGCACACACGTGAATGAGGCTGGAGTCGCCTATGTCCTGCCAGAGCCCCTCAACACAGCCGAGCAAGCCGCTGCCCTAGCAGGAACACTCGAACTGCAGCTGATTGCGCTCTTTGATCAAGTGGCGAGCACTTCCACAGGGCTCACCAAAGCCCTCGCATCCCAAGCTTCGCTCAAGGCAGCGCAGAGAGCCAAGTACTGGGCTGCGTCCACAACCATGCCGCAGTAGCTTCAGCTGGCGCAGATCAGCGTGATGCGTTCAATGAGTTCGCCAACCGACACATCTTCACGCTCGCCACTTCGACGATCCTTGATCTCGACAAGACCTTCACCCAGCTTCTTTCCCACGATCACAATCGTCGGAACACCGATGAGTTCTGAGTCATTGAACTTCACACCAGGCGACACCCCTGTGCGGTCGTCGTACAGCACCCGAATGCCTTGCAGTTCCAACTGCTCCGCGATGCGCTCTGCTTCGAGGTAGATGGCATCGTCTTTGCCCGCCGCCACCAGATGCACATCTGCCGGAGCAAGTTCGCGTGGCCAGATCAATCCCTTGTCATCGTGTGATTGCTCTGCAATTGCACCCACCGCTCGAGAGACGCCAATGCCGTAGGAACCCATCGTCACTGTCACGAGTTCACCGTGTTCATCAAGTACTTTCAGACCCATCGCTTCGGCATACTTTCGACCGAGCTGAAAGATGTGGCCGATCTCAATGCCACGTTCAATCTGAAGTCCGGTTCCGCACTTAGGACATGCATCGCCTTCGCGCACATCGGCGACATCAATGAAGCCATCAGCAGTGAAATCGCGACCGGCTACATAGTCATAGAAGTGTCGAGCCGACTCATTGGCGCCCGTGATCCAGCGGGATCCCTGCACCACTCGGGGATCAACGAGATAGCGCACGCCTGAGCTGTGAGCCTCACCCAGCGCACTCGGACCGATGTACCCCTTCACCAAGTCGGGATAGCGCTCGAAATCAGCATCCTCAAAGGCCTTTGCCTGGCTTGGCTGCAGCACCGCCTCCAGCCTCTTCATATCAATCTCACGATCACCAGGGACCCCAATGGCCAGTGCAGAGGTGACACCGGCTGGGTCCGAGACCATGAACAGCACATTCTTCAGCGTGTCAGCTGCGCTCCAAGGGCGATCCTCCCTGGCAAAATCGCGGTTGGAGAAGCTCACGAGGGCTTGGATGGTTCCCGAACTCGGCGTCTGCTCGATGTGTGCAGGCGCGACATTGGCAGCATCAACATTGGGCGGCGCGACCGTCTGAACTGCTTCGACATTTGCCGCGTACGCGCAGGATGGGCAGCGAACGAAACTGTCCTCACCCACAGGGGTCGGAGCGAGGAATTCCTCGCTGGCTGATCCACCCATGGCTCCAGACATCGCCGACACAATCACGAATTCCAGACCCAGTCGATTGAAGGTGGAGACATAGGCATCGCGATGCTGGTCATAGGAGATCTGCAATCCAGCATCGTCAATGTCGAAGGAGTAGGAATCCTTCATGACGAACTCGCGGCCGCGCAGGATGCCGGCTCGAGGACGTGCCTCATCTCGGTACTTCGCCTGGATTTGGTAGAGACTGACGGGAAGATCCTTGTAGGAGGAGAACTCCCCCTTGACCAGCAGCGTGAACATCTCCTCGTGGGTTGGGCCCAGGAGGTAGTCCGCGCCCTTGCGATCCTGAAGCCGAAACAGCCCCTCGCCGTATTCAGTCCAGCGATTGGTCAGCTCATACGGCTCACGCGGCAGCAGCGCGGGAAAGTGCACCTCCTGAAAGCCTGCAGCGTTCATCTCATCGCGCACGATGCCTTCGACATTTCGATACACCTGATAGCCCAAGGGCAGCCAGGTGAAGATTCCTGGTGCGACTCGGCGGATAAAGCCAGCCCGGACGAGCAGTCGATGGCTTGGCAGTTCTGCATCCGCAGGATCCTCACGAAGGGTGCGCAGAAACAGTGTCGACATTCGCAGCATTTGGTCAGCCTAGTGATCAGCGGCCGCCGCAGAATGACTAGAACAGCACCGTTGCAAAAGTGCCGACCTGCTCGAATCCAACGGCCAAATATGCCTTGCGGGCAGGAGTGTTGAAATCGTTGACGTAGAGCGAAACCGTCGGACTGAATCGAGCGCGCGCGGCGACAACGACTGCCGCCATCCCCGGGATGGAGATACCACGACCTCGAAGACTGCGATCGACCCAGACGCCCTGCACCTGACACACAAAGGGGCTGACGGCACCCACTTCGGCCTTGAACTCCACCAGCCCGTCGCGCACTCGGCCAAAGCTTCGACCTGTGCGGATCAGGTCCGCGCAGCGACTTCGATAGGCAAGGGTGTTGCCTCCCGCTATGGGTGAAACGCCGATCTCCTCAGTGAACATGTCGATCGCTGCAGGAAGATAGGCATCGAGCTCTTCCAAGCGGATGCATCTGACTTCTGGATCAGGTTCAACAAGCCCATCTGAGCTGATCGCCATGAGCGGCTGCACATCGCGCACTGCTCGTGCTGTCCCCCAGGCCGGTTCGAGCAATCGCCACAGTCCCAGGACTTCCTCCGCTCGGCCAAGCATGGACGAGGACCGACGAAGTCGAGGGCGCAGGTAGTCAGCGAACGCAGCAATAGCCGCCGGAGTTGCCTCGATGGGCACGAGGTTGGCACCAGAGAACAGCGCTGAAACGAGTTGGTCATCTTTGTAGTAACCAAGAATCTCCCCACCGAGTTTCCAGGGGTCGACCCCGCCAATGTGCACCCGAGATTCAACAAAGCAGTGGGCAATTGGGTCACGAGCGAAGAGGCGAAGCAACTGCTCCAAATCATTGGCGGCTATCGATCGCACATTTCCCACGAGGCGACTATAGGCCCACGGACGATAGTGAGCCACTACCTCTGGCGTGCCGCTCTCCGTCATCGATTCAGCGAGCTTGAGCGCCTCTTCGATCAAGGTTTCCACGATCATCGACTCCGGCACGGTCTTGATCACCTCTCCCCTGACGAAGATCTGCCCCTTGCCATTGCCCGACGCCACACCCAGATCAGCTTCGCGGGCTTCGCCGGGGCCATTGACCACACAGCCCATGACTGCCACACGCAGTGGAACATCAAGCCCCTCAAGACCAGCAGTGACCTGCTCGGCCAGGGTGTAAACGTCAACCTGGGCGCGCCCACACGAGGGGCAGGAGACGATCTCAAGTCCGCGCTGGCGCAGGTTGAGGGATTCCAGGATCTGGTTGCCGACCTTGATTTCCTCAACCGGTGGTGCGGAAAGTGACACACGGATCGTGTCGCCGATGCCTCGGCTGAGCAGCGCACCAAAGGCCACGGCGGACTTCACGGTGCCTTGAAACATCGGGCCGGCTTCTGTGACACCCAAATGCAAGGGGTAGTCACATTGCTCAGCAAGCTGGATGTAGGCCTCCACCATGATCACTGGATCGTGATGCTTCACCGAGATCTTGATGTCGCGGAAGTCGTGTTCTTCAAACAGCGAGGCCTCCCAAAGCGCCGACTCCACCAATGCTTCCGGAGTCGCCTTGCCATATTTCTGCAAGAGCCTGGGATCAAGGGAACCCGCATTCACCCCAATGCGAATGGGCGTGCCAGCATCGCGCGCAGCGCGAGAGATCGCCGCAATTTGATCGTCAAACTTCTTGATGTTGCCGGGATTCACCCGCACTCCAGCACAGCCCGCATCGATGGCTGCGAACACATACTTGGGCTGGAAGTGAATATCTGCAATGACAGGGATGCCGGCCTTGCGCGCGATCTGCGGCAGCGCGTCAGCATCATCTTGACTTGGGCAGGCAACACGAACGATCTGACAGCCAGCCGCAGTGAGTTCGGCGATCTGCTGCAGAGTCGCGTTGACATCAGAGGTCAAAGTCGTGCACATCGATTGCACGCTGATCGGAGCATCTCCACCGACGGTGACTGGATGCGTTGGATGCTTGAGAATCAATGGGCGTGACTTGCGACGGGCAGCGATCACACGCGGAGCAGGTGCAGGCATGCCCAGTTGAATAGTCACAAGTGCATTATCCCCTTGCTCATCAGCCCAGCGAGATCGGCTTGACCAAATCGGCCCAGATCACAATGGCGCCCATGCTGACCAGCGCGATCGCGACGAAGTAGGCCACCGGCAGCAGTCGCGCGACATCCACGGGTCCAGGGTCAGGACGACCTCGGAACTTGGCGATCGACCGACGGATCGCCTCGTACAGGGCTCCGGCAATATGCCCGCCATCCAGCGGAGGGATCGGGAGCAGATTGAAGAGGAACAGGAAGAGGTTCAAGGAGGCTGCCAGACCCAGGAATGTGGCGATTTTTCCTTGGATTGGCTCGTCCATGGCAGCGATGTCACCGCCCAAACGGCTGACTCCGACCACACTCACCGGGCCATCAATTGCCCGCTCCTGTCCGCCAATCAGCGTCTCAGTGACCAGTTCGTAGAGTCGAATGGGCAAACTGATCAGTGCGCCAATGGATGCTGTCGTCAGATTCCACATGAACGCAGGAACCTCAGTCCAACTCTGGCGCACGTAGTCAACGCCAGGACTCACGCCAACGAAGCCCCCCTCAATCGTGGCGCCGGTCGCGACGCCAGTGTCGTCGTACTCAGGGCGATCGATGAGTGCAACAGCAACCGGAACCACGAGCTCTTGACCATCACGCACCAGATCCAGGCTCACAGTTGTGCCACCCGATGCCCGAAGTGCGGTGCTGACCGAATCCCAATCCTGTGCCGATTTGCCATTCATGCCACTAATGACGTCGCCCGGCTGAATACCGGCAGCCATCGCAGGCGTTTGGCTTGAGCCAACTGGGCAGTTGCCTGATGGCAGCGCAGCTCCGGAGGGGTGAAGTTCGCTTGGAGTGCAGGGCACTACGGAGTTCACCGTGAGTGAGGGTTGCGGCAGGCCAATGCCGACAAGCAGGATCGAGAACAGCACGGTCGCGAAGATCAGGTTCATCGTTGGACCACCAAGCATCACCATCACGCGCTTGCGCACTGGCAGGCGATAGAAGACGCGATCTTGATCCTGCGGTCCCACTTCTTCCAAGGACTGCTGCCTGGCATCGGCAATCATGGTGGCAAATCGCCCGGTGCTGGCTGGCGCCGCTGCCTCCTCAGATTCCTTGGCAGGCGGCAGCATTCCGATCATGCGGACATAGCCGCCCAGCGGCACGGCCTTGAAGCCATAGCGGGTTTCACCTTTGACGCGAGTCCACAGGGCAGGGCCGAAACCGATCATGAACTCGGTGACTTTGACGCCAAATTTCTTCGCGGGCAGAAAGTGCCCCAATTCATGCAGCGCGATGGAAAGAGCAATGAGCACCACGAAGATCACAATGCCGATGAGCTGCAGCACTAGCGCACCCCTTTCGCAAACACCGAAGCAACTTCCAGTGCCCGCACGCGAGCCCAAGCATCAGCCAGTTGGACGTGCTCGAGGCTGAGGTCGTTCCCTGTCACGAGCACAGAGCCGTCGCGGCCGTCGCCTCCTGCAAGATGCTCACCAAGGACTTCGGCCACCGTGCGCACGATCTGAGGAAAGGCAATCGTGCGGTCCAGGAATGCCGACACACATGCTTCATCAGCCGCATTGAACACTGCAGTGGCCGTTCCGCCGGCAGCACCAGCGGCTC
>JAUSQD010000020.1 GCA_030652695.1 Actinomycetota bacterium
CAGGGTGCCAAGCCTGGCGAAGGTGGACAGTTGCCCGGCAACAAGGTCTATCCATGGATCGCCAAGACCAGGCACTCCACTGCCGGCGTTGGTCTGATCTCTCCACCACCGCACCACGACATCTACTCGATCGAGGATCTAGCCCAGCTGATTCACGATTTGAAGAACGCCAACAAGTACGCGCGCGTGCACGTGAAGCTGGTGTCGGAGATCGGTGTTGGCACAGTCGCGGCCGGCGTATCCAAGGCCCACGCAGATGTGGTCCTCATCTCCGGGTTCGATGGCGGCACCGGTGCTTCACCATTGACCAGCCTCAAGCATGCCGGCACCCCATGGGAGCTGGGCCTTGCTGAAACCCAGCAGACCCTGATGATGAACGGGCTGCGTGATCGCATCGTCGTGCAGGCAGATGGTCAGCTGAAGACTGGCCGCGATGTCATGGTGGCTGCACTGCTTGGCGCGGAGGAGTATGGCTTTGCCAGTGCTCCTCTGGTGGTCATGGGCTGCATCATGATGCGGGTCTGCCATCTGGACACCTGCCCTGTTGGCATCGCCACGCAGAACCCGGTGCTGCGCGAGCGCTTCGCTGGCAAGCCGGAGTTCGTGGAGAACTTCTTTGAGTTCATCGCCCTTGAAGTGCGCGAGCTCCTCGCTCAACTTGGCTTCCGTTCCCTTGATGAGGCCATCGGGCAGGTCGAGATGCTGGACACCAAGAAGGCTGTGACGCACTGGAAGGCAGCCGGACTGGATCTCTCGCCAATCCTGGAATTGCCACGGGTCGCAGAGGGATCCCCTCGCCGCGCCATGGTTCTGCAGAATCACGGTCTGGATGTGGCGCTGGACAACGAACTCATTGAGATCTGCCAACCGGCCATCACCAAGGGCGAACTCGTGAGGGCGCAGCTGAGCGTTCGCAATGTGAATCGCACAGTGGGCACGATGCTCGGAGCAGAAGTCACCCGCCATCACGGCGGCGAGGGATTGCCTGACAGCACCATCGACCTGACATTCATCGGCTCGGCCGGGCAGTCCTTCGGAGCGTTCCTGCCCCCCGGCATCACTCTTCGCCTTGAAGGCGATGCCAACGACTATGTCGGCAAGGGCCTGTCGGGAGGGCGCATCGTTGTTCGGCCGCATCGCCAGGCGCAGTTTGTTGCTGCCGAGCAGATCATTGCTGGCAATGTCATCGCCTACGGCGGCACGCGTGGCGAGATCTTCCTGCGCGGCCGTGCAGGCGAGCGCTTCTGCGTGCGCAACTCAGGTGTGACTGCAGTAGTCGAAGGCGTCGGCGACCATGCATGTGAGTACATGACTGGTGGTCGGGTGGTCATTCTCGGTGCAACTGGCCGCAACCTTGGCGCGGGAATGTCCGGCGGCATCGCCTATGTGCTTGACCTTGATCCCGACAAGGTGAACCCGGAGATGATCGACCTGGATCCCATGACCTCAGCTGACGCAGAGGAACTGCACGAGATCCTGCAGAAGCACTACGAGGCAACTGAGTCCTCAGTTGCGCACTTGCTGCTTGACGACTGGATTACCGGTCTTGGCCGCTTCACCAAGGTGATGCCCAAGGACTACAAGCGCGTGCTGCAGCTGACGCAGCAAGCGGTCGACGAGGGTCTTGATCCGCTCGTCTTTGTGATGGGAGGCGGACGTGGCTGATCCAAGAGGCTTTCTGAAGGTTGGTCGTGAGCTGCCTGCTCGACGACCGGTGGAGATTCGCCTGCAGGACTGGCGTGAGGTCTACCAGGAGTTCGAGGCAGGACGCATCCAGAAGCAGGCCAGCCGTTGCATGGACTGTGGCATTCCGTTCTGCCACTCAGGCTGCCCACTGGGCAACCAGATTCCCGAGTGGAATGACCTCGTCTATCGCGATGACTGGGAATCAGCCATTGAGTGGCTGCATGCCACGAACAACTTTCCGGAGTTCACCGGTCGTTTGTGCCCAGCGCCTTGCGAGACCGCGTGCGTGCTTGGGATCAATCAGGATCCGGTGACCATCAAGCAGGTCGAGGTCTCCATCATTGACCGTGCTTGGGACGAGGGCTGGGTTCAGCCGCAGGTGCCTGACAGGGTTTCCGGCCTGACTGTCGCAGTCATCGGTTCTGGACCAGCTGGGCTTGCAGCCGCACAGCAATTGGCGCGTGTGGGTCACACCGTGGCGGTCTACGAGCGTGCTGACCGCATCGGTGGCCTGCTGCGCTACGGCATCCCAGAGTTCAAGATGGAAAAGAGCGTCCTTGATCGCCGGCTGGCACAGATGGAAGCCGAGGGAGTGCGTTTTCGTCCCGGGGTCGACATCGGCATCGACTTCACCGGCCAGGACATCCGTCGGCGCTACGACGCAGTAGTCATCGCCATCGGCGCAACCAAGTGGCGCGATCTTGACGTCCCTGGTCGTGAACTGCGTGGCGTCTACCAGGCCATGGAGATCCTGCCGCTGGCCAATCGGGTACAGGAAGGCGATATCGACGAGTCTCCGCTGGACGTCAAGGGCAAGCATGTGGTGATCATCGGCGGAGGCGACACCGGTGCCGACTGCCTGGGCACTTCCCATCGCCAGGGCGCAGCATCTGTCACGCAGTTGGAGATCCTGCCGACTCCACCGCAGACTCGTCCCGGCACCCAGCCTTGGCCCACCTACCCGATGGTCTATCGCACCTCAAGTGCACATGAAGAAGGTGGGGAGCGCATGTTCGCTGTCTCCACTACGCACTTTGTTGATGATGGCACCGGACAGGTCAAGGGTCTTGCTCTTGTTGACGTGGAGCCCTTCGAAGGCGGCTTCCGTCCGGTCGCGGGCTCTGAGCGCGAGATTGCGGCCGATGTCGTGATGTTGGCGATGGGCTTCACCGGTCCAGATGCGCAGACCTTGGTCGAGCAGTTTGACCTCAGTCTTGATGGCCGCGGCAACATCAATCGCGATGCGCAGTACGCAACTGAAGTTGATGGCATCTTTGTGGCAGGTGACGCTGGCCGAGGTCAGTCGCTCATCGTCTGGGCGATTGCCGAAGGTCGCGCAGCGGCTGCCGCTGTTGATGAGTATCTGACTGGTGCAACCACGCTGCCAGTGCCGATTGCATCAACAGTTCGTCCACTCATGGCCTGACGGTCACTGTCGCGATGACATCGTTTACAGCGCTTCAGATAGAGTCGTGAGCATGCGTCGCGCGAAGATTGTTGCCACGATGGGCCCGGCAACTGCGGACATCGAGGCCATTCGCGGACTCGTTGAAGCGGGCATGGACGTGGCGCGACTCAATCTCTCGCACGGCAGCTATGAGCAGCATGAGGCGGTCTACCGACTCATTCGGCAGGCAGCAGATGAATCTGGCCGCGGCATTGGCATTCTGGCTGACCTCCAGGGTCCCAAAATTCGCCTGGGCCGCTTCGCCGGCGGTCCAGTGCTGCTGACCGAGGGTGAGGAGTTCATCGTCACCACGGAGGATGTGCCAGGCGACAAGTTCATCGTCTCCACTTCCTATCTCGGACTGCCAGACGACGTGCATCCCGGCGACAGCGTGCTGGTTGACGATGGTCGGATCGCACTCGAAGTCGTCCGGGTCGAAGGCCCGCGAGTCGTCACCCGAGTCGTCGAAGGCGGACGAGTCTCTGATCACAAGGGCTTCAACCTTCCCGGCGCGGCAATGAGTGTTCCGGCCATGTCGGCCAAGGACCGCGGGGATCTTCGATGGGCTCTGCGCATTGGCTGCGACATGATCGCGCTGTCCTTCGTTCGCAGTGCAACCGACATTGAGGATGTGCACGCGATCATGACTGAGGAGGGCGTGCGTATTCCGGTGCTCGCCAAGGTCGAGAAGCCACAGGCTGTTGAGAATCTGCAAGAGATCATCAATGCCTTCGATGGTGTGATGGTGGCCCGCGGCGATCTTGGTGTGGAGCTGCCACTGGAGCAGGTGCCGCTGGTGCAGAAGCGCGCAATCCACATGTGCCGCGAAGCCGGCAAGCCCGTGATTGTTGCCACCCAGATGCTGGACAGCATGATCAGCGCCAAGCGCCCTACGCGGGCTGAGGCAAGCGATGTGGCCAACGCCGTGTTGGACGGCGCTGATGCGCTGATGCTCTCTGGCGAGACCAGCGTCGGTGCGCACCCCAACACTGTGGTTGAGACGATGGCTCGCATCATCGAGCATGTGGAGGCCGAGGCCCTTGGTCGTCTTCCAGAACTCGATGAGCCTCGTGCCGGTTCAACCAACCGCGCACTGACTCACGCAGCGGTGATGGTCGCCGATGATGTGGACGCGACGCACTTGATTGCCTTCACCGAGACCGGGCTTTCAGCCCGACTCATCGCTCGCTGGCGCAGCGTCACCAAGCTGCTTGCCTTCACGCCAGACCCTCGCGTGCGCAGCCAGTTGGCGCTGTGTTGGGGAGTGGAGACCTTCCTGGTCTCCCAGGTCGAGCACACCGATGACATGGTCATGCAGGTCGACAAGGCACTGCTGGACATTGGCCGGGTGACACCGGGGGAGCGCGTGGTGATCGTTGCTGGCGTACCACCAGGCGTGCCCGGCACCACCAACGGCATGCGCGTGCACCGCATCGGCAGCTCAGGACGCGGCACCGGCATCTAGCTCTTTTTAGGAGCCTTCGGCTTCTTGGGCTTTGGTGCAGGCAATGCCGCAGTGGTGATGTCGACCAACTGCTCCAGCCATGCAGTGTCGGCAAGTCTTGCCTTGGAGATCTTCAACTGCGGCTTGGCTCCTGGATATGGCTCGCCACGGCCGATGCGGCCAGCAAAGGCCACGCCCTCATCTGTTGGCTTGATGAACAGGGTGTTGTCACAGATCAAGCCGATGATCGTGTCCTTGCAGTAGAGGCCGTACTCGCCGAACATCGGCTTCGCGCGCATGTCTTGGGATGACAGTTGTTCAAGCACGTAGTCCACGAAGGCCCGATCAGTGCTCATCGTGCTGGCGGTGGTCCCGGCGCGAAACGCAGCAGCACCGAGTCGGTCGTGCACTTGAAGCGGTACGGCGCACCGCCCGGAACCATGACTCCGTCATTGACCTTCAGCTCTGCAAGCAGCACATCGTCAGCAGCCCAGAAGGTGGCTGCACCGTCGATGACGTACCAGATGGAATCGCCAGGGTGGGAGTGCAGGCCGTTCTCGCCGCCCTCGGCGCGATAGCGGCTGACCGACAGCCCAAGCTCGCCACTGCGCGTCAGCGCCGCGGCCTTGCCAGTGATGTCGCCCGTGGTGAAGGTCTGGAAACCGCCAGGAGCCTCAGTAGTGGTCTCGGACAGGGGCAGATCCCAGGCAACGCGGTCGGGAAAATGGCCATAGAACTTCTCAGTCACGCTTGCGATCCTATTTCGCATCCTTGGGCATGACCGCCATTTCGATCGCAATCGCGGGCACTTCGAGCTCTCCGACTGCTGCGCGCATCACGAGGTCAAATGCCTGATCTTGATTCAGCTCGGACTTGAACCCGTTGATGTCGAGAAACACCATTGCACCCAGCCAGGCAATTCGCTTGTTCCCGTCGACCAAGGCGTGATTGCGCACAAGGGAGTGGAGGAGAGCGGCAGCCTTCAACTCGATGCTCTTGTACGCGTCTTCCCCAAATACACTGGATCGGGCCCGGGCGCCTGCGGCATCCAGGAGCCCAAGATCTCTTACCGGACCAGCCTCAAGGGCACGCACCAGGCCAAGGAGGTCTTCAATCGTGAGATATATCGGGTCGTTCATACATTGCCGAGGCGATCAAGCACATCGGCCCATTCGAGCAACATGCGAGAAGTGGACTCTTCAACGGCACTTGAGTGAGCGCTGTGGGCCAGGCGATCCAGGACGGCTTTGCGGATGACCTCTTGGCGCGAGATCCCCTCCAATTCGGCCAGGGCTGCCAGCGCAGCATCCAATTCATCGTCAGTTCTCAGCGTGAGGGACATGACGAGATAGTATCAAAGTGATACCACTCCTTCAAGCCATGACTACAGGCTTTGGCTGGTGAAATCTTGCGCTCCTGAACCGATAGGGTCAGCACTGCTCGACATCCTTTAAGCCCGTCCTGTGAGGCGGGGAAGGGGGTCCAGATGGACTCTGCACGCGCGCACGATCTTCGGACCGTGCTTTCCGGCGATGACATCGCCCGAGCCACTCGTCGCATTGCCCACGAGATCGTTGAAAAAGCCAAGGGCGCATCAGACTTGGTCATCCTTGGCATTCCGACTCGGGGGGTCTACCTCGCCCAGCGGATTGCTGCAGCAATCTCCGAGATCGAGGGAGTTGAGGTACCCGTCGGCTCCCTGGACATCACCTTGTATCGCGATGACCTTCGCCTGCAGCCTCCTCGCGCTTTGGAGCCAACGTCGATCCCAGCAGGCGGCATCGACGACAAGACGGTGGTGCTGGTCGACGACGTGCTCTACTCCGGTCGAACGATCCGAGCGGCCCTGGATGCCTTGAATGACGTTGGGCGTCCTGCAGCGGTGCGGCTGGCCGTGCTGGTTGATCGAGGGCATCGCGAACTTCCGATCAGACCTGACTACGTCGGCAAGAACATTCCGACCTCATCAACTGAGCAGGTGTTCGTGCGACTCAGTGAACTTGATGGCACCGACGCTGTTGAGATCGCTGACGGGGCAGGTGCGTGATGCGTCATCTGCTTTCCGCGGGCGAGCTTGATCGAGACACTGCTCTGTTGATCTTGGACACGGCCGCAGAGATGTCTGCACTGTCGGAACGCTCGGTCAAGAAGCTGCCGACCCTGCGTGGTCGCACGGTCGTGAACCTCTTCTTCGAGGATTCCACCCGCACGCGAATCTCCTTTGAGCTCGCTGCCAAGCGCCTTTCCGCTGACGTCATCAACTTCGCTGCCAAGGGTTCGTCGGTGTCAAAGGGCGAGAGCCTGAAGGACACTGCGCTGACCCTTGAAGCCATGGGCGCTGACGCAGTGGTGATTCGCCACTGGGATTCGGGTGCTCCGTATCGCCTGGCACATGCCAACTGGATCGGTGGCTCGGTCATCAATGCCGGCGACGGCACTCATGAGCACCCAACGCAGGCTCTGCTGGACGCGTACACGATGCGCAAGCATCTGCGCGGTGGCCAGGGCGCGCTTGAAGGCGTCCGCGTCGGCATTGTGGGCGACGTCCTGCACAGCAGAGTCGCACGATCAAATGTCCTGCTGCTGCAGACTCTCGGCGCCGAGGTCACGCTGGTGGCCCCGCCGACTCTGCTGCCGATCGGCATCGAGGAGTGGCCATGCGAGGTCAGCTATCACATCGATGAAGTGCTGCCCAAGGTTGACGCGATCATGATGCTGCGCGTGCAATCCGAGCGGATGAAGGATGCCTACTTCCCGACTGCTCGTGAGTACAGCCGCCTGTATGGGCTTGGGGGCGAGCGCATGAAGCTGCTGCCAGAGCACGCGATCGTGATGCATCCCGGGCCGATGAATCGCGGCATGGAGATCTCAGCTGAAGTCGCGGACAGTGCTCAGGCCGTGATGGTCGAGCAGGTGGCCAACGGCGTCAGTGTGCGCATGGCAGTGCTGTATTTGTTACTCGGTGGGGCAAAGGAGTTGAGCGAATGACCGCGATCGTCATCCAAGGGGTGCGTCCCTACGGAGAGGATGCCGTTGATCTGGTCATCAACGATGGAGTGATCACTGAGATCCTCGCACCCGGCACTGGTGTCGGGACGATCATCGAAGCTGATGGTCTCATCGCCCTGCCTGGATTTGTCGATCTGCACACGCACCTGCGTGAACCAGGTCGTGAAGATGCCGAGACCATTGAGACTGGCTCGCAGGCAGCCGCCCTTGGCGGTTTCACGTGCGTGCATGCGATGGCCAACACCGATCCGGTCGCAGACACTGCCGGTGTCGTCGAGCAGGTCTGGCGCATTGGTCGCGAGATCGGCTTGATCGATGTACGGCCTGTCGGCGCAGTCACCGTCAGGCTTGAAGGCACGCAGCTCTCGGAGATCGGCGCAATGGCGAACTCTGCCGCGGGTGTCACGGTGTTCAGCGACGATGGCAAGTGCGTGCACGACGCCCTGCTCATGCGTCGCGCCCTGGAATACGTCAAGGCATTCGGGGGAGTGGTGGCGCAGCATGCGCAAGAGCCGCGCCTGACAGAGAACGCACAGATGAACGAGGGCGAGCTGTCCGGAAAGCTCGGCATGGTCGGCTGGCCGGCGGTTGCTGAAGAGGCGATCATCGCTCGCGATGTGCTGCTCGCAGAGCATGTTGGTTCCCGGCTGCACGCCTGTCACGTGTCCACCGCCGGTTCGGTGGAAGTGATCCGGTGGGCCAAGAGTCGCGGAGTCAATGTCACAGCTGAGGTGACGCCACATCACCTGCTGCTCACTGAAGATCTCGTTGCCACCTACGACCCCGTCTTCAAGGTCAATCCTCCGCTGCGCAGTACCGCAGATGTGCTGGCCCTTCGCCAGGCCCTTGCCGACGGCACCATCGACGCCGTTGCAACCGATCACGCACCACATCCGCACGAGCACAAGGACTGTGAGTGGGGCTCGGCGGCCATGGGCATGCTCGGCCTGCAGACTGCCTTCAGTGTGGTGATGGAGACGATGGTCGAGCCCGGACTCCTTGATTGGCGTGGTGTTGCCGATCGGATGTCGGTGCGTCCGGCTCGTATCGGCGCAGTTGCCACGCAGGGTCATGCACTCGAGGTGGGTGCACTTGCCAACATCGTGGTCGTGGATCCGGACGCTCGCTGGACAGTAGTGCCCGAGCAGCTCGCATCCAAGAGCTCGAACACTCCATATGCAGCGCGCGAGTTCCCTGGCGTCGTGGTGCATACATTCTTTGAAGGTCGACCAACAGTGTTAGGTGGCAAAATCGCATGACCCAGGTGGAACCATCGCTTCACAAAAAGGCAGTACTGGTGCTTGAAGACGGACGAGTCATGCACGGTGAGCGCTATGGCGCCTCAGGTGTGACCTTCGGCGAGGCGGTGTTCTCAACTGGCATGTCTGGCTATCAGGAGACGCTCACCGATCCTTCGTATCACCGTCAGGTGGTCGTCATGACGGCTCCGCACATCGGCAACACCGGTGTGAATCTCCAGGACGCCGAGTCAAGTCAGATCTGGGTAGCAGGCTATGTCGTGCGCGATCCCTCGCGAGTCTCGTCCAACTGGCGAGCAACCGGCGATTTAGCCGAGGCCCTTGCAGCGCAAGGCATTGTCGGCATCAGCGGCATCGACACCCGCGCACTCACCCGTCACCTGCGTGAGCGCGGCGCCATGCGTGTTGGCATCTTCACCGGAGAGTTCGCCAACAAGCCCGACGCTGAGCTGGTCGCCGAAGTGAAGGCGAGCCCAGGCATGGTCGGCGCGAGCTTGACTGACGATGTCAGCACGAATGAGGCATATGTCGTGCCTGCCATTGGCGAGAAGCTGTTCACTGTTGCGGCCATTGACCTCGGGATCAAGACGATGACTCCACACCGCCTCGCCGAGCGCGGAGTCGAAGTGCACGTGCTTCCAGCTGCAACATCCATTGACGAGATCTACGCACTTGAGCCGGACGGCGTCTTCTTCTCCAACGGCCCTGGTGACCCAGCAACTGCTGACGATGCGGTTGCCACGATGCGTGCGGTATTGGCCAAGCGCACGCCCATCTTCGGCATCTGCTTCGGCAACCAGGTGCTTGGTCGCGCCTTGGGCTTGGGCACCTACAAGCTGCGCTACGGACACCGTGGCATCAATCAGCCGGTGCAGGATCTGCGCACCGGCAAGGTCGCCGTCACCGCGCACAACCACGGCTTCGCCGTTGATGCCCCGCGCGATGGTGAGTTCGACACTCCCTATGGCAAGGCGATCGTCAGCCATGTCTGCCTCAACGACGACGTGGTCGAAGGTCTTCGCTGTCTGCAGACTCCAGCCTTCAGCGTCCAGTACCACCCTGAGGCCGCTGCCGGACCGCACGATTCGGCCTATCTGTTCGACGAGTTCATTGAGTTAATGCAGAGCAATCGGAAGGTGCGTGCCTGATGCCACGTCGCAGTGACATCACATCAGTCATGGTGATCGGCTCCGGGCCAATCGTCATCGGACAGGCCTGCGAATTCGACTACTCAGGCACGCAGGCCTGCCGTGTCCTGCGTGATGAGGGCATTCGCGTGGTGCTGGTCAATTCAAACCCGGCCACGATCATGACTGACCCTGAGTTCTCCGATGCCACCTATATCGAGCCGATCACTCCGGAGTTCGTGGAGCGCATCATCGCCAAGGAGCGCCCCGATGCCCTGCTGCCAACCCTGGGTGGGCAGACCGCATTGAACACGGCGATCGCCTTGCACAAGAACGGCGTGCTGGCAAAGTACGGCGTGGAGCTCATCGGGGCCGATGTGGACGCCATCGAACGCGGTGAGAACCGCGAGATGTTCAAGAAGATCGTGGCTGACATTGGTGCTGAGAGTGCTCGCTCTGTCATCTGCCACACCCTCGAAGAATGCCTTGCTGCCGTTGACGAACTCGGCTACCCGATGGTGGTGCGCCCTTCCTTCACCATGGGCGGGGCGGGCTCGGGCATGGCCTACGACGAGGCAGACCTGCGACGCATCGCTGGTGCTGGACTGCAGGCGAGCCCCACCACGGAGATCCTGCTCGAAGAGTCGATCCTTGGCTGGAAGGAATACGAGCTTGAGCTGATGCGCGACAACCGCGACAACGTCGTGGTCGTCTGCTCAATTGAGAACCTGGACCCGATGGGCGTGCACACCGGTGACTCCATCACCGTTGCGCCGGCACTGACGCTCACTGATCGCGAATACCAGCACATGCGCGATGTCGGCATCCAGATCATTCGCGCGGTCGGTGTCGACACAGGCGGCTGCAACATTCAGTTCGCCGTCAATCCTGAGGATGGCCGGCTCATCGTCATCGAGATGAATCCACGCGTATCTCGATCGTCGGCATTGGCATCAAAGGCAACTGGCTTTCCGATCGCCAAGATCGCCGCACGTCTTGCGGTGGGCTACACCCTTGATGAGATCCCCAACGACATCACCCAGGAAACGCCAGCATCCTTCGAGCCGAGCCTTGACTACATCGTGGTGAAGATTCCGCGCTTCGCCTTTGAGAAGTTCCCGCTGGCCGACACCACCTTGACCACGACGATGAAGAGCGTGGGCGAGGCGATGTCGATTGGTCGCAACTTCACTGAGGCTTTGCAGAAGGCTCTGCGCTCCTTGGAGAAAGCCGAGGCGATCTTCACCTGGCCGGCGACTCGCGAAGAGGTTGACGTCCAGACTCTGCTGGCAACCATGGGGCGTCCGCACGATGGCCGACTCTCCTTGGTGCAGCAGGCCCTGTGGGCAGGTGTCTCTCCGGAGCAGGTCTTTGATGTGACCAAGATCGATCCGTGGTTCCTTGATCAGATCTGCCTGATCAACGAGGTCGCCGACGAAGTCCGAGCCGCCGCTGAACTGAATCCTGCAATCCTGCGCAGAGCCAAGCGGCACGGATTCTCGGATCGCCAACTCGCGCAGCTGCGTGGATTGAGCGAGACCGATGTCCGTCACCTTCGCCACAGCTATGGCATCCGCCCCGTCTACAAGACCGTCGACACCTGCGCAGCAGAGTTCGCGGCGAAGACTCCGTACCACTACTCGGCATATGACGAGGAAACCGAGGCGATCCCCAGTGATCGCGAGAAGGTGATCATTCTTGGATCTGGCCCCAATCGCATCGGTCAAGGCATCGAGTTCGACTACTCATGCGTGCATGCAGCATTGACCCTGCGCGAAGCCGGTTACGAGACCATCATGGTCAACTGCAATCCGGAGACCGTCTCAACTGACTACGACACCTCTGATCGCCTGTACTTCGAGCCGCTCACACTGGAAGACGTCCTTGAGATCGTGCACGCAGAACAGCAGGCGGGCATCTTGAAGGGCGTCATCGTGCAGCTGGGTGGGCAGACCCCACTCGGTCTTGCTCAGGCATTGAAGGACGAAGGCGTGCCCATTGTCGGCACCTCGCCTGAGTCGATTCACCTTGCCGAAGATCGCGGCGCATTTGGTCGCGTGCTGGCCGAAGCCGGACTGC
>JAUSQD010000043.1 GCA_030652695.1 Actinomycetota bacterium
CGCGAAAGCGCGGCGCAGGCACTGTTGGAAGCGCAACTCGCCGCTGAGACGGATCTGCTCACCGGCTTGTTCAACCGGAGGGCGTGGGAGCGGATTGTGGCGGAGGAAGAGGCACGGTACGCGCGCTACGCCGATCCGACAGTGGCGATGATGATGGATCTGGATCACCTCAAGACGGTCAACGACTCTCAAGGCCATGCTGCAGGAGATCTGTACATTCAAACAGCCGCAAGGGAGCTCGCCAGTTCGGTGAAGGCAGGAGATTTTGTCGCTCGACTTGGGGGCGACGAATTTGCAATCCTGCTGAAGGACTGCACCGAGGATCAGGCCGAGGCGATCGTTCAGCGCATCTACGCAAACTTCGAACGATCAAACGTGGCTGGCTCTTTGGGTTGGGCACCGATCACAGTTGTCCATGGCTTCCCCGGGGCGATTGCACAAGCTGACGCAGCCATGTACGCGGCTAAATCAGCCAAGCGCTCAACCCATTCAGTCCTCTGATTTCGCGATCGCCTTCTTGACATCCGCCGACAGCTCATACCTGTTGCCGTAGATGCTGAGCAGGGCCAGCATCATCGCAGTGACTGGCACCGCCAGGAAGGCTCCGGCGACACCGAACAGCGCAGCACCGAGCAGTACCGACCCGAAGGCGACCGCAGGGTTGACGTCAACGGCTTTCGCACTGATCTTCGGTTCGAATGTCAGGTTCTCCACCTGCTGGTAGATCAGAGCCCAGATGAGGACGATCACTCCGTCCCATGGGTTCTCACTGGCCAAGCCCACGATGACCGGAAGCACGATCGCGATGTACGTGCCGATCGTGGGAACGAATTGCGCCACGATTCCGGTCCACAGCGCCAGCGGGAGCCAATACGGCAGGCCGATCACGGCAAACACGATGCCGGAGAGCACGCTGTTGATGATGGCGAGCACCACGCGCGCCCCTACATATCCACCTGTCTTCTCCGCTGTCAGGCTCCAGACATTCTCAACGATGCCCTGGTGGCGGGTCGGGAAGAGCTGACAGACCCAGCGCTTCAAACGCGGCATGTCTGCTGAGAGATAGAACGTGAACAAGGCGAAAGTGAAGACGCCGAAGACGCTTCCCACTACTGAACTCAGGAACCCAAGGACATTGACCCCGAGCTTGGTGGCCATCGAGGTGATGTCATTGGTGTCCAGGTTGAATGACTTGAGAATGTCCTCTTGGGTGATGGACTGATTGAACGTCTTGTTGATCCACGACAGCACACCGTCGATGAGGTCTGGGATGCGATCAACAAACTGGCTCAACTGATCAACCAGCAAGGCACCGAAGGTCACGATGAACAGCACAAGTGCAGCAAGGAAGCCCAGCATCACGATGATGGTTGCCACTCCACGTCGCATCCTGCGCGAGAGTCTGTCGACCAGCGGGGCCATCGCAATGGCCGCAAACCACGACATCAGCACCGTGAAGATGACATTTCCGCCATCTTCAAGAATGAAGGTGAAGATCAAGCCGAGGGCGAGGACGCCCATGATCACAAAGCCGATGCGCCAGACATTCGATGGCGAAAAATGCACCTGGGTGATCGAGTCGAGTTGCTCCTCGGCCTCAGTCATGGCAGCCGCCTGCTCAGCCTCGGTGATCTCGTCCTTCGCGTCCTGCGCCACTGCGTGCTCCCGCCTCTGCGGATAGTCCTGTCCACTTTCCGTGTGATTTCAGACTATGAGACATAAAGGGACCAGCATGGATAGACACAGTCGGAAGTGCCGGTAACAGCGAATTCCGTGAAGAAACCTTCCCCTAATGTTCTCCGAAATTGGTGATCGGCACTGAAACACCCGAGGACACTGGAAATGTCGACGTTCCAGTTGACTCCATCGAGGGGGAACGCACATGTCCAGTCGCACGCGAACGAATCGTTTGTTCAGTATCGCCACCATTGCCATCGGCGCAGTCATGATGCTTGCCGGAGTGCTGACCTGGGTCATGGTCAGCAGCACCTTGTCTGACCAGAAGATCGTGGTTGCCGATGACGCCAGTTGCATGGCCGGCCGCACAGTCGCAGGTCCGATCACCGCCTATTGCCAAGCCGATGTGATCAACATGCACACCCTGGAAGCCACCGGCGGAAAGACCTATGCCGAGCTGGACAGAGAAGATCCTGTCCGTGAGACGGCGATGACCTCATCCTTCCTGCAGGCCTCGCTCTACACCTCAGTCGTTGCCTTTGGCGTCGCGCTCATGGCCTTTGGCATTGGCTTGGTCTTCGTGCTTCTCGGCATTACCGTGCTGAGACTTTCATCTGAGCCGAAGAACGAGACAGCTCCCGAGGAAGTTCTGGTCTGACCCGCTACCAGATCTCGATGCGATCGGCTTTGCTTCGCATGATTGGCGCATCGTCGGGCAGCTTGAAGGCTTCCTGAAAGGCATCGAGATTTGAAAAGGGTCCGACCACCCGAATATCACGAGGACTGTGCGGGTCGATCTGCGCGAGGGTCCTTTTCAACTCCTCGCTCATATTGGCCCGCCAGAGAGTGGCATTGGCAAGGAAGAACCTCTGCGAAGGGCTGAGGCCATCGATGTCAGGCGAACCGCTGCTGACCCGCGCATGAGCACGGTGCGCCAGTGCAATCCCGCCGAGATCTGCGATGTTCTCTCCAAGTGTCAATCGTCCATTGACGTGTACGTCATCAACGATCACGTACTCATCGAACTGCTCCACGAGGCGATCAGCCAAGGCAGTGAAATGCTGTTGGTCGTCCTCGTGCCACCAGTCCACAAAGGCCCCATTGGCGTCGAATCGACGACCCTGGTCGTCGAAACCGTGGGTGATCTCATGAGCGATCACCGTCCCGATGCCTCCATAGTTGACGGCATCATCGGCATCGGCGTCGAACATCGGCGGCTGCAAGATTCCTGCCGGAAAGACGATCTCATTTCTCGTCGGATGGAAATAGGCATTGACAATGTGCGGGGGCATCTCCCAGTCATTGGGATCCACTGGGGCCGCGATCTTGTCCCGCTCGCGCTGCAATTCCAAACGAGTGGCATTTAAGCGGTTGGTGGCGTAGGACTCTCTGGTGATCTCCAGCTGCGACCAGTCGCGCCATTCATCTGGGTAGCCAATCTTCACGCCAAAGGCTTCCAGCTTGATCAGCGCCTGCGCCCGCGTCTCGTCTGTCATCCACGTGCGTGTCCGCAGGGACTGCCGCATCTCTTCGATGATCTCTTCCACCATTGCCAGGGCTCGCACCTTTGCTGCAGGTGAGAAGGTCTCGTCCACGAAGCGCTGACCGATGGCTTCACCCATATCGCTGCCCAAGGCTGCGATGACTCGCTTGTAGCGCTCCTTGGGCTCAGTCTGACCACCAATGCGACGTCCGTAGAACTCAAATGCCTCATTCTCAATTGCGGCTGGCAGCGCGCTGGAGCAGGCGCTGACGACATGGAATTTCAGATAGGCCTGCACAATTGCGATATCGCTCGCAGCAAGAATTGCGTGCAGTTGCCGCACGTACTCGGTGTTCTCAACATTCACCGAAGTTGCCTGCGCAGCGCCCACAGAGTGCAGGTACTGAGGCAGGTGCAGCTCGGGAGCGAGAACCGTCAGCTCCTCAATGCTGAGTCGATTGAGAGTGCGATCAAGATCGCGCCGCTCTTCGGCCTTCATGTGCTGTTCAGCCAGCCTGGTCTCAAATTCCAGCACGCCTCCAGCCAATGCTTTCGCCGCGAGCGGGGAGACACCGACATTCACCAACTGAGCGCCCACATGATCGACAAACGCCGCTCGAAGGCCCACCGCAGCATCACTGTCAGCGAAGTAGGAGTCGCGTTCTGGCAATCCAAGCCCAGCTGGCACGATCCACAGCAGATTCCTCGTCGCGTCATCGTGATCCACATCCACACCCCACATGAACAAGGCGCCAATGCCATAGTCATGCAGTCGCGGCAGTAAGTCGATGACTTCACTTGCGGATGACAGTTGATCTATCGCGGAAAGCAAGGGCTCGATCGCTGAAATTCCAGCGCGCTCGATGGCCTCGGTGTCCATCCCGGACATGAAGTAGTCGCCGAGCTTGCGATCCAGGTCATTGCTGGGGCTGACAACTGCCTTCTGCAGCAAATCATGAATCAACGTCTCATTGCGCGTCTGCACTTCTTCGAAGGAGCCCCATGCCCCATACCCGGCCGGGATCGGATTGGCTGCAAGCCATCCGCCATTGGCAAAGCGATAGAAGTCGACACCCGGGTCGACGGATTGATCTCGATCAGCAGCATGCAGCCCCATAGCGCCTCTCCCAAGTCTTTCAGGGAGCGTACTTGCCTGCGCCTAGGCTCCAAGCGTCAACTGGACTAGTCCTTGGCGATCTTGCCCTTGCCCTGATCACTGTTGCTGTCCATGATGGATCCCATCTGTCGTTGGTTTGTCGCTCTACCGTCGGGCAAGGCGTCGACCGCTCTCACTTGCGATGGCCGTGTAGTTCATCTGAAAGTGGTGGTAGAGCACGGACTCGTCCGCTTGTGACAGCTCCTGGCCATGAAGGTTCAGATCGGGTGCAGAGTTGACCTGCTCCTTGAGCACTCGCACGCGAAGTTCATCGGGCCCAACGCTCACGCCCATGAGCGGCACAAATGTCAGGTGCCGATTGATGAGACCCACTTTCACCGTGCCGAACTGCGGCTCATCGGTCTCCACGTCAACGTAGACATCGTGCAGCTTGCCGATCTTGTCGCCGGCGCGGTCGGTGATCACCTTGCCCAGCCAGTCAGACGCAGTCCACTTGGCTGCAGCATCCACGATCGTGGCAATCGTTGGCACTTCAGCAGGTTCTGGGATCGGCGGAATGTCAGGTGTGGTGGCCGGGTCTGGCATTGGTGGGGCGGGTGGCGTCGGCATGGGTTCTGCAGGAGTGGTCATGATCGTCCTTCTGTAGTGATCGGCCAGGAAGTGGTGGGTCGAAGCGCGCTGGCTCGGTGCGCTTCACGCAAAGCACGGGAACGCAATTTCTCAAGCAATTGCGCCCGCAGGGTTGGTGCGGGTCGCAGCCGCTTGATGATGAGTCCAGTGCTCACGATCACCAGGCCGGCCGCGCCGACGACTACCAACGCACGCAGCAGCGGGCGGCGCAGTTCGTTCATCGTTCCCTGCATGATCGCAATCGAATCCACTCGAACTTCGAGCTCGTCGACATCAGCATCAGCTGTCTGGGCGGCTTGCTCGTCGCTGAGGCTCATCTCGTCGACGCGAGTGAAATACTGGCTGTGCCCGTTGCCTGCTACTGAGGTGGGTCCGGTCATCTGATCTCACCGGTGGTGGGCTGATCGTCAACAGTTGATGACATTGTGCGAGTGGTCTGTGCCTGCGGAACAGCGCCGACCGTATGCGTTTCTGTGACCACCTGTCGGCGACGAGGCATGAACACGACCAACGTCAAGATCAGACCAAGCACGCCAGCTGCCATCAAGATCCAGCCGATTACTTGAATGTCCACACCAACTACCTGGAAGTCCAGTGCGAACGTAAGCACTGCTCCAACAGCGAGCAGAAGAATGCTGAAACCAATACCCATGAAGTGACTCCCTGTGGCTTGAGGCGAATGTCTGCCTTCAACCAGGGGCCGGGGTTGCAACCGCACGTTCGCGGATACATTCATTGAACGCCGTTGGTTGGCGCGTGTCAATCCGATCTAGTGACCAACCACAACTTTCTCCTCGGATTCGCTCACACGTCCGGGCCACCAGAACTTGTCGCCCGTGAGCAGCGCGAGGGCGGGAACAATGACAGTACGCACCAACAATGTGTCGAGCAGTACGCCGAAACAGACGATCACGCCGATCTGTGCGAGAGCAATCAGCGGCAGCACTCCGAGTACAGCGAACACCGCGGCCAGCAGGATGCCGGCGCTGGTGATCACACCGCCTGTTGCCGCCAGAGCGCGCAGCATGCCTTCCCTGCTGCCACTGTTCACCGCCTCTTCCTTTGCTCGAGTGACAAGGAAGATGTTGTAGTCGACCCCAAGAGCCACCAAGAACAAGAAGGCCAAGAGTGGAACGCCCGTGTCCATCGCGGAAAAGTTGAAGACGTTCATGAATAGCCACCACGACGCCCCCATCGCGGCAAGGTAGGTGGCGAGCACCGTGACCACCAAGAGCACCGGTGCGACGAAGGCACGCAGGAGGAACACGAGCACGGTAAACACCAGCAGCAAGATGATCGGCACGATGACGTATGTGTCCTGCTGCTGTGCCTCAGCTGAATCCAGAGCTTGCGCTTGCGCTCCACCCACGTAGCTATTGGAAACTGCCAAAAGTGCGTTGCGAATATCGCGAATCGACTGGTCCGCCGCGTCAGTTCCAGGCGCAGCAGCGAGGACGACCTCGGTTTGCGCAAGCCCGTCTCCGACGACGCCATCAACAACGGATGCAACTCCGGACACCGAAGACACCAGCTTGATCACTGCCTGCGCGTCGACTTCGTTGCTGATCACGATGACAGGATCGCTGGCGCCTGCTGGAAATGACCGCGCCAAGGTTTCCTGACCCGCAACTGCTTCTGGCTTGGCCAGAAACTGTTCTGTCGGCCCAAGACCGATGCGCACTCCCAGCAGTGGCAAGGCCAGCAAGGCGAGCACCAGACTTCCGCCGAGCACAACGGCCAGTGGACGACGCGCCACAAGCGCACCTATGCGCGACCAGACTGTGTGCTGGTCGGTAATGGGCGTATCTCCGACGCGTGGGACAAAGGGCCAAAAGATGTTGCGCCCAAATACCACCAGCGCCACAGGCAGCATGACCAAGGCGTAGATGAGCGCAACGAGAACTCCGACCGCGCACGCAAGTCCCAGACCTCTGGTGGTGGGGATGGAAGCGAGCAACAGCGTGAGAAGGGCCAAGATGACGGTGAAGGCGCTTCCGAGGATCGCGGAGCCAGCGCCAACCAGGGCGCGGCGCATTGCGACGTACCGGTCAGCCTCGAGTCGCAACTCATCCCGATACCGCGAGATCAACAGCAACGCGTAATCAGTACCGGCACCAAAGACGAGAACTGAGAGGATTCCAAGTGCGGCATCGTCCACTGGTATCCCAGTGAGGTTCGACATCGCGCCAGCAGCAACGCTCGCCACTCGATCAGCCAGTCCGACCACGACCAGCGGCACTATCCACAGCCATGGGCTTCGGTAGGTGATGATCAACAAGATCGCGACGACGAGCACGGTCGCAAGAAGCAAGGTGGTGTTTGCGCCATCGAACACCTTGGCAATGTCAGCGGTGAATCCGGCAGGTCCTGTCACCTGGGCCTGCACTCCGGCTGGGAGTTCTGCTCGCACAATGGAGCGAATCTCGGCGACGGTGTCAGCAGTGCCGAGGACGTCATTGCTGGCTGCCAAGGGCACCGTCACCAGGGCGACAGTGCGATCATCGGAAAGCACCGGTGGCGGCACTAGATTGCCAAGGGCCAGCTGCTCCAATGCGCCTGCGCGGTCCGCGATCGCGGTGATGTCCGCCGCTTCCAGCTGTGCGCCCCCATCCCTGGAGAACACCACGAGCGCTGGAGCGGTTTGGCTTGCCGGCAATCGTTCCTGGAGCTCAACGACCACAGTCGATTGAGCGCCATCAGGCAAGGCGGCCGTGGCACCCGTTGCTGTCGAGGAGGTTGTGCCGCCCAAGCCCAGCACCGCTGCCGAGGCCATCAATGCCACAAGCAGAACCACCCATGAGATTCGTCGACGAACAATGAGGTGCGCAAGGGCCGACACCACAACCTCCTACGAGTGAATATCCCAATATCAGTAAATAAGTGATTAAACTATTAAGCGATATGGACACTAATCCAGGGCCCGGCTCACCGCAAGCCCCAGCCCAGGACGCCGTCGCGTGGGTTGAGCAGTGGGATCAGACTGGACCGCTGACGGCCCTGCGCGAAATTCTGGCGCTGTCGCCGCAAGTCCAGCAGGCCGTGGCCGAACGCCTTCAGATGCATCCGGGCGATCTCAATGCGATGGAGCACTTGATGGCAGAACCGCTTGGCCCTGTCGAACTGTCCAAGCGCCTGCACCTGACCTCAGCAGCTGCCACCGTGGCTGTTGATCGACTGCAGAGCCGTGGGCATGTCGTGCGCGAGCCAGACCCCACTGACGGTCGTCGCACTCGTGTGGTGGTCACCGAATCTGGGCGAAACGATGTCTTCTCCGAACTTCTGCCGATGTTTCAAGCGCTGGCCGCTGCGACCGATGGCATGAGCGCAGACGAGCGTGATCTCGTCACAGCTTTTCTGACCCGCGCCACGGCAGCGCTGAAGACCATGCTCTAGCCAGGAGCGGAGGCGCAAAACCTTTGAAGTGGGTCGCCCGGGGCTCGAACCCGGAACCTACGGATTAAAAGTCCGCAGCTCTAACCATTGAGCTAGCGACCCAGAGTCTGGACTCAAGGAGCAATCCCCAGCCAAACCCGAGCGGCAAGGTTATCGGCTGGCCCTGGGAGCCATGCCCTCGGTTCAATATCGGTTTATGCATTCAACTGCAGCGAAACACTGCAGCAACATCGAAACGCTGATATTGACTTGGTGCAGCATGACGAGAGCTGGCGTACCGGGCGCTGGTGAGGTGAACTGCGCAGTGAATGAGGAGCAAGCATGTCCAAGAAGACTGCTGACAAGAAGCCAAAGCGCGCAGCGCGCATGCCACTTGAGCTGTATGAAGCCGAACTCAGTCGACTCCAGGCCGAACTCGTGCAGATGCAGGAATGGCTGCGGCAGGAGGGCGCTCGCATCGTGGTGGTCTTTGAAGGCCGCGATGCTGCGGGCAAGGGATCAGCAATCAAGAGGATGACTGAGTACCTGAATCCACGTGTCGTTCAGGTTGCCGCTCTGCCGACTCCCACCGAGCGGCAAAAGACCGAGTGGTACTTCCAGCGCTATATCGCAGAGCTGCCTGCTGCCGGCAACATCACCTTGTTCGACCGCTCTTGGTACAACCGCGCGGGCGTTGAGCGAGTCATGGGCTTCTGCACACCTGATCAGCACAAGCGCTTCCTGCACCAGGCACCCATCTTTGAGCGACTGCTCGTGGAAGACGGAATCATCCTGCGCAAGTATTGGTTCAGCGTCAGTGATGCCGAACAGGAACGCCGCTTCAAATCCCGGCTGAAGGATCCGATGCGTCAATGGAAGCTCTCACCGATGGATCTTGAATCCATCACCCGTTGGGAGGACTACTCCCGCGCCAAGGACGAGATGCTCGTGCACACTGATATTCCCGAAGCACCGTGGAGCATCATCGAAGCAGACGACAAGCGCCAGGCGCGCATCAACTTCCTGCATCATTTCCTGTCGACGATTCCGTACTACCACGCAACCAAAGAACCCATCACGCTTCCGGTGCGACCTCCTGCGGCCGGCTACGAACGACCACCGCGCAATCCGAACAACTACGTGCCTGATTACGCCGGTGCATTGATGTCTGGCGCAGTGCCGGCGCCAGAAGTTGCCAAGGTGGGCGAGTAGCTACTCCGCAGCAGGAGGAGCGCCTTCCATCTCGCGCAACAGTGCAATGCGCTCGCCGATAGGCGGGTGAGTGTCGAACATCGACTTTGACTTGCCGTCCAGCGGCGACTCGATCCAGACGTGCGCCACTGCCGTTGACTTCTGGTGAACCACGGTGCCATCAGCGGCAAGAGTCTCCAGTGCCCTTCGCAGGCCTGCTGGGTTGCGCGTGAACTGAACTGCGGTGGCATCAGCAAGCGCTTCGCGCTTGCGCGAGATAGAAGCGCGCAACAGCAAAGCTGCGATCGGTGCCAGCACCAGGATCGCAATCGCGAGGATCATCGCGATTGGATTGTTGTTGTTGCTGTTTCTGCCGCCACCGAAGATGGCCATGCGAGCGCCGACATCGGCAACGATGGCAAGCAGACCTGCAGTGGTCGCGGCAACTGCCATCACCAAGGTGTCGCGGTTGCCAACGTGAGCCATCTCGTGAGCGGCGATGCCTTGCAACTGCTCGCGATCCATCACCTGCAGAATGCCCGTGGTGAATGCGATCACTGCGTGCTCGGGATCACGTCCAGTGGCAAAGGCATTGGGAGCGGGGTCATCAACGATGGCGATCCGTGGCATTGGCAATCCCGAAGCCACGCACACTTCTTCCACAATGTTGTAGAGCTGTGGCGCTTCGGAATGCTCGATGATCTTGGCTGAAGTCATCGCCAGTACGAGGCTGTCAGACTTCCAGTAGGAGGTCCACACGCCGATGAGCGAGATGCCAACAGCCAGAGGAACAATCCAATAGATCTGCAGGCCAAACAAGCTTGCGATTGCCCAGACAATGGCGATGACCGCGACGAACATCAGGCCAAGAAGGGCCCAGGTCTTTCGCTGATTCGCAGATTGTTCGGCTCGAAACGAGACCGCCATCGCTATTAGAAGGTGACGGTCGGTGCGGTGCGAGCAGCTGCGTCAGGGACCTCGTAGAAGTCGCGAGCCTTCACGCCGGCCATTCCCACGAAGAACTTGGTTGGGATGGTGACGATTGCTGTGTTCAAGGTGCGCACCGCATCGTTGTAGAACTGACGCGAGAAGGCGATCTTGTTCTCGGTGGCGCTCAGCTCTTCCTGCAGTGCAAGGAAGTTCTCTGAAGCCTTCAAGTCGGGGTACGCCTCGGCAACAGCGAGCAAGCCGCGAAGGGCCTGGGTGAGCATGCCGTCGGCAGCTGCAACCTCGGGAACAGTGGTGGCGTGCTCGCCCACGGCACGAGCCGCCGTCACTGCCTCAAAGGTGCTGCTTTCGTGCGCGGCGTAGCCCTTGACGGTGTTGACCAGGTTGGGGATGAGGTCGCTGCGTCGCTGCAGCTGCACCTCGATCTGTGCGAAGCCCTCGTCGACTGCCACGTTCGCCTTGACCAGGCGGTTGTAGAGCGCGACGCCCCAAAGGACGAGCAGAACAAGCACTACGGCAACGATGATCCAAATCCACATGGGTGCATCGTACCTGCCTTGCGCCGCCTCTTACATCTTTGAGTCGGCAAGCATGCGCTTAGACGGCCTCGCCGTCGTCCAGCTCGGCGAGCATCTCAACCCGGTGCTCATGTCGCCCTCCGTCAAAGGGGGTCGTCAAGAAGATGTCCAAGGCGGCGATCGCAACTTCGGGGGCGGTGAAGCGCTCGCCGAAGCAGGCGACATTGGCATCGTTGTGGCGGCGAGTCATCTCGGCGTCGTCATTGGCTCGAATCACTCCCCCGCGCACCCCGGGGATCTTGTTCGCCGCCATGCAGATGCCCTGACCGCTCCCACACACGGCAACGCCGAACTCGGCCTCACCATCGGCAACCGCCCGCCCGACCTCTGCGCCGTAGTGCGGGTAGTCAACGCTGGCCTCTGAATGGGTTCCAAGATCAAGGACGTCGTAGCCGTTGTCCTCCAGCCACGTGCGCAACTGCTCCTTCAGGACAAACCCTGCGTGATCTGAGCCGACGGCAACAATCATGCGAACTCCTCAGGTATGAATCGCAATGCATGCTCAGAGCAAGAGCGGTCTCAGAGTAGTGGTGCACCAAGGTGCGGCATAGGCGCCGGAGTCGTGATGGTCAGACCGCCACGAGTGATCGTCACGCCGTTTGCCGCAATGCTCACCGGCACCTGTTCGCCCGCATTGCGCGGAACCAGCACTGTCACGAGCGCTTGGCTGACGCCAGCTTTGGGAATTGGCACCTGGCGGTTGATCACTTGGGAAGGAAGCTTTTCACCCCAGGCGCCAGTGAACCAGCCGATCTTGCCGCCTGGCTTCGCGTAATCAATCACCCATGGATCAACACCGGATTTCACGATGTCCAGATTCTTGTCGCCCTTGCTGAGCACCAGCGTCGATCCCTCGTATCCGCTATTCACTCCGGGAGCAAGCTGCCAACGCTGCCAGGTGAATCTGCCCTTGGGCTTGGCCTTGCTTGCATTGACGTAGTCAGTCACGATCATTGCGTCGACGCTGCGCACAAACTGCGTGCAGCGGACCAAGGTCACGCTCTTCCAGGTATTGTCCTGCACGCACGAGGTGTCGTTGCCGCCAGTGGCCCAGTCGCTGGCTGCCGTCAGCTTCTTCACACCCGACCAACGTGAACGGTCAACCTTGCCCACGGTCAACCCTGAGTGCGCAGCGCGAGTCTTGAGATAGGCGCGCAGCGGGTCACTGTTCTCATAGCGGTAGGGCCCTGGGTCGCCAATCCATTCGACGCCCTTTGAGAAGAAAGTCAGTCCGGTGCCGTCGTCATGCGTGTGGGCAGTTCCGGGGCGAGTGGAGCTGTAGCGCAGTGAGTAATAGGAGTCTGCCTGGCCGGGCTGTGGTTGCCAGCCTGCTCGCCCGAAGATGTATCCACCGTCGTATGCGGAGTAGATCGTTGGAGGTGGAGTGCCGGACTTGCCCCCGGTGCGCACCCACTCCGCTTGGCCGTCGGCTGCACCAAAGGTGCCCCGCAGCGAAGCACTGATGCCGTCGCCAATCGACTCCTGCAGAAAGTCGGGGCGAATTGACTGGGCAACAAAGTCAAAGAGCCTGTTGCGCAAAGTCGGAATCGGATCAGCGGGCATCCCACAGGTCGCCGCCGCCGCCTCCACCGAGGACAGCAGCTTCTCGATGTACACCGCGTAGCTGGGCGATCCTTCGATATCGCTGCCATCGGGATGGATGACGCCGTTGGCAATCGAGACGAGATTGGCCCAGGCGCGGTCCCGGGTCGGCCAATCACCAATCCAGCAGAATGCGGCCAGCGCTCCGGTCTGGCGAATCAGATCGGTGTTGTTCACACCGGTGGCCACCAGTGCAGCACCGGCATTGGACTTCACCATCGTGCGGGCATCTTGAAGCGCTGCGGCAGTGATGATCGGGTCGTTCAACGTCTGAGCAGCACACACCAAAGTCTCGGTGCGCAGCCCGCCGTAGATCGAGGCATCAACCCAGTACGAACGCTTGCCCTGATGATCAGCAATCCAATAGAGCATCAGTTGACGGAAGCGATCAACCATCGCCTGGTTCTGCACCTGCACACCGCGGAACAGCAGGGGCAGCGCCCAGTTCAGTGAGTTCACATGTCGATCACCTGAGGTATCCGAGCTTGCTTGGGGCTTCCAGTTCGGATGCTCGGTGAGGCGATAGGTGCCGCCCTTGCCAAAGTTGATGAGGCCCTGAGAGAGCAACTGCTGCGCTGCGTTGCGCTCAGCTGCAGGCGCAGTCAGCGGGAAGAGCGCGCGACACCAACTGCCCAAAGCCGTCGGCATGGGAATGGGCACAGCTGGCACAGGCGCTGGAGGGGCGACAACCGGAGGTGAGACCGAGGGAGTGACGGCAACCGAAGCGCTGGCCGAAGGCGCCGGAGTTGGAGTCGGGCTTGCGGTCGCCGACGGCACCTGAGTTGAGGACGGTGTCACCGCAGGAGTCGGCGCATCGGCCGCCTGCGCTGGGCCAAGTGCGGCCCCAAGGCAGCACAGAGAAATCAGCGTCGGTAAACCCACACGCAACAACGGACTCGCCAGAAACATTCGTCCATCATCACCCATGATCCTGTGAATCGGTCAATCCCGACTTGTGGATTGCTGATCAATTCGTGAGGTGGCTGCTCTTTGCGAAGGTGACGTGGAACCGAGGGCGAGTCCAAGGCCACTGAGCAGCGCGCCGACTGCAGGTTTGGCCACCGCGCTGGGCACCCGGGGAAGTCCGAGCATCGACAGATGCTGCGGTGACATCGTTGACAGTGCGCCCAAAAGCAAGACTGCGTAAGGGCCTTGAGCAGCAAATGGCAGTGGAGGACGACGGATGAATGCGGCTGTTTCACGAGCCTTGACTCCCCCACGCAGCAGGGGTTGCTGCGCTGCAAGCTGCATCTTCAGTTCAGCAACAGAGCGCGGCGGATTCTCTACGCCCACCAGTTCGCCAGACTTCGCCCATTCGCGCACGTAGGCGTCTGGGCCTCCTGGGATTGGACCACCCCACATCTGGTGCGTCGTCAGAAATGAGTCGGTGAAGGCCAAGTGGACCCACCGCAGGAGCTCTGGGTCGGTCGCGTCATAGGGACGATGCTCTCCGTCGACTTCGTAGGTGCCGTGCACTTTGCGATGCATGCCGCGCACACGCGCGCATTCGCGATCAGCCTGCGTCTGGTCACCGAACGTGACCACCGTGAGCCACTGCGTGGTGCCAGCGAGTCGCCCAAGCGCGTCCTGTTCATACCTCGAGTGCTGCATGACTCCTGCCAGAGCAGCGGGATGAAGCGCCTGCATCAGCAGTGCACGGATGCCACCAACCAATGTTGGCAAGCCTCCGTGCACTGCCCATGCTGCAGAGTCCGGGCCGAAGTATCCGACGCCATCGCCTTCAGCGAGTTGAGCCACCCAGGCAGGTGCACCTGTTGGGTCTCCGGAAACGATCCGGCGAAATCCCGCAGCCGTGCGTTCGCGTATCTGCGTACTCAGATCGGCGATGAGGTCCATGCCAACAGCCTGCCTCAATGCCTTTGCGACTACGACTGCGTGGCCGTCAGGACCACAGGCAAGGTGATGGTCTCGCCCTCACGAGTCAGGGTGACCTGCACTCGATCGCCAGGTGCGAAGGACCGAATCGTGACGATCAATTGGGTGCCGTCAGCGATCGTGGTGCTGTTCACCTTGGTGATGACGTCACCCTCTTGCAGTCCGGCGGCCTCGGAAGCACCACCAGCAGTGACGGTCGAAACCTTGGCTCCGGGGCCAGTGAAGCTGGTGTCGAGCTGCACACCAATCACGGGAGTCTTCGCAGAACCAGTGTTGATGATTTCGTCAGCAATGCGCTTAGCCGTGTCAATGGGGATCGCGAAGCCGAGACCGATCGAACCAGCCGCCTGACCGGCACCCATGGATGCAATCGCTGAGTTCACACCGATCACTGCACCCTTGCCATTGACCAGTGGCCCACCTGAGTTGCCTGGGTTGATCGCAGCATCTGTCTGAATCGCGTTGATGAATGAAGATGAATCGCCACTGTCCCCGCCTGCGGTGACTGGACGATTCAGCGCACTCACGATGCCCGAAGTCACCGTGCCCTGCAGGCCCAGCGGAGATCCAAGAGCGATCACTGAATCACCGACCAGCAGGCCGGCAGAACTGCCGATCGGCACGGTCGGAAGATTGGACTTGTCGACCTTGACCACTGCCAAGTCATAGCCCGCGTTCGCGCCGACGAGCTGGCCCTTGACCTGAGTGCCGTCGGCAAACAGGACATCGATGCCGTTTTCACTGGCTCCGCCAGCAACGTGGTTGTTAGTGATGAGGTAGCCATCAGAGCTGATGATGAATCCCGAGCCGGTGCCCTGACCATCTGCGCCGGCCACGTTCAACTGCACCACCGCCGGCTGCACCGCTGCTGCAACAGCCGAGATGCTGCCGTCGGCAGGAACGGAAGGCGATGTGGTGTCGAAAGTGGACGCCGAAGCCGTCGGCAGGGTCGAACTCGCAGCGACATAGCCGACCGCTCCACCGGCTGCTCCTGCAACGAGCGCGGTTACACCCAGTGCCGCGACGATCATGACTGCGCGATTGCGCGGCTTTGGCGCTGGCGCAGGAGTGGTCCAATTGAACGGCAGTTGGTCGTCGTATGAGGACACGGGGCTGTACGGGGGAATGGGAGTGCTCACGTGATCTCCTTCTCGGGGCGAACTCATATGGCAATGAGACACCCGCAAGATCCACGCGGTTCCCCACAGAGCGCCAAACAGCCCAGTCCTGACCTACTCCTTACATAGGCCAGATTGAATAGGTACATGCGAGTCACAAATGACCCTCTTGAGGCAGCCTTAGCGCTGGCCGAATGTCATCTGGCCGCAGTCCCAACAGAAACCGTCTACGGGCTCGGGGCTCGCGCCGATGATGCGCATGCAATCGCGCAGATCTATGTGGCCAAAGGCAGACCAGCCAACCATCCGCTCATCGCCCACTTGCCCAACATCGAAGCACTCGATGCCTGGGGCAAGGACATCCCAGATTTCGCGCGAGCGCTTGCAGAAGCTTTCTGGCCCGGACCACTCACTCTCGTAATTAAGAGGACGGATAGAGCCGGAGACTTCCTGACGGGTGCTCAGGATTCAGTTGCGGTCCGAGTGTCGGCCCATCCACTGATGCAAACCGTGCAGCAGGAACTCGTCCGCATCACCGGCGACGCATCGATCGCCATTGCGGCTCCCAGCGCGAACCGCTTCGGCCAGGTCAGTCCGACCAGCGCAGATCATGTGAAGCAGGAACTCGGAATGTTTCTCTCCGCCAACGACGTCATCCTTGACGGCGGCGACTGCGAGATCGGTCTTGAATCCACGATCATCGACTGCACAGGAACGCAGCCGCAGTTGCTTCGCCCCGGCGCGATCACCATCGAGCAAGTCGAGCAGACAACAGGCATGACTTGCACACACGACTCTCAAGTGCGCGCGAGCGGAACTCTTGACTCCCACTACAGCCCGCGTGCCGAAGTACGGCTTGTGACGCAGCAAGAACTCGAGGCTGGCGACTACACCAACTCAGCGGCACGCATCGGATTGCTCGCAAGCGCAGACATCACCACGCCCATCGGTCTCGTTCGGCTGGCTGAACCCACATCCACCGATGAATACGCACGAATCTTGTACTGGGCCCTGAGAGAGGCAGATGCTTTGGAGCTGAGGAATGTGCTCGCCGTGTCACCCGAGAGCCACGGCCTCGGCACGGCCATCCTCGACCGACTTTCTCGTGCCGCCCACCCAAAATGACCTCCGGTGAGTTGCCAGTAAAGAATCCCCTATAGTTCTCTCGTCGCCAGCGGCATTAGGTCGACGGAGACAAAGTCCCCATCGTCTAGTGGCCTAGGACACCGCCCTTTCACGGCGGCAGCACGGGTTCGAATCCCGTTGGGGATACGGCTTCGCTAGAGGCCCCGTAGCGCAGTTGGTTAGCGCGCCGCCCTGTCACGGCGGAGGTCGCCGGTTCGAGCCCGGTCGGGGTCGCCATTGCTTCAGGGGTAACCCTGGACATCCGGCTGGAAGTTCAGCCACGGCCAGGTAGCTCAGTTGGTACGAGCGTCCGACTGAAACTCGGAAGGTCGACGGTTCGACCCCGTCCCTGGCCACCACCCGACGAGGATCGCCCCCAACGCCTCGACGTCACCGTCAAGCCGCCCTGTCCCTAGGCGGTCTTGACCACCTGGGCGGCGAGCAGCCCATCGACGCCAGCCTGGTCGAATCCGATCTCGCGCAGCACCTCGACGGTGTGCTCGCCGAGCAGCGGCGGCGCGTAGTCGAACCTGGTGTGGAGGTCGCCGAAGTCCCACATCGCGCCCGGCTGCTCAAGACGGCCCCAGGCGCCGTGCTGGTATGAGACGACCAGCCCGATCTCCTGGTTGGCTGGGTCGTCGAAGAAGGAGTTCTTGTTGTCGAGCCGCACGAGCTCAGCCGGCACGTCTGCCGCCGCGAGCGCATCGAGCAGTTCGCCTGATGCGCGGTCGGCGGCAGCCTTCGGGAGCGCGTCCGGGTCGGCCACGCCGAGCACCTCGCACAGGCGCGCGACCTGGTCGTCGTGACGCGCGGCCACCGCGATCCACGCATCCGAGCAGATGAGAAGGCGGGCACCGGGCGTGGTGACCATCTGGTCGTGGTCGAGCTGGGCCATCGGTGCGAGCGTGCCGTCGGCCTGCAAGTAGGTCTCGCTCGTGGTGAGCACGCCGGGCCCGAGCAGCGAGCCGGCGACATCGATAGCGCGGCCGGTGCGGTCGCGCTCGTAGACTGCAAGCAGCGTGGAGACCACCGACGACATCGCGCACTGGTGGTCCATGAAGCCGAAGCGGTGCCACATCGGCCTGTTGCCCTCGCCGGCGCCGGCGACCTCCCAGCCACAGGACGACTGGAACAGCTGGTCGTAGCCGGGCCAATCGGCACGCGGCCCCTGCGGGCCGTAGGAGCTGGTGTGGCAGAAGACGAGATCGGGGTTGATCTGCCGCAAGGACGCGGAGTCCAGGCCCAGGCGGCGAGCGGCGGGCATGCGCAGGTTGTGGTGGACGACGTCAGCCCAGCGCACGAGCGCCTCGAGCACGGGGCGCGAGTCGGGTGACTTGAGGTCGACCGCGATGGTGCGCTTGCCGCGCTGGCAGCCGGCGAAGGGCCAATCGCCCCAGCGCATGGGATCGCCAGTGGTGGCTTCAACCTTGATGACATCGGCGCCGAGGTCGGCCAGCAGCATCGGGCCGAGCGGGCCGGCCAGGTAGTTGCCGAAGTCCAGCACCTTCACGCCGGCCAGGGGGTAGTGCTGGCTCGCGGCCGCGGCATCAGGGGCCTTCTGCGGCGCCCAGTCGGCGCCTGCCACATCCTGGTGCTGACCTAGCGCGGGCGCCGGCCCGCGCACCTGCGTCGGCGGGTCCACAGTCAGCGGCAGCCCGGGCACCGTGATGCGCCCAGCCTCCGGGTCATCCAGTTCGATGACGTAACGGTTGATGCGCGCCTGCTCGTCGCCGAGGATCGCGCCCACCTCGAACGCGCCCTGCGCCGGTCGGTCGTTGGCCCAGGCATTGTCGAGCCAGGCCTGCGCCGGACGGAGCAGGAACGCTTTGCGTACCAAGGTCATATCGCCCCAGAGGCCGGTCGCGGCGAGGGCCGCGCCCTCCTCGACGGCTTCGGGTCCCAGCTCGGCCAGCGCCTCGTCCATGAGCGGGGTGCCCCACGGGGCCGGCTGCATCGCGTGGACCCAGCGCCCGTCGGAGCACTCGAAGAGCGAGGCCTGCATATTGCCCTTGGGCATGCCGATCCGCAGGGCGTCGGAGGGCGTCTCCGCCCGCGACCAGTGCATCATCATCGGGATCAGGGCGCCCTGGACCAAACTCGTGTGCACCGGGCCGGCGGAGCCGGTGCGGCCACGGACGATGAGCCGGGCCACGATCCCCATGGCGGCGAGCCAGACCGCGCCCCAGCTGCCCAGTGGGAATCGCACGTAGATGGGCCCCTCGCGCAGGCCCTGCTGCTCGTCGAGCACGCCCATGCGCGCGAGCGCGAGCAGGTCGTCAACCGGCAACTCCGCATCGGGATGGTTCGCCGGCCACGCGAGCACCGAGCAGGCGATGAGGTGCGGATGGGCGGCGGCAAGCGAGGCATCGTCGAGCCCGAGCTCGCGTGCCTTGATCGGCGAGAGCGAGTGGACCAGCACGTCCGCGCCAGCCAGCAACGAGTCGAGGCGCTCGCGGCCAGCGGCCTCGTGCACGTCCAGCACGACAGACTGCTTGCTGCGGTTCCAAGTCTTGAAGCCCGGCAGGGAGCGGGTGGTCACCCCGCCTGGCGGCTCCACGAGCACGACGTCGGCGCCAGCCTCGGCGAGCACCATGGTGGCCGTCGGGCCGGCGATGCCGTCCGAGAGGTCGACGATCCGGATGTCGTGCAAGATCCCGGTCTGCATGGTGCGCTCCCTGCCTTGACGGCCACCGAGGGCTCCCGGTGGATCGTGACGATGCTGGATGCCACGCAGTTTGGCATCCCGTCGGACCGCCTGTCTCGGCGTCGCACTTCTTGATGGTGCCCCTGCTCATCCCGTCGGCCATGAGCTGCATGGCCGTGGGATCGGCCGGTGCAGTCACATAGCCGAGATCCCGCTCCTCCGCCACGACGCGCAGCAGGCGAGCCACGAACCGACCGGATCAATAGCCTTCTCAGCCATTTCACGAACCTGATAGAACGCGCTGCTACTTAGAGGGGCCTAGGAGACGGCATCAAAACGGGATATGCGAGAAAAACATCAGATGAGCATCCCAAGTCAAACTGAAACTCGGAAGGTCGACGGTTCGACCCCGTCCCTGGCCACCACACTCAGTTGTATTTTCCCTGTTCAGAGTTGCCTTCTCGCGTCAAGCCTTCTTGAGCTCCTCCGCGAGCATCACGATGATGCCGCTTGGGCCACGGACGTAGGTGAGCTTGTAGACATCCTCGTAGGTGGCCACTCCGCGCAATGGATGGCAACCGTGCTTGGCTGCGATCGCGAGAGCCTCGTCGAGATCGTCCACGGAGAACGCGACTCGGTGCATTCCGATCTCGTTTGGCAGCGTGGGGGCGGTTTCAATGGCGTCAGGGTGGATGTATTCAAAGAGTTCGAGCTGCCCACTTCCGTCTGGAGCCTGAAGCACCGCGATCTTGGCGTGGTTGCCGTCAAGGCCGACCGCCAAGGAGGCCCACTCGCCACTGACGGTGTCGCGACCGATGACTTCCAGACCAAGGTCGGTGAAGAAGGCGATCGTTGCTTCGATGTCTCGGACGGCGATGCCGACGTTCTCAAATTTGATTGCCACGGCCACATGCTACGAGCGTTCGACTGTTTGACCTGATCGCTGGCCTCCACCCACTTCAGCGGACCATCAGCAGTGCGGGCTCAGCCGTAGACCACAGTGCGGTTGGGTTGATCGCCGGTCGTGAAGTAGCCAGTCACCTCGACCAATAGATCGACAGCACCCATCGACGTCGACAGCGCGATGGTGCCATCGGATGCGACGGGCACGATCACCTGCGCGACAGCGCTCTGGTTCAGGCCTATCTTGGCCGCTTTCGTGGGCTCGATCTCCCCTGGGCCCCACACGCTGACCGTGGCCGGCGCGGTCGACTGCAGCGCGCGGATCCTCACCGCAACGGCAGCCACCCCGAGGTCCGGCACGCCGCCCTGTCCGGTCACCTTGGTCAGGACTCCACTACCGTCACGTCTCCCGCCAGCGTGCACTCGACAGGGTGTCGGCATTGTCGGCACCGGTATCGCTGTCACGGTCGGGGTAGGCGTCGGGTCGGCGCGGAAGCCCCAGCCACCTGGGCGACTCCATCCGTCGCTTCCACCCCAGTCACCGTCACCACTCCACCCGCCGCCAAAGAAGAAGCCACCATTGACAAGTCCTGTCCCGGCGCGCGTGTCCAATGCAGCAAACGGCGCCACTGGGATCGCATCTGCTGCACGCGAGAGATCAACGATCGTCGCGCTCGTGCTTGCGCTCGAGCAGTAGCCGGTCAGAACTGTGCCGTCCCAGAAGGATGTACGACCACTGGCACCGTCCCATGTGAGCGAGATGTGAACATGGTTGCGATGACAACTGGTCGCATCACCAGCGGGACAGCCGTCGAGCGGCGTCCACCCCTGCCCATAAGCGCGCCACATGTGGTTCTTCCAACCGATGTACATGACGCCGAGCCGTGTCGCGTTGCCGCCCGGAACACCGGCAGTGTCTGGACCGACAAGCCAGTCGACGAAGGCCTGCACCTCGTCACGTCCTCCGCTGCTCGCGGCCATCCAGTCGATCGCGCGGCCATCTTTGTGTTCGCTGGTTCCGCCGACGCAACTGCGGGTGGTGCCAATCGACTGCTGTGCTCCGTAGGTCCGCTTGATGAGCGCGATGAGCTTGCGCGTTCCGGGCTTGGGAGTTGGGCTGCAAATCGACTGCGCCTCGTAGCGTGGTGATGGGTCGTACTCCGCCGGAAGCGTAGGAGTTGAAGGCGCAGGAGCAGCTGCCGCGGAGGCGTTCATCCCCAAGACAACCGCACACAGGAATGCCCCGACCAGCGCGAGGCGCTGATTGACAGACATTGCGCCCCCATTCGAGTTCGAGCACATAGTCCAACCAGCCTAAAACTGGCGCCTGTGAATCACTTGTGAGCGAGACAAGTCGATGACGAGGCGAGTCAATTCAAGGACCGAAGGTCGGGGTTGCATGAATACGCTCAATTGCCTTGCGCTTTGACCATTTGTGCTGTTGGTTGCTTCGAATGACGATCGTCGAATTGCACATCAATGGATGCGGCACACGTGGCTGATCAAAGCGCCAGCAAAAATCCTGCGCCACCACCACTCCACGGTGTGCGTGTCATTGAAGTCAGCTACTCGCGACCCGCTCGCATAGCGGGCCAGTTGCTCGCTGATCTCGGAGCCGATGTTGTCCGCCTCGTCGTGGACGGCTCATCGCGACCAGAGACCACCGAGCCGGGCAACATCAGTTGGGACAGAGGTAAGCGAGTCATGAATGTTGAAGGTCACTACACCGCTGCGCACGTTCATGAAGCAGACATCGTCATCGTCGATGAGTCACCATCGGCCCTCTTCGCACTTGGTCTTTCATCCAGCCAACTCAACCCCAAGGACAAGGGCTTCGTTCACGTCTGGGTGCCTCCATATGGCCATGAAGGCGAATGGGCTGAGCTTGACGAAGACCCGCTCCTTGTTGCAGCGGCAGGAGGAGTTGCGGGCCAATATGCAGGTGCCGCGAACGGCCCAATCGCTCCCGTTGTCTCCAACATCACTCAAGTGCACGGCGGTCTCGCGGCAGCGGCAGCACTCGCCGGCCTGCATGGACTTGAGCGGACTGGCTACGGCTACAGCGCGACCATCAGTGGGCTTCATGCTGCGTCGGCCGTGCTGACAGCCATGACCTTCAACACCATCGATCAGCCCACGATTCGACGGAGCGGCGGCGGGCGTGCACCAACCTTTCGCTCGTATCAAGGCAGCGACAAGCAATGGTTCTATCTCGCCGCTCTCACGCCAGACCTCGTGCTGCGCACTCTTGACGCACTTGATCGACTAGATCTGCTGGCCCTGCCAGAGGTTGAAGGTGACTTCTACAGGCTGATGTCCAGCGCCGAAGCCTTAGCCAAGGTCAACATCGCTTTAGAAGATCACTTCGCCGCGCAACCCAGCACCCACTGGATCGATCTGCTCTCTGAGCATGGACTTGCCGCTGCTCCGGTGAACAGTCGAGAGGAGTGGACGGAAAGCGACATCGTTGCTGCCAATGGCGGCTTTGTGATCGAGGATGACGAACGCGTCGGCCCCGTCCGCATGCCAACGACGCCCATCATCATCGATGGATCCGCACCAGCTCCTGGACGGCTCCCCGCCACCAACACTCCAACCCAAGAACATGAACCACTCTGGGAAGGAAGTCGACCAGCACGCCCAGTTCAGCGCGGTGACTACTTGATGCCTCTGAATGGAATCAAGGTCATCGATGCAGCTTCGTTCATCGCCGGCCCTTTCGTCTCGTCAGTGCTTTCCGAATATGGCGCTGACGTCATTCGCATAGAGCCGCCGACTGGTGACACCTACCGTGCGTTCCCAATTCAGTTTCTCTCGGTGAACCGCTACAAGCGTGGCTTGGCGTTGGATGTGCCAAGCCCTGAAGGCGCTCACACCATGCTTGAACTGCTACGCGATACCGACATACTCGTGGAGAACCTTCGTCCCGCCCGCATGGAGCGAATCGGCTTGGGAGATGCCGCGCTTGCAAAGGCCAACAGTCAACTCATCCATGTAGGCGTCTCGGCCTACGGACTTGCCGAAGCCTGGGCGGACTCCCCTGGATTCGATCCAATCTTCCAAGCCCGAAGTGGCATGTCCACGGCTCAGGGCGGCGATGGCTATCCCTATGACTCGGGCGTGCCCACTATTGACACTGCGACGGGAATCCTGGGAGCCATTGCCGCACTTGCAAGCCTGCATCGACGCTTCCACCACACCATCGGTGCCGACGTAGGCATCTCACTAGCTCAAGGTGCAACGTTCATTCAGTTCTGCGAGTTCACCACATACCCAGGAAGCCCACCCCCTGCAATCGGAAAGGCCGACTATCGCGGCCCCAGCGACTTCCATCGGCTGTACGAATGCGAGGACGGCTGGATCGCTTTGAACGCCGATCGAGATGACAAGCAACGTGCACTGCTCAAAGCATTCGATGTGACACACGCCAGCCAACTTGAATCATTGCTCCGCACTCAAGACAGCGCAAACGTAGTCGCAAAGCTGTCCAGCATCGGCGTGGATGCAGTGAGGGCCTTGTCATGGGAGACGTCGTTCACTGACGCGTTCGCTCTTGCCAACCAATTGACGTATGTCGTGGAACACAAGCAATTTGGCAGAGCCGCGATTGTGCGCAGCTACTCAGATTGGTCAACGACACTGGGACGACGTGAGCCCGCATCGTTTGAAGTCGGCGAGGAGTCGCTGAAGATTCTCAGCGAAGCCGGACTGTCGGAGCAGCGCATCACCGAACTGTTGAACTCCGGTGTAGTCGAGTCGCCCAAGTTGAGCAGACCATCTGAAGCGTAGCCTGCGCTCATGAGTGACCTCAACGAAGTCGGTGATCGGGACGGCTGGCGTTGTTGGTTGTGCGACAAACCGGTTGATCCATTCGCGTCAGTCAATGCCGATCTTGGACCGAGTGTTGACGCCGGCGTCGCAGCACCAAAAGGCAAGAAGGGCGCACCGCCAGTTGAGCGTCTCGCCCACCGCGCGTGCAATACGCGCAAGGGCAAGATCACGCCGATCGTTCCTTGGTCGCCAGAGCTCTTCGTCGTTGATCCAGCGCCGATTGTGGCCACCGTCGATCGATTAATACGCAA
>JAUSQD010000047.1 GCA_030652695.1 Actinomycetota bacterium
TCTCGATCACCGACGGTCAGTGCTTCCTGGAGTCCGACCTCTTCAACTCCGGTGTTCGCCCGGCCATCAACGTGGGTATCTCGGTCTCCCGAGTCGGTGGCTCAGCTCAGCCAAAGGCAATGCGCAAGGTCGCAGGCCGGCTGCGTCTGGATCTGGCTCAGTTCCGTGAGCTCGAGGCATTTGCTGCCTTCGGCTCTGACCTTGACGCGACGTCGAAAGCTCAGCTTGGTCGTGGATCGCGACTGGTTGAACTGCTCAAGCAGCCGCAGTACGCGCCGCAGTCGATGGAGCGTGAAGTCGTTTCCGTCTGGGCGGGTACGACAGGCCAGCTTGACGAAGTCCCTGTTGAGGACATTCGTCGCTTTGACAAGGAATTCCTTGAGTACATCGATCGTGCTCAGCCAGGTGTGTTCGACGCGATTCGCACCACCACGGATCTGTCAGACGACACTGTTTCCGTCCTTGAGACTGCGGTGGCTGCCTTCAAGCGTGAATTCACCACGCACTCAGGACAGCTCCTGGTCAACGATGAGCCCGTGAGTGCAGTGGCCGATGAGGAAATCGACCACACCAAGGTCACTCGGACTGTTCGGGGCTAATTCACATGGGTGCACAGCAGAGGGTCTTCCGCCGACGGATTCGTTCCGTCGGCGCGACCAAGAAGATCACGAAGGCGATGGAGCTGATTGCTTCATCGCGCATCGTGAAGGCGCAGCAGCGTCTGGATGCTGCATTGCCATATCTCAAGCAGCTGCTGGCCGCGATCAGTGCAGCGGCCACGGGTGCATCAGATGTGGCCAAGCATCCGCTGATGGCCAACCCGGAGAATCGCACAAAGGCTGCAGTGCTCGTCGTCACTGCTGACCGTGGGCTTGCAGGTGCGTACTCCGCAAACACCCTTCGCGAGGCAGAGGCGCTGTACACCAATCTGCGTGAGAACGGCGTCACCTCGATTCCCTTCGTCGTGGGTCGCAAGGGAGTCTCGTACTACCGCTTCCGCGAGCGTGCGATGGGCGGGGAGTACACCGGCTTCACCGATCAGCCGACTTATGCCGATGCCAAGGCCATTGGTGAAGATCTCCTCAACGCCTTCCTCACACCCGTTGAAGAAGGTGGTGTTGACGAGATCCATATCGTCTACACGCACTTCGTGAACATGGGAACTCAGGACGTCCGCATCCTTCGCGTGCTGCCGCTTGAAGTTGTCGATGAAGTCATTGAGAAGGGTTCAGCCCTGCCGTTCCCGCTCTATGAATTCGAACCAGATGCCGAGACTGTGCTTGACGGATTGCTTCCGCAGTACATCCAGCATTCGGTCTACACCGCGCTGCTGCTTGCCGCAGCCTCTGAACATGCCGCGCGTCGTCGTGCGATGAAGTCCGCCACGGATAATGCCGAGGAACTCATCCGTACATTGACTCGTCAGGCAAACCAGGCCCGTCAGGCCGAGATCACCCAAGAAATCAGCGAGATCGTTGGCGGCGCAGACGCGCTCGCCTCGAGCTAGGAGAAGGAATCGCCATGACCGAAACGACCCAGACTTCCGCCGGCGTGGGCCGCGTTGCTCGCGTCACCGGACCGGTCGTCGACGTGGAGTTCCCCGTCGAGGCCATGCCGGCGTTGTACAACGCCCTGCACGTCACGGTGTCCTTCAACTCAGGTGAGGAAGGCGCAACCGAGCGCCTGCTGACACTTGAAGTTGCACAGCACATCGGCGACAACATGGTGCGGGCCATCTCCATGCAGGCCACCGATGGCCTGGTCCGCGGTGCAGCCGTGACCGACACAGGCGACGGCATCCTCGTGCCCGTCGGCGATGTGACCAAGGGACATGTGTGGAACACCCTGGGCATTCCGCTGGATGTGCCTGCTGACTCCCTTGAGATCAAGGAGCGCTGGAGCATTCACCGCAATGCACCGGCATTTGATCAGCTTGAGTCCAAGACCGAGGTCTTCTGGTCCGGCATCAAGGTCATCGACCTGCTCACTCCGTACGTCAAGGGCGGAAAGATCGGCCTGTTCGGTGGAGCCGGCGTCGGCAAGACTGTGCTCATCCAGGAAATGATCTACCGAGTCGCTGAGAACTTCAGTGGTGTCTCGGTCTTCGCCGGAGTCGGCGAGCGCACTCGTGAGGGCAATGACCTCTTCCTTGAAATGAGCGAGTCCGGCGTACTTGAGAAAACCGCCCTTGTCTTCGGTCAGATGGACGAGCCTCCAGGCACGCGCTTGCGCGTAGCCCTGACGGCGCTGACCATGGCGGAGTACTTCCGCGATGTGCAGAAGCAGGACGTGCTCCTGTTCGTGGACAACATCTTCCGCTTCACTCAGGCAGGTTCTGAGGTTTCCACTCTGCTTGGCCGGATGCCGTCAGCTGTGGGTTACCAGCCAACCCTTGCTGATGAAATGGGCCAGTTGCAGGAGCGCATTACCTCAACGCGCGGTCACTCGATCACTTCGCTTCAGGCCATTTACGTGCCTGCAGATGACTTGACCGACCC
>JAUSQD010000048.1 GCA_030652695.1 Actinomycetota bacterium
GAGCCCTTTTGCTGCGCGACCGGTGAGACTTGAACCTGTGAAGCTTGATGCGAATTCAGCATTGGCTGCCAGGACATCGGCGAATGCCTCGTTGGGGAAAGCTTGGACATCATCAGCGTCATAGATCGGCATGGCGACAACATATCTACAGGTCACTTCACGAGCACAGGGTCACTTCGGTCTGATACCTTTTTCCGGCCCGCTTCGTTGCGGGACCAGTCATTCGGAGGACGCCATGGCTAGGCCCATCACTCATCGGGCCGGCACCTGCCGCTGAACTTCAGCGGTAGTCGAAGGTCACTGCTCAGCAGTCGACCTCATTGCATGTTGCCCGGAACACGATCCCGAGTACTCATCCAATGAATGGAATATTTCAATGTCAGCACAGCACTTCGTGCAAAAGAACACCGAAGACGAGTGGTACGTCAATTTCTTCACTGAACTGCCGAATGAATTTTGGCGCAGGGTCGCTTCGCCAGAGATGACGCAGGCGGATGTCGCATTCATCGAGACGCACCTCAATCTCCACCCTGGGGCGAGGATCTTGGATGTTCCCTGCGGCAGCGGGAGGCATGCTTTTGCCTTGGCCAGTCGTGGCTACCGCGTGGTCGGCTATGACCTCTCTGCAGAGGCAATCAGCTACGCACAGAGTCAGGCAGCGCAAGTCGAATTGCCCGTGATGTTCAGCCAGGCAGATATGCGAAATCTGCCGCGCGAGGGCGAATACGACGCTGTGATCTGTTTGGGAAACAGCTTCGGCTACCTCGACCTGGTCGACACTCGCAGGTTCTTGTCGTCGGTGTCTCAGATGCTCGTCGAGGGCGGACAGCTGCTGGTCGACTTCGGCGCTACGGCCGAGTCACTCCTGCCGGGGTTCAGCACGACACCGCAGAGCATGGTCACCGGTGACATTCAGGTGACCATCAGTCGAAGCTACGACGTCACTCGCAGCCGCGCAATCAGCGTCTATGAGTTTGTGCGCGGTGACCAAGTGGAGCGCACAACCGCCGAATATGTCGTCTACACAGTGCAGCAATTGATCACGCTGCTTGAGGAGTCGGGATTCAGCGGTGTTCGTCTGGCATCTGGTGTTGAAGGAGAGCCCTATCAGCTGGGCTCCCCTCGCCTGCTGATCAGCGCCATGCGTACCGGCTGAATGGTCATGGTCAGGGACTGTGGAGTCTTCACGGTCCCTGACCAACGCCGTGTTGGACAATCACGATCAGGCGTCGATGCGGTCGCGATCCAAGCCAGCTGCACCATCAACGATGAACTCCTTGCGCGGAGCGACCTCATTGCCCATCAGCAGATCAAAGACTGCTATGGCTGCTGCAGCATCGTGCATCGTGATGCGTCGCAAGGTCCGGTGCGCCGGGTCCATCGTGGTCTCACGAAGCTGGCCGGAGTCCATCTCGCCCAGGCCCTTGTAGCGCTGGATGGGGTCCTTGATCTTGCGACCGCGCTTCTCGGCGTCAGCAATGACCGTGCGCATCTCACCATCGGAGTATGTATAGATCACATCATTGGCCTTGCTGCCGGGATTGATCACTTCAACGCGATGCAACGGAGGCACTGCAGCGAACACTCGACCCTGTTCCAGCATTGGCCGCAGATAGGCGTGGATCAACGTCAGCAACAAACAGCGAATATGCGCGCCATCGACGTCGGCATCGGACATCAGAATGATTTTTCCGTAGCGTGCCTGATCGATGTCGAAAGTCCTGCCCGAGCCAGCACCGATGACCTGAATGATCGAGGCGCACTCGGAATTCTTGAGCATGTCCGACAGTGAGGACTTCTGCACGTTCAGGATCTTGCCTCGGATGGGCAGCAAGGCCTGAAAATCGGAATTGCGCGCCGACTTCGCAGTGCCCAGAGCGCTGTCACCTTCGACGATGAACAGCTCGCTGTGCGCAACCTCATCGGATCGACAGTCCACCAACTTTGCCGGGAGCGCAGACGACTCCAATGCTGTCTTGCGGCGTTGAGTGTCCCTGTGCGCACGCGCAGAAACCCGCGCGCGCATCGCATTGGCAGCCTTTTCAAGTACCGACTTGGTTGCAGCTTTGTCGCCCCGCGGCGGAGTGGTGAACCACTTAGTCAGTTCCTTGCTCACGACATTGCTGACGATGCGGCTCGCAGCCGGCGTCCCCAGAATCTCCTTGGTCTGACCTTCGAACTGAGGTTCAGCCAGGCGCACGGCAACGACTGCGGTGAGTCCCTCGAAGACATCGTCCTTTGCCACATTGTCTTCACCTGCACGCAGGACTTTGGCAGCCCGAAGCTGATCGTTGAACACTTTGGTAATCGCCCGCTCGAAACCAGCGACATGAGTGCCGCCCTTGGGCGTGGCAATCACATTGACGAAGGAACGCAGCAGCGAGTCATAGCCCGTGTCCCAGCGCAACGCGATGTCGACCACGAGCTCACGTTCGACCTCCTGTGGTGACATGTGGCCCTTGCTGTCGATGACCGGCACGGTCTCGTGAAAGTGTCCTTGGCCAAGGAGTCGAATAATCGGGGACACGGATTGGCCAGCGCTCAGCGATTCGACATATTCGCCGATGCCACCCTTGTGCTGGAATCGCTCCTCGTAGATGTCTGACTGGTCGCGCAGATCATGCAGGGCAATCGTCAGCCCGGGAACCAGGAAGGTGCTTTGCATCGCGCGCTCACGCAGCGCCTGGCGGTCATAGTCGGCATCCTTGGTGAACACCTGACGATCTGCCCACCATTTGATTCTCGTGCCTGTCTTCTTCAGCGGGGCCTTGCCAACGATCACCAGCCCCGACTTCTTGCTGAACTCTGCATCAGGGTCGGGGCCGTCAAAGACTCCGGTCACCCCCCGCTTGAAACTTGCGGCATGCACCTTGCCGCCACGATCGACCTCAACATCGAGTCGACTGGACAGCGCATTGACCACTGACGCACCTACGCCGTGCAGACCGCCCGAGGCCGCGTAGGAACCACCACCGAACTTTCCTCCGGCATGCAATTTGGTCAGGACAACCTCGACTCCGGTCAGGCGAGTCTTGCGCTCAATGTCGACAGGGATCCCGCGTCCGTCATCATGAACTTCGGCAGAGCCATCGGGATGCAAGGTGATGTCGATCACTGTGCAATATCCAGCCAGTGCCTCATCCACCGCGTTGTCCACGATTTCCCAAAGGCAGTGCATGAGTCCACGACCGTCATTGGAACCGATGTACATCCCCGGACGTTTGCGCACTGCATCAAGGCCTTCGAGGACTGAAAGATCTTTGGCGGAGTAGGTCGAAGACACGTCGCCAACCTACTCGCGGAACTCATGCGCACTCGGATGCCACGAATGAACGGATGTTCACATGTGAGCCAGATAACAATTAGGTTTCGCTTTAGGTGAACCAGACCGGCGTGGCATCGCAGGAATAAGAAAGGCGTGTAAGACTGTTATCCACATTGCAGAGGCATTAGCAAATAGCAGCTAAGCCAGAGACAAGTTGGAGGTTCTAATGGCCACCACAATGACAGCGCCCGCGCTGGCCGCAACCGACCGTTGCGATCGTTGCAACTCCCAAGCCTATGTACGCGTAGTGCTGCCCGGCGGATCTGACTTGCTCTTTTGCGGACACCACTGGAATCGTCACGAGGACGCACTTCGTCCGCAGGCGATCGAGGTTCTTGACGAAACACATCGACTTGATGTTGTCGCGCACATCAGCAGCGACGACCGCTAACTGACCACAAGTCAAAGGGCCCCGAGAAATTGAACTGAACCCCGAATGTTGGAGTTCATAGCGGGAGTCTTTCTAGGCTAGCTGAAGGGATTGGGTCCGGTAATCAACTGGGCTCAGTCCCTTCAGTCGTTCCTGGATTCTTTCGTTGTTC
>JAUSQD010000066.1 GCA_030652695.1 Actinomycetota bacterium
GGCCTTCGTCGCCGTCGATGCGCTCAATGCCGAGTTGATGGAAACCGGAGCCTGGGTCTTTGCCGGTGGGCTCATGCCGGCAAGCACTGCCCAGGTGGTGAACTCCAAGGAAGGCGTTCTGCAAAGAACCGATGGCCCCTATCTTGAATCCAAGGAGCACATTGGTGGCTTCTGGGTGATTGACGTCGCCGACGAAGCTGAGGCATTGAGGCTTGCCGAGTTGTGTTCAATCGCCTGCCTGAATCCCGTTGAGGTGCGCCCTTTCCAGCCCATTCCTGAAGACTGAGCCCTTGGCCGCCGACGCACTGCAGATTGAGCAGGTATTCCGTCAGGACTACGGGCGCGCGGTGGCAACGTTGAACCGCTTCCTTGGCGATCTGGGCTTCGCGGAGGAAGCGGTACAGGAAGCCTTTGTGCTGGCACTGCGCACGTGGCCCCGCGACGGCATACCGGCCAACCCAACCGGCTGGATCATCACCACGGCGCGCAATCGCGCAATCGATCGGCTGCGACGTGAGTCTTCTCGCGAGGCTCGGCAGTCAGAGTCCGCCTTGTTGTACCTGCAAAGTGAGCAAGAGGAGATCGGTGTGGTGCGTGATGACCAACTGCGGTTGATCTTCACCTGTTGCCATCCAGCGCTGGCGCCCGCATCGCAAGTCGCGCTCACGCTGAGGCTGATCGCTGGATTGCAGACACCCGAGATTTCGCGGGCCTTCCTTGTGCCCGAATCCACGATGGCACAGCGCATCGTGCGCGCAAAGAACAAGATTCGCGATGCTCGCATTCCGTATCGGGTGCCGCAGGATTCTGATTTGCCAGCGCGCCTTGATTCGGTCCTTCGGGTGATCTATCTGGTCTTCAACGAAGGTTATTTGGCAAGCGAAGGCGAAGCACTGGTGCGCAGAGAACTCGCTTTGGAAGCCATTCGCCTTGGTCGACTGCTCGTTGATCTGATGCCGGATGAACCAGAAGCACGAGGACTCTTGGCATTGATGTTGCTCACTCAATCACGCGCGAATGCACGAGTGTCAGATGATGGATCGATCGTCTTGTTGGCGGATCAGGATCGTCGGCAATGGGATGCGCAGCTGATCGCTGAAGCACATGACCATCTGCGCCGGTGCTTGCGACGCAAACGTCCAGGCACCTATCAACTCCAGGCTTGCATCGCTGCTGTCCATAGTGAAGCTGCCAGCGCCGCGACAACTGACTGGCCACAAATCCTCACGATCTACGACCAGCTGCTGTTCTACTCAGATACGCCCATCATCCGCTTGAATCGGGCAATTGCGGTTGCCGAGTCAGGTGAAGTGCTCACAGCCTTGAGCGAAGTGGATGCCTTGGATTTGCAGTCCTACTACCTCTTTCATGCCGTTCGTGCGGACTTGTTGACCCGCCTAGGTCGGCAACATGAGGCGGTGGAGGCTCTGCAATTGGCGGCGGAGCTCACCAGCAATGTGCAAGAGCAACGGCTGTTGCGTGAACGAGTCGATTCCCTGCAGGTTGCATTGAGTCGCGAGCATTAGATTCTGCGAGTGCAGATCTTCGAGCCATTTGAAGCTGCGGCTGCGGATCTCGATCTTGGTACTTGGGTGTTCGTTCGCGTGCCAGACGCGTCAGTTCCAGACAACGCAGGCGCCTGGGGTCGCACGCCGATTGTGGCAACTGTTGATGGATTCACCTGGGCGACCAGCGTGTGGCGAGACACCCGGCACGGCTGGCTGTTGCCGATCCCCAAAGCACGGCGTGCGAACAAGGGTCGGGATCATGTCTATCGCGTTGAGTTGAGTGAGGATCCCGAGCGCCCGCTGGAACGCTGATGTGCCTGCGCTGCCTGGACAAATGCTCGAAGCAGCGGGGCGTCGGGCTTGCGTCGATCTGGTCGTTCGGGATGCCACTGCACGCCTATGCAGAACTCAGCGGCGGTGTCTTCACACACCTCCACGGTTCCGTCTTGGGCCCAGCCTGTGATGCGCAGATCACCAGGTGAATCAACCGCCTGATGATGAGCTGAATTGACGACAAAGGGCTCAGTGCCCAAGAGCGAGGCAATCAGTGAGCCCTCGAGAAATCTCGCCAGGTGGTCGACATAGTTCTCGGGCCCAGTGCTGTGCACCACTTCAGATGTCACTGCGGGCAGGTGCTGGATGAGTGAGCCTCCGTGCGCAACTGCCATCAACTGCACTCCTCGACAAATGCCCAACACAGGCATGCCCAAGTCTTTGGCGCGACGATAGAGCGCCAGTTCACTGGCATCGCGAAGAAGCACGGGGGAGTCTGCGGTGGGGTCCGATGGTTCCCCGTAGATGCGGGCGTCCACGTCCTCGCCTCCAGCGAGCACCAGGCCATCAAGCCGCTCAAGGACATCTGCGCTGTTCTCAGGAGGGAGCACCAGCACATCTGCGTCGGCCGCATGGATCACATCGACATACCACTGGGGGATGAGGGAAGACATCACCACGCCATCGCCCCACTCGGCATCCACGAGATAGCAGCTGAGGCCAATGACGGGACGCGGCATGCGCAGAGTTTGCCACTTGAGAATTACAGCGAAATGAACTGAGCGGCTTTCGTCACGCTTGCGGGGAAAACACCAATTCGGTCACCGTGTCATCGGCGTATGCCTGCCAATACAGAGGAGTGATGGCTTCAATCTCGGCACCAGGCTGGTTGCCAATCCAGGCATTGATAGCAATGTGCACGACATGCACGCCCTTGTCGCTGGCAGCTGCATTCAAGCTGAGCGCCCAGTTGCGCAGCGATGCAGCGGCAAGAGCGATGTTGCCGAACATGGCATTGGGAAACACCGACGAGCCACCAGTGGTGACGATGATGGTGCCGCTGCCACGTTCGAGCATGTCGGGGAGCACCGACTGCACTGCGGCAATGGCTCCGTGCACATAGAACTCCAACTGACTTTGGGCACCTTCGACCGTGACATCAAGTGGGGACTGTCGAGGTAGTGATGGATCAGCGGGGGAGAACTCCAGCACGTCGATAGGGCCCATGGTGTCCTGCACGAGCAGGAGGGTCTCGCGCATAGAAGTGCGATCAAGAACATCGGCCGCAAAGCCTTGAGCCGTGATGCCGTCAGCCTTGAGCTCGGCAGCGAGCGCGTCGAGCTTGCTCTGGGTACGACTGATCAGTGCGACTTCGAAGCCCTGAGCACCAAAGGTGCGAGCAATGGCCGCCCCCATGCCAGGACCTGCTCCGACGATGGCAATAAGTGGCATGGAATTCCTCCTGGAATTTTGGTCTCTTAGCCAAAGGTATCGCCCGGGAATAGATCCGCATATCCGTGCGTTCATGCGGATATGAACACGATACGTGAGGTGACAGTGATGGATCAGGCTCGAGTTGAACAGATTCGAGAGTTGGGGCTGACGCCCGATCACGCAACTGCGTTGAGCGGCACTTTGAGCCTGCTCTCTGAGCCCACCCGCTTGCGGATCCTGTATGCATTGGATCAGGTCGGCGAGTTATGCGTCGGTGACTTGGCTGTGGCTTTGGATGTTGGTGAAGATGCCGCTTCGTATGCCCTTCGGTTGTTGCGAACCGCGGGCTTGGTCAAAGCCCGCAAGGAAGGCCGAACCGTGTTCTACCGATTGGCTCCGGATTTTCCAGAGCCGCTGCTGAACCACTGCTGGCTGCAACTGGTGACTTTGTCCAGTGCGACCAAGGAGGAGTTGTGAGCGCGCCTTCTGACCAGCGCGATCGTGTCGTCGATCTGCAGATCGGTGGCATGACCTGTGCTTCCTGTGCCTCTCGCGTTGAGAAGAAGCTCAACAAGCTGAGTGGCGTGACAGCAGAGGTGAATCTGGCCACTGAGATCGCTCATGTCTATGCCGCCTCGGATATCCCTGACATCGAATTGATTTCAGCCGTTGAGTCAGCCGGCTACACCGCGTCAGTGCCCAAGCCAAGTACTGAGAATGCTGATGAGCCCAAGGCTGAGGTGAATCCCTGGCAGGAGCGGCTGTATGTGAGTGCTGCTCTCACTGTGCCCGTAGTCCTGATGGCGATGATCCCGGCATTGCAGTTTCGCAATTGGCAGTGGCTGTCGTTGGCATTGGCCGCACCCGTGGTGTTGTGGGGAGCATGGCCCTTTCATCGTACAGCGTGGGTGAATCTTCGACATCGCGCAGTGACGATGGACACGCTGATCAGCATTGGTGTGCTCGCTGCATTTGTCTGGTCGCTCTATGCACTCTTCATCGGCGACGCAGGTGCCGCCAACATGAAGATGGACTTCTCGCTTCTGCCCAGCCGTGAGGCAAGCGCCGAAAATATCTACTTCGAAGTCGCCACCCTCGTTACGGTCTTCATCCTTCTGGGGAAGTTTCTTGAAGCCAGAGCAAGGTTCAGTTCTGGCGCTGCCTTGCGTGCTCTGCTGGGTATGGGAGCAAAGGAAGTTGCGGTTCTTCGCTCAGGCATCGAGGTGCGTTTGCCGATTGCTGAACTCAGCGTTGGTGATCACTTCATTGTGCGCCCCGGCGAAGCCATCGCGAGTGACGGGATTGTCATTGAAGGGCAGTCGGCAGTCGACACGAGCATGCTGACCGGAGAATCCGTGCCTGTTGAAGTTGGGCCCGGCAGCCTTGTCGTGGGCGCAACAACGAACAGCGCTGGGCGACTCATCGTTGAGGCGACCCGAATAGGCAGTGACACTCAACTCGCACAGATGGCCAAGCTGGTCAGCGAGGCGCAGTCTGGCAAGGCTCCTGTGCAGAGACTTGCCGATCGGGTTGCGGCGGTATTCGTTCCGATTGTGCTGGCACTTGCCCTGGCAACTCTGGTGGCGTGGTTGCTAGCCGGAGAAGACGCATCCTTCGCGTTCACCGCGGCAGTGGCCGTGCTCATCATCGCCTGCCCATGTGCGCTAGGGCTGGCCACGCCAACTGCGCTGCTCGTGGGCACTGGTCGCGCCGCACAGTTGGGCATTGTGGTGAAGGGTCCGCAGGCCTTGGAGTCCACACGTCGAATCGATCGCATCCTGCTCGACAAGACCGGCACAGTGACGACCGGTCAGATGCAAGTCGTTGAAGTCATTACGCGCAGGGGAGTGGACACAAACGAGCTACTGGGTTTGGCGGCAGCTGTCGAGAATGCAGCCGAACATCCGATTGCCCGGGCAATCGCGCGCCGTGGCGTAGAACAACAGGGCAGCTTGCCGGAACTCGTTGATTTCGTGGCATCAGCCGGATTCGGAGCACGTGGACTAGTCGAAGGTCGCGCCGTTGTGGTCGGCAAGACATCCTGGCTGGCTGATGAATTCGCTGCGCAATTGGAGCAAGACCTGGTGCACGCGGTCGATGCGGCAAACTCAGCGGGTCGCACAGTGGTGGCCGTTGCCTGGGACGGAGCGGTGCAGGGCTTGATCACTGTTGCCGATGCCATCAAGCCCAGTAGCGCTCAGGCAATAGCGCAGTTGCGCGCTCTAGGTGCAATGCCAATCCTGCTGACTGGCGACAGCGCTGCAGTGGCTCGCACGGTCGCCGATGAAGTCGGGATTGGCGAGGTCTGTGCAGAGGTCATGCCTTGGGACAAGGTCGAAGTCGTGCGAGAGTTGCAGGCGCAGGGGCATGTGGTCGCCATGGTCGGCGACGGAGTCAACGATGCTGCGGCCTTGGCTCAGGCTGATCTGGGCATTGCGATGGGCACCGGAACTGACGTGGCTATCCAGGCAAGTGATCTGACTTTGGTGTCTGGAGATCTCCGAGCGGCAGCCGACGCCATTGCACTTTCACGTCGAACCTTGAGAATCATCAAGGGCAATTTGTTTTGGGCATTCGCGTATAACGTTGCGGCAATTCCGCTGGCCATGGCCGGGCTGCTCAATCCGATCATTGCGGCGGCAGCCATGGCATTCTCCAGTGTGTTTGTCGTGACCAACAGTCTGCGTTTGCGCGGCTTCAAGGGAAGGCTTGATTGACATGCAGAAGAAGAAGTGGGCAGATCTGAGTCAGCGGCAACAACGCATCATCATCGCAACTGGTGTGGTTGAAGTCGTGCTTACATCCATCGCACTCGTCGATCTCGCACGACGAGATCCAGCTCAGGTGCGAGGCCCAAAAGCCTTATGGCTGTTGGGAGTTTTCGTGCAGCCGGTTGGACCAATGGCCTATTTGAGTCTGGGACGTCGCAAGTAGCGCAGGCATCGTTGTCAGCAAATAGTGTCGATGAACACATCGCCCAACGGCGAGCCAATTGGACCTTTGTCCGCGCTCATGTCACGATAGGTGAGCAACAGACAGATGGGTGCACTTCGGCAACAGGCCGGAACAGACACATCGAGATTCCCTGAATTTCGCGGCAGCCCATGATCTGCATGCTTGATCCAGCGGCGCGAATGCCCGCTAGAGGAGTTTCAACGATGTCCCCGCAAGCTTCACGCACTACGTCCCAACGACCCACCAACAGTCGCAACAATCCCCGTCGACCGGCAACGCGTCGACCAGGCACATCTCGTGACGGCAATGGTCCCGGCAAGCCAATCGTCATCACCAAGCCAATACTTGGAGAGATTGCGGCCGACAACCCCTTTGTTGCCCTTGGCGTCCCCGAAATTCTGGCCCAGGTTCTGGCCGGTCAGGGAATTCTGGAGCCCTTCCCAATCCAGCAGGCGACCATGGTCGATGCACTGGCCAATCGCGATGTGCTTGGCCAAGGTCGCACCGGCTCGGGCAAGACTCTGGCCTTCGCCCTGCCGCTCGTGGCAACTCTGGCCAACAATCCCAAGCCGCGCGCTGCGGGTCGACCGCGCGCACTCGTGCTCGTTCCTACGCGCGAACTAGCGACGCAGGTGGCTGCAGTCATTGAGCCGCTGGCGGCCGCTGTTGACCTTCGCGTCACCACAGTCTTCGGCGGTGTTGGTCACGGACCACAGCGTTCGGCTTTCTCTCAAGGTGTGGAGATCGTCGTGGCATGTCCGGGCCGCCTGCTCGATCACATGCAGGCCAAGGATGTAAGTCTTGATCGGGTGGAGATCACCGTTCTTGATGAAGCCGATCACATGGCCGATCAAGGCTTCCTGCCCATCGTCCGCAAGATTCTTGATGCGACGGACTCTCAGGGTCAGCGCATGCTCTTCAGCGCAACTCTGGCTGGTGGCGTGGACTCACTCGTCAAGCGCTACCTGGACAACCCGGTCTCACATGCGGCAGAGGTCGAAGCGCCAGTGCTGCTTGATCATCATGTGCTCGTTGTCTCTGACGCTGATCGTCCCGGCGCGATTCATGAACTTGCAAGCCGTGGCCGCGTCGTGATGTTCACGCGAACCAAGAGTCGTGCCAAGCAGCTCACCCGCAAACTGGAAACCGGTGGCATCAACGCTGTTGAGATGCACGGCAACCTTTCACAGAATGCCCGTGAGCGAAATCTGCTCGCCTTCAGTTCAGGCACCGCCAAGGTCCTGGTCGCAACTGACATTGCTGCGCGCGGCATTCACGTCGATGACGTTCCTTTGGTGGTCCATGCGGATCCACCCATTGAGCACAAGGCGTACACGCATCGCTCGGGTCGTACGGCCCGCGCTGGTGCCGCAGGTGAAGTGATCACCGTGGCCACGCCTGATCAGGTCGCCGAGGTGCGCATGCTTCTGAAGAAGGCCGGAGTCACGGCAACATGGACTGGCATCAAGGTGCCTGCCAATTCCGCCCTGCCTCGATCCACTGCTTCGTCGTCACATCGCAACAGCAACAGCAATTACGGCAACCGTCGCCCGTCAGGTGCGCGCACCCGCTAGTCGCTCCGGTACTGCATTGGCTCCATCGACGAAAATCGATGGAGCCAATTGCTGTTTCAGCCTCGGTATCTGTGCGTGGTCTCCAGATCCATCTCACGCAGCAGCAAGTAGTCGGGCCCTTTCAGTGCCGTCCGCTCGTGAGGACCAAAGCCCATCACCGTTCCCTTTGCGCCAAGCACAGATGGAATGTGGTGGATCTTTTCCAGCCCCTGCTTGAAGCCCTCTGTTGTGTACACCGGTGCGTAGTGCAATGCGATTACAGCAAGAGTGGCCATGTCATAGCCGACACCGAAGATGGGGTTGAAGCCGTCCATGTCCCAGCGTGATTTGAACTCGTGCATCATGTGCTGCATGACAGGGTTGTCTTCATCAACCATGTCCACATAGATCCAGCCCTTGAGGTTCGCACGCTCCTCGGGAGTCTTGCTGTACCAATGCAGACCAGCTGTGCAGGTGTATCGCGGAACAGTCCAACCTGACTCTGCGATGGCATCGGAGAGCTCGACGAGCATGCCACCAAAGCCGAGGTAGACCAGAGCCTGCGCATTGCTCGCCTTGGCTTTGGCCACTTCCGCGCTCAGTTCAGTGGTGATGGGCGAGATGACTTGATCGCTGATCACTGACAGTCCGCTCATCTCACATTGATCGACAAAGTACTCAAAGAACTCCTGGCCGATCGGCCCGCGATCGCGGATGACTGCCACATCTGTGAGTCCCTTGGCTGCGATTGCGCGTGCGCAGATCGGTCCATCTTCATACAGCGCGCCGAGCTGATAGTGGAAGCCGTACTCGCCACGACTCAACACCGTGCCGGGGAAGTTGATGGTGGCCACTTTATGGGTTTCGAACAGTGGCTTCACGGCGATGCAGTTGTCAGTGATGCCCGGTCCAAGGATGCCCAGCACTCCGGCTTCCTTGAGTTCCATCCAGGCGTCCTCGACGGCCTTGGCAGTGCCCGATGGCAGGCCATAGCCACTGGCGAGCACGAGCTCCACGGGACGATCGATGAGACCGCTTTCGTATGCCTCCTCGAATCGAAGTCGAATAGCCCGTCCAACGCTGAGATCGAAAGCCTCGGTATCGAACATTCCTTCGTTCAAAAATCCGATCTTGAAGGGCTCAATGGGTCCGTGTGCCATGGCCTGCCTCTCGTCAAGGGTCTGAAAAAGGGGGTTTCACTCGCTCACGGCAAGTATGGTCACCGTCATGGCTGGGGTGCAGGGAAAGATTGCAATTGTCACGGGTGGCGCAATGGGCATTGGCGAGGCTCATTGCCGACTGCTCGCTGATGAAGGTGCAAACGTGGTGATTTGCGATATCTCTGACGATGTTGGCAACGCACTGGCCGACGAGATCGGTGCCACCTACTTGCATCTGGACGTCTCCGATGAAGAGAACTGGACGCGGGTGGTCGACGAAGTGACGAACACTCTTGGCAATATCGACATCCTGGTCAATAACGCGGGCATTGGCGCCTCCACGCCAATCGCCACAGCTTCCACGGCTGATTGGGATCGGGTGATCGCCGTCAACCTCACCGGAACCTTCTTCGGGATGCGCGCGGTTGCTGCGTCGATGAAGGCAGCCGGCGGCGGAGCCATTGTGAACACATCCTCAGTAGCCGGCCTCGTCGGAACTGGCGGTATCAGCGCCTATGCGGCCAGCAAGTGGGGGGTTCGTGGCCTGACCAAGTCCGCTGCAATCGATCTGGGCCCCGACAACATTCGCGTCTTCTCCATTCACCCGGGCGCAATCGACACGCCAATGAATCCGGCTGGCGACCGAAAAGCTGGAGGCCAGATCATTCAGCGATGGGGCCAGGCCGATGAGATGGCGCGAGGCATGCTCTATCTCGTTGCTGATGCGACATTCTCAACAGGAACCGAACTGATCATGGACGGCGGATTCACCACTCGTTGACTGCACCGCTCGCGTGGACAAGCACATCAGAAAGTGATGGGCTACGACCATGACTGATGAAGCGATGATGTCCACCACATTTGATATCCCGGGCTACCAGGTTGATGAACACCTCGGAATGTGCTGGGGAGTTCTGGTGCGAAGCGTTGGCTTTGCCAAGGGATTCACTGGAAGCTTCAAGGCGCTCTCAGCCGGAGAGGTGCCGCAGTACACCAATGTGGTCAACGCTGCACGAGAGCAAGCAGTCGAGCGGCTGATGGCGCACGCAAAGGAGTTAGGTGCCAATGCCGTGCTTGGTGTGCGTTTTGACTCATCAGATGTGGGCAATGGGCTCAGTGAAATTCTCGCCTATGGATCCGCAGTGAGGGTCTCCAAGCGCAACTAGACTTTGGCTTCATGTCATCTCCAGTTGGGTCATCCAGCGAGCGCATCGCGCGCAGTCGTCGTTCAATATTGGCCGTCCCTGGTTCCAGCACAAAGATGCTGGAAAAGGCCAAGGGTCTTGCAGTGGACGCACTGTTCATGGATCTGGAGGACGCTGTTGCGCCACTTGCCAAGCAGGAGGCGCGCGAGAACATCATTGCTGCACTCACGGGCGGTGGCTATGGCGACAAGATTCTGAGTGTTCGGGTCAATGACTGGACAAGTCAGTGGACCTACGCCGATGTCATTGCGGTCATTGACGGCGCAGGAGTCTTCCTTGACTGCATCATGCTGCCCAAGGCTCAAAGCGCTGAACAGGTGATCGCATTGGATTTACTCATCACCCAACTGGAGTTGGCCAATCATCTTCAGCCCGGGGCGATCGGCATTGAAGTGCAGATTGAGAATGCCCTTGGCCTGGTGAATGTCAATGCCATCGCGGCCAGCAGTCCACGCCTGGAGACCATCATCTTTGGCCCAGCCGATTTCATGGCAAGTATCAACATGAAATCTCTGGTCGTGGGGGAGCAGCCGCCCGGATATGACGTCGGAGATGCCTATCACCACATTCTCATGAGCATCCTGATGGCGGCTCGAGCCAATGGAAAGCTTGCAATCGATGGGCCGTACTTGGCGATCAAGGACCCTGAGGGATTGCGACGGGTCGCTTCACGATCGGCGGCGCTCGGTCTGGACGGCAAGTGGGTGCTGCATCCTGATCAAGTTGATGTCGTCAACGAGGTGTTCTCCCCGTTGCAAAGCGACTACGACCACGCCGAGCTCATTTTGGATGCTTATGACTATTACACCTCCGCCGCGGGTGGCTCGCGTGGAGCTGTGATGCTGGGCAACGAGATGATTGATGAAGCCTCGCGCAAGATGGCCTTGGTCATCGCTGCCAAGGGCAAGGCGGCCGGGCTCGTTCGCACGACGGCATTTGAAGTGCCCGCTTAGCCTCCGCAGTTGAACTGCACGCCCAGGCGGACGTCAAAGATCTTGGGCGCAAGGCGCTTGCCCGCCCAGTTATAACGAGCGAACTGATAGGTGTAGGCGTCCGTCACGAGTGGCCCAGTCGCATGCTTGGTCGCCACATCGGCGCAGGCGGCGGTGCGGATCTGCGCATTCGTGGCCCGAGCTTGCAGCGCCATCACATTGGGTGCTGACTTCGTGAGCCAGCCACGCATCTGAATGTTTGGGGCGCCGCCTGGACACAAGACCGGACCGTGCGTGCCATTGGCCGCAGCCACAGGCGTGCCGCACGCGCCGGGAGCTACTGCCATTGCGGGCACACAGATGCCCAAGGCTCCGAGTGTTGCAAGTGTCGCGGTGACAGAAATCAGCCGTGCAGAGAATTTGCCCACTTGCCGACATTAGCCGCGGTAATCAAAGTGTTGGTAGTCCTTGAACCAGGCACCCCATCGCCAGCCATTTGCCCGCAGAATCTTGGTGACAGGGGAGGCCCCGCGGATCACCAGTGGTGAACTTGCGCGGGTGTCAAACCACCATCGATTGGGCAGGATCGCGCCGCGTGCCAGGTAGGGGTTCTCCCAGGGATTGATGTCCAGAGCCCGCCCCGTGGCGTGTGGACTCCAAATCCGGCTGCGCTCCTTGGTGACCTGGTAGCGGCAGTTGAAGATGGAGGTGTTGCCAGCAGCCATGGATGCGTAGTCATTGGCACCGATGCTGATGACGTTCTTGCCGTAGACATCAACCGGGTGCATCGATCGAAAGCGGTAGCCGACTTTGTGCATCGAAGTGAATGCCTTGCGGATCGATGGTGCCACCGCCGCATTGGCGATCAGGATTCCCCGATGACGGTAGCCATCGACTCCCCAATAGTTCACCTGGACCTCGCGCAGGGAGTTCAGTGAGATGCAGCCGCGATGCCAGGATCTTCCGATCATTGATGCGCGGCGCTGCGCGCTCAACATCATGACCGTGGAGTTCGCGCCGGCGCCGATGGCTGGCGGATCAAGATTGGTCCGGTAGGCAAGCTGCTGGAGTGGCGCATTGCTTGGGGCCTTGATCGGCACCCGCGGCGGCGCCACGTCGACCGCGAGCTGCGTGGTCGCAGCGCCGTACGCCACCGTCACGGCAATGCTCTTCCACGCCATGATCTGGAAGCGGGCAATATTGTCCGCACCGACCGCAGCATCCACCGTCGTGACTGCTCCGGTGTGCGGATCCGTCCATGAGGCTGAAGACAGATTGCCAACACCCATGGGCGCACTGGGATCGGCGAATACCTCGAGCTGGAATGCCCGTTCGGAAGTGGCCGGAGCGACAAGCCGCGCGGTCAGCGTCTGTGCAGTAGGGGCTAGAGCGAGGTCTTCAGTTGTAGCGGCCTCAGCTGAGTTCTGCATCACAAGGGCGGTACTCACGCACAGGATTGAGGCCATCGACAGTGGCAAGTGCCTGAATTGCATGTTCGCCTCCCGCCGACCAAGTCAAGGGATCGCGGGGCAAGGCAACTGTTGACCTAGAACTCTGAGCATACGCGCTTTGAGACCACAGTCCTTACGACGAGGTTTTGTTGCGACCTTGCTAGTACGCAACTGTGAAGCGCTTGCGATGATGCACGGGCTTGTCGATCTCATCGACGAAGGCGATCGCATAGTCGTCACCGCTGATGGCAGACACGCCTTCGGCATCGGTGAGCAGCACATCGCCGCCAACGCGGTAGACGCCTGTGCGCTCGCCAGGCACATGTGATCCAAATGACAGAGCGGGGCTCACAAAGAACCAATCAACATTGTCTGGAGTGGAGCGAAGGGCTTCGAGGAAGTCTGCGTGCGTATTGATCTCCGGCATGGCTTCAGGTGGCAGCGCGGACGCGTAGGCCACCCGCACTTGCTCGCCACCTTCGCTGACGTACAGGCTGCCTGCTCCGGCGACGATGCCGATGCGAACGTCATTGGTCTGCGCCACGTCGACGAGCGTGTCCAAGGCGTTGATGATCGAGTCACCTTCAGCGGAATACGCGTGAATCGCACTGATGAGCACGTCAGCATCCTTGGTGAGCTCCAGGAGCAATGGCGCATCGTAGAACGAGCCCGCGACGTAGGTGACTCCGTCAATGGCCGGCGCATTGGCGACATTGCGCGCCACTGCGGTCACCTGGTGTCCGCGACTGGCTGCCTCGGACACAATGCGGCTTCCTGCATACCCGGTACCGCCGTACACCACGATCGTGCTCATGCTCTTCTCCCTGTCGTCGAACGATGTTCATTGTGACAACCACACGGCCACACGGATATTCCCGATGGCGGGTTAGTGCCCCATCGCGCCCGGGTTCATGGCCAACAAGGTTGCCTCTTCGCGGAAGGAGGCGAGCATCGAAGTCTCCATGCCCATATTGATCTGGCTCTTGATGTGGCCGACTCGGAAGCTGAGATCCATGTCCTCATTGCCCATGGAAGGCCCGCTGCTGGGTGCGCTCATCTTTGCCAGGCGAGCGGCCCAATCAGCTGCAGTGCTGATGAGGTCGTCCGCGGGGACGCAGAGATTGATCAGACCCCACTCCTCGGCCTGTTTGGCAGGGATCGGATCGCCGAACAGTGCAATCTGCTTGGCGCGGGGCAGGCCCACCATGCGTGGCAGCAGCCAGGCGCCGCCACCCTCGATGGGCAGTCCGCGTCGCACGAAGACCTCCCAGAAGGCGGCTTCCTCAGAGGCGATGATGAGATCGCAGCCAAGGGCCAGCTGACAGCCGCCACCGGCTGCGACACCGTTGACTGCGCTGATGAATGGGGTCTCGCTGCGCCAGATGGCCTCAAAGAGTCGCGCCCAGCCATAGAGGATGCCGTCATCGCGAGCGGTTAAGGGTGCTGGGCGACGACGGTCGGCTGGGACCTCGGTTGGGCCACCTGGTTGGGTCAGATCCGCGCCTGCGGAGAAGACGGTTCCATTGCCGGTGATGACGGCGCACTTGGCGCCGTTGTCCTCGCTGACCTCATGAATTGCGGCCAGCAGCGCACGTCGCAGTGGCAAGTCGATGGCATTGCGCTTCTGCGGGCGGTTCAGGCGCAACCATGCGACTTCGTCGATGACCTCGTACTGAAGTCCTGCGGCGTCCCACTCTTCAACCATGGCAACCATGTCGGTCCTTTCGATGTGCTGATGTCACGGGGCATCGCTTCGACCAAAAGCAGCACTCAGGTCGGCAGCAGTGTCTGTGGATTCAGGTGGACTGTATTGCATCGACGCGGCCCAATTGTGGGCTTTGCCCGCTTCAACTGCGAGGACCGCGCAGCACCCCGGTCGTGGTGAAGGTGCCGATCAATGCTCCTGACTGATCCTCAAGATTTCCCTCGCCGTGCACTCGGCCAGCGCCTGCGTACCGAGCACGGGAGCGGACAAGAACGCCGGACTCAAGATCCACTGGTCGCAGGAGGGTGACGTTCTGCGTCAGCACATTGCCAGCAACGCGGCCCGCTTGCGCGGGTGGCATTTCATGGAAGTTCATCAGCGCGGCCATCACGGCTGGCTCAGTCACCAGGGCCGTCAAGGCACGGCTCGTGGAGTCATCGATGGACTGATCGCAGGAGTAGAGCGCAGCAAGCTCCTGTGGGTTGGAGTCAGGCCAACGCACCGCGCTGCCCGGGAAGATGCCGGGATGAATGCTGGGCCACTCGTTGCTGATCGGGATCGTGGTCCAGGGATTGTCGTGGCGCAGGAAGTCGGCCTCGTCGATGGTCAGCATCACCTCGGCACGGGTCACCACGACATCTCCCTGACGAAAGGTCAGGCTCAAGAATGCGAAGGATCGACCACTTTGCAGAGTCTCAACTGTGACCTGGCAGGGCTGTCCGCTGACTCCGCCGTTGGCGAAAGCGGTTTGGAGTGAGATCACTTTCTTGCCCGGGGCGGCAAGTTCGGCAATGAGCACCTGCTGAAACATCAGGTAGGCGCCGTAGATGCCGCCATGAGGAGTCACCAAGGTGTTGACGTCGTAGCCTTCGTCGGTCTTGCGAATGTCGCGTAGTGGGGCAAGGTCGGTCAGGGTCAAGCTCACGGCAGGCACGTTCCTTCACGTCGGGATTGTGGAATTGCATCGAAAGATACTGGAGGAGTCGGTCGTGGAGCCGTATGTATTGATCATTCATGAAGTTGACAACTACGAGGCCTGGAAGCTGGTCTTCGATCAGGCAGCTGACATCCGAAAGGCCGCGGGAGAGATCAGCTATCAGCTGCTGCGCGAGCACACTTCAGACTGCAATCTTGTGCACTTCTCCCGGTGGACCTCAATTGCGGCAGCGCGTGCCTTCTTTGAATCTGCCGAGTTGGTCCAAATCCGCCGTGCGGCAGGCGTCCATCCGCCGACGTTTGTCTATCTGGAGTCAGTGGAGTCCGGCACGCTGTAGATGCGCCTTGAGAGTCCGCCATGACGGGGGATTTGATTTGCCGCAGTCCCGAATGTGACATTGTGTAGGGAACAAAGGAGATCAATGGCACGCCCGCACCTGGTTTTGTCGGATCGCTATTTCGAAGCGGTGCGCTATACCTCGCATGCCCATCAGAATCAGACGCGCAAGGGTAGCAACATCTCCTACATGTCCCACCTCCTTGGAGTCTCCAGTCTGATCATCGAGGCCGGGGGAGACGAGGATCAAGCCATTGCAGGCCTGCTGCACGACGTTGCCGAAGACCAAGGCGGCCTCTGGCGACTGGCTGAAGTGCGCACAGTCTTCGGCGATCGGGTAGCCGACATCGTGCTGGGATGCAGCGATTCCCTGGATGATGACGACGACGGTTACTGGCCTATCTACTGGGAGCGCAAGCAGCGCTACCTGGACCGTCTTGAAACCGAACCGGCCGATCTTGTGATGGTGTCCATTGCCGACAAGGTGCACAACTCGCGGGCACTGGTTACCGACCTTCAGGCATATGGCATTGAGGTCTTCAACAAGTTCCACGGTTCGCCGCGCGAGATCATTCACTACTACCGCGAGTGCTTCAGAATTGGCGTGAACGCTGGAGTGAGCCATGTGCTCACCGTGCCCCTGGCCACGGCAATTCGTGATATCGAATTTCTTGTCTACGGGTAATCCCGTTGATTGGTCCGTGAATCTCCTGCGCTTGGACCACGAGAAATCTAGTATCGCTCGCAGTGTCATCACTGCGATGTGAGGAATGCCATGGCCCAGCGTTCGGAAACAGTCGAGGATTTTCGCCTACGAGCGCGCGATTGGCTCTCTACGCACATGCCCAAGGCCGGCTCCATGCCCGTGCGAGAGGGCATTGATCCCGAAGAGCAGAACTGGCTCGATGCTCGCGATCTTCAGAAGTTGCTGTTCTCTGGCGGCTTTGCTGGCATCTGCTTTCCCACTGAATACGGCGGCCAGGGACTCAGCCGCGAGTACCAGGCCGCTTTCAATGAAGAGTCGGCTCCCTATGAGATGCCAGTTGCACTCAACGTGCCCTCCCTTGGCATCTGCTCGGCGATGTTGCTGGACATGGGGACGGAGGAGCAGAAGCAAAAGTATGTCCGCGGAGCCATCTCCGGGGAGTTGATCCTGTGTCAGTTCCCTTCCGAGCCAAGCGGGGGCTCTGATCTTGCCGGTCTGCTCACCCGAGCCCAGCGCGATGGGGACACGTACGTCATCAACGGTCAGAAGTGCTGGAGTACCTATGCCTTTGCAGCTGACTATGCGACATGCCTGGTTCGCACTGATTGGGATGCACCAAAGCACCGCGGGCTGTCGATGATCATCGTGCCCGTGCATGATCCGGCCACGCACATGAATCGCGTGCAGATGGTGAATGGCTCAAGCGAATTCTGTGAGGAGTTCTTCACCGATCTCGTTGTGCCCGCTGAGAACCTGGTGGGCACTGAGAACGACGGGTGGACCGTCGGCCAGCGGCAGCTGTTCTACGAGCGTCAAGCTGTCGGCGGTGGTTCGCCGTACGCTAGCGGCATGACTCGTGCCCGCGGTACGAGTCATGACTCGTTCACGCCGGTGGGCATGGCTCGCAAAGTCGGCAAGGAGCAGGATCCAGCAGTCCGCGAACTCGTCGGGGGGATGCACGCCCAGGAGGTGGCCAATGCCCAACTCATCCGTCGCGTGACCAAGGGCATGGCCTCCTATGACTATCCCGCGCATTCAAGTTCGATGATGCGTCTGGGTTCCGCGGAAACCAATCAGTTGCGAACCGACGTGATGTTCGAACTCGCAGGGGATCTCTCTGTTGTCGGTCAGGTCGGCGACCGCAGCGTGTTGCATCAAGTTGGCGTGGCTGCGCTGATGCGTCAATCAGCAAGCATCGCTGGTGGTTCGACTGAGATGAGTCGCAACATGGTGTCGGAACGCGTGCTGATGATGCCGCGTGAGTATGCGGCAGATCGAGATGTGCCATTCAAGGAAGTTCGACGAGGCAGATAGCCCTCGCATACAGCAAGAGGCTGACGTTCTTGCAGTCGCGACCATGGCGTTGCAAGGCCTGTGTCAGAGATTTCCCATTGATTTCAAGGGCTTTCTGTCATGGGTGAAAATTGTTAAAAGTCTGTGAATCCCTCACGAAAGCACTGTGCATCGCGCGCTTTGGTGATGTGAGTCTCATTTATGGCCATAGCCTCAAGGAGTAGCTCGAGAATCTCGCGCACATGAATCGAGGCATCAATATGAAACGAATACTCAGCACAGTTGCTGCTCTTGCAGTCGTCGGTTCCGGCATCGGAATGGCTTCATCGGCTTCTGCCGCCCCTACTGTGAATCTCAATGCAAAGAATGGCGTCGTTGGCGTAGCCCAAACCATCGATGCCTCAGTTTCTGACTCTGCAGTGATCGGTGCTCCATCGGGCACTGTCACCTTCTATTCCAATGGCGCCGTGATCGGCACTGACACTGTCGGTGGCAATCAGGGTTCCAATGCGCAGATCGTGTGGACTCCGAAGGACTCTGGCCCTGACACCCTGATGGCTTCTTTCAGTGGTGGTGGTTCTGATACCGAAACCGTGTCTGTGAATTCGGTTGATACGACCAGCTCAGTGACAGCACCTGGTTCGGCAGCTGCCGGTTCGCAGGTTGCCTTGCAGGCACAGGTTCGCGCCAAGCAGGGTTCGTACGTCCCAACTGGAACAGTGACGTTCACGACTTCATCGGCGACGATCGGTACCGCCAGCCTGAACGCGCAAGGCCTGGCCACCATCAACTTCACTGTGCCGACCGGCGTCTCCTCGGTGAATGTCTATGCGGCGTATGGCGGCAATGCCAATGCCAATGCATCGGGTCGCAGCTCTGCAGCCAACATTCGGGTGTCCGCAGTCGGTTCGACTGTCGCGCTGAGTGTTCCGCAGACCAACTACCAGAACACCTCGGTACCGCTGAGCGCGAAGATCACGCCAGCTACCGGTACCGGAACAGTGACGTTCACCGTTGATGGACGCACCATCGGCACCGCCACTGTTGCCAATGGCGCAGCTTCGGTCACCTGGGTGCCTACCGCATTGGGCAATCCGACTGTCAAGGCTGCCTACACAGGAGGCAATGGCGTTGCTGCGTCTTCAGACAGCAAGGTCGTCGCGGTAACCCAGGCATTGAAGGCTGACGCCATCACTGTTGATCCAGTTGGCGATCCCGGCCCCATCCTCAATGGCGCCGTCTTCGTGCTCCCGAATGGCTCATCAGTCGCTGCGACTGTCACTGCCGCATCGGGCCTGCCAGTCAAGGTAGCCGTCACTGGCCCCTGCGCCTGGAATGGAACGACGTTCACAGTTCAGGGTGTTGGCGGTAACTGCTCTGTGGTCACCACGACCGCTGGCGGCAACGGCTATGCACCGGCGACGATGACATTCGCCATCTCCACGGCTCTTGGCAAGCAGACGGCAAGTGTCGTTGCTCCCAAGACCGGTACCTACAAGAAGGGCCGCTTCCTGACCATGGCTAAGGCTGGCACGGTCACCAATCTCAACAAGGCTCTGGTGTGGAAGGTGACTTCAGGTGCTTCTGTCTGCAAGCTCTACCGCAGTGCTGGTGCAGTGAAGTTGAAGTTGGCAAAGCGCGGGAGCTGCTGGGTGCAGGCCTTTGCTCCTGCAGTGCCTGGGCAATGGTCATCCTTCTTGACCAAGCGCAATTACCGCGTGCGCTGAACGCGCGTATGGAAGAACGCACAGACAGAAAAGTGGGGCGAGGATTCCTCGCCCCACTTTCTTGTGGCGCTATTCAGCAGTGACCACGAACGTGATCGTCGCAAGCTCAACCGAGCCGTCTTTGGCAATCACCTCGCTGGTGCCTGCAGCCAGGGCTTGGCCCCCAGCCACAGTGGTGCTTTCGCCATCACCTTGAGCATCACTTGCGGTAAAGACCATGGGATCACTTGATTCGAATGTGGCGCCTTCTTGGAATCCTTCAAAGATCACAGCCTGTCCCACGACCAGATCTTGCGTTAAACCATCATCGTCTGGGGTGATCCGCACTGGTGACCAAGTGCTGGGATCGCCGCCGACCAGGTCACTTGGCGATTCACTGACCATGGGACTGGCCGAGGGTGAAGTCGTTGCATCGCTTGTCTCGCTGGAGGAACAGGCGGCAAGTGAAGCAACCAGCAGCATGCCGACCGCTATGGCCGGAACAGCCTTCTTGGTGATTCGCATTGAATCTTCCTTTGACTAGGTGTTCGAAGTGAACGGCTTCAGGCTAACCCGCGTGGGGGAGCATTTGCTGAACGTGGAGTGAAGAGTGTGGCGCAGTCAAGGCTTGCGCTGGAAGAGTCGGCCACTTGCGGATCACTCCGATATTGATTACCGTCGCAAGCAGCCCCGGACCCGGCTGCGCACGATTGATGCGCATGGTACGGGGCTTCTGCTTTCGAATCTGCTCGCGTCGATCTCGCTGGTATCTGCGTGCAGCATCGAAGGGAGTGAGGTTGTGCGACATCAGTCCAGCCAATCCAAGCGAACATTCGTGCGATTCGGTGCAGCCCTTGCGGGCGTGCTGTTCTTCGGCATGGGGCCGGCCATAGCAAGTGCCTCAGCACAATCCGAAGTTGTGTCCACAGTCCCTGCCAATGGGGCCCAGCTGGATGCAGCTCCCTTGGAAGTGGCGTTCACGTTCGACAACCCTCTCCTGCCGGGCACCATCACCATGGCGATCCTTGGCTCCGACGGAAGACTCGTGGAGTCGCAAGAGGTGGTTCCACGCGGAGACACCATTGCAATCCAGTGGCCTCAGGCGCTGCAAAGCGGCTCATTTCAAGTTGCCTACCGTGGAGCTTCAAGTGCAGGGCTCATCGCCACCGAATCACTCAATTTCAGCATCGCCAACTCAGTCATGACTACCGATGACTCCTCGACTTCCAATGCGCCTGCTCAGGTTGCGGAAGTACCCATGGTCAGTTCGCAGATTGCTCATGTGGACATCACTGCTGGAATCCCTGCCGCGCTGCTGATGTCCCTTGGGTTCCTGGTGCTGGCTGCCGTGACCATGGGTCTAGTGCTCTTGCAGCAACGAGGAAGACCGCAATAGCGGGTGATCACATCAGTCACTACCTGAGGCACTGCAAGCTGATTCGATGGAAAGCCGAATCCTGTCTCGAAGCAAGACGGCGTCTCCAGAAGTCATGCCACCGGTGTGTACCGGCTCCTGAATGATCAACCTGACCACACCACTGTGGATGGTGTTGCTCCCGGGCGGCCAGATGCCCCTCGTGCCGATGACAGCGACGGGCAGGATCGGGATTCCATGCTCAATAGCAATGGTGAACGCGCCGATGCGGAAGCGACTCAGGCTGCCATCGTGCGAGGTCTGTCCCTCCGGAAACACGAAAATGCTGGCTTCGTCCCGCAAGGCCTGCTGCACTCCGCGAGCGATTGTCGTTCCATCGGGACTGGCTCGGTCGATCTCGATCATGCCGATTCTTCGCAGCGCTTGGCCCAGTACGGGTACATCGAACAACTCGCGCATTGCCAGAAATCGCAGAGGGATAGGCAGACTGGCAAGCATCACCATGGGATCCAAATTGGACAGATGATTCGACGCGACGACGTATTGCTGACCCTGCGCCACGTTTTCAAGTCCCTGGATTTCCAATCGGACTCCGGCAGGCACCAACCAGGCTCGTCCCCACATTCTCAGAACGCGGTTGATGCGATGGGATGTGGGAGTACCTGATGGAGCCCCGATGCTGGCGATCATGACTGCAGCAGTTGCTGCGAGTCCCGACGCGAACATCGGCACTGCTCGCAGATTCACACTGCATGGTTCCATAGTCAGTTGATGATCTCGGCTCGCTCGTCTGCGCGCAGAGCTGCCAGGCGTTCTTTCCACAGCTGGAGTTCATCAGGAGTCAGGCGTGTCCAGTCCGATACTTCGCGCACGACTTTCAATGCCGAGCTGCTCCGGTAGGACCGAGTCGGATTGCCAGGGAATTTCTTGTCGGTGACATTCGGGTCGTCCTCGAAATCACCAGTTGGCAAAACCTCATATACGCGCGGGTCAGTGTCACCGGCTGCCAGCTCAGCAGCCAGACCTGCACCACTGACGAGGGCTGTGAAATAGATGTGGTTCATCACCACTTCTGGTCGGTAGTTGGATCGAAAGCCCGCGGTCAGCAGGTCGCCAGCCTGCAGTTCTGCCTTCGTGCCGTGAAAGAAGGGTCCTTCATCTGGTGCCTGTTTCACGAAACCAGCCTAGGTGACCACTACGAGAGTCATGAAGTCTTTGCTACGCCTCGGTAAGAGTGCAATCAAATTGCGGCTCAATGACACCACCGAGTAGGCGTAAAGTCGAAGCAATTGGACAATCCTCGAAAGAGTTCAGTTGACAGGGGGGGGCTACGTGATTGAAGTCAGGAATCTGACCAAGCGATACGGCAAGGTCACTGCGGTAGATGACGTCACGTTCACCGTGCACCCTGGATTCGTCACCGGCTTCCTAGGGCCAAACGGCGCGGGCAAGTCCACAACCATGCGAATGATCCTCGGCTTGGACAAGCCCGACGGTGGCTCAGTGCTGGTCAATGGCGCTGCTTACCGATCAGCGCGCGCGCCAGTGGCAGAGATTGGCGCGCTACTCGAAGCCAAGGGATTCGATAAAGCCCGATCGGCTCGCAATCATCTGCTCACTCTTGCGACCACCACAGGCATCAGTGCAAAGCGAGTCGATGAAGTGCTCACGCTCGTGGGTTTGTCGGAAGTTGCCCGATCCAAGGCCGGTGGATTCTCCCTTGGCATGGGACAGCGCCTTGGCATTGCCGTAGCCCTGCTAGGTGACCCCCGGATGGTGATGCTGGACGAGCCGGTGAACGGCTTGGACCCCGACGGCGTGCTGTGGATTCGCAATCTTCTGCGTCAGCTCGCCGACGAAGGGCGCACAGTGTTCCTGTCCTCTCACTTGATGACCGAGATGGAACTCATCGCCGACCAATTGATCATCATTGGGCGCGGAAAGATCCTGGCCGACACCACCATGCGCGAGTTCATTGCAGCGTCATCTGCCAATCGGGTACGAGTTGCCACACCTGGCGCAGCTGAGTTGCGGCTTCGACTTGAGAGTCGCTCCATCGACTGCGAACTTCTGGATACCGGCGCCCTCATCGTCTCTGGTGTGAGCGCTGCAGATATCGGCCAAGAGGCATTTGCCGCTGGCATCGTCCTGCATGAACTGACTCCGCTGGCCGCCTCCTTGGAGGAGGCGTTCATGGAGCTGACGCGAGATTCGGTCCAATTTCACACTGACGGAGCAGCCGCATGAGCACTGACGTCGCACCCAAGGTCTCTTCGGATCAGCACTCCTTGAAGCTGAGTTTTGCTCGAGTGTTGAAGTCCGAGATCCTCAAACTTCGCACCTTGCGCTCCACCTGGATCATGTTGCTAGCCATGTTGGCCTTGTTCGTGGCCTTTGGCGCACTAGCAGCACTCTCGACTACTGGTCAGATTTCTGATGGTCGAAATGGTGGCCCACAGAACTTCGGTCTGGATCCGGTCACCACGGTGCTCGCCGGCGCCAGCTTCGCTGTGCTGATCATGTCGGTTTTCGGAGTGCTGTCCGGGGCCAGGGAATATGGCAGCGGAATGATCCGCGCCACCTTGGCTTTTGTTCCAAGGCGTCTGTACGTGCTCTCAGCAAAGACCATCGCGCTGATGATCTTTGTGATTCCGGTGGCGTTGATCGCAGCATTCGGGGCCTTCGTGCTCGGCATGGCAGTACTCAGTGCTGCCGGGTCAGAGACAGTTGCCTTGAGCGACCCAGACGCTCAGCGGGTGCTCTTTGGCACAGCCATGAACATCACAGGCCTGTCGATCATCGGTCTGGCACTGGGTATGGCAATGCGATCGATGCCTGGGGCCATCGCCACTGTCATTGGTGGGGTGCTGATTGCCCCAGCCCTGCTGACAGCCTTGTTGCCAGAGTCATGGCGACCAGTGCTGAAGTTCTTGCCGTCCAATGCTGCAGCACCATTCACTGAAGTGCAGGTGCGGGCCGACATGCTTGCGCTGGTGCCTGGGATCATCGTGTTCGTTGCCTGGGTGATCCTCAGTCTGGTGATTGCTGGATTCTTACTTGTGAGACGCGACGCGTAGTTGTTACGCGACTTGTAGCCTGACCTCCTCCGCACTAGCCACCACCTGACCTCTTGGAGTTCTCGCATGCACTATCGCAAATTGGGCACGACTGGCGTTGAAGTCAGCAGCCAGTGCTTGGGCACGATGATGTATGGCAGCTACAGCAACACCGATCTTGACGACTGCATCGGGCAGATCCATCACGCTCTGTACTCCGGCATCAACTTCCTGGACTCCGCCGACGCGTATTCCAATGGCGAGAGCGAAGAGATCGTGGGCAAGGCGCTCGCAGGTCGCCGCGACGACGTCATCGTTGCCACGAAATGCTTCAATCCGATGGGTGAGGATCGCAACCGCCGAGGCAGTTCGCGCCGTTGGATTATTCAGGCATGTGAGGACAGCTTGCGCCGTTTGAACACCGACTACATCGATCTCTATCAAGTGCATCGTCTTGACTGGGACACCGATATCGAAGAGATCATGGATGGTCTGTCGTTTCTGGTGCAGCAGGGGAAGGTGCGCTACCTCGGCTCCTCGACCTACCCGGCGGAATGGATCGTGGAAGCCCAGTGGGCATCGCGCCGCCGCAATCTTCAGCGCTTTGTGTGTGAGCAGCCGCAGTACTCAATCTTCTCGCGGGGCATCGAGACCGATGTCCTGCCGACCGCTGCTCGCCACAATATGGGCGTCATTCCCTGGAGCCCATTGGCAGGCGGCTGGCTCACTGGCAAATACCGTCGCGACGTGGGCATGCCTGCTGATTCGCGCTACGGCGGCACTGGTCGCTTCGCGCAGATGTCGCGGCTGGGTGATGACCCTGAAATGCTCCAAGCTCGCTATGACTTGATTGAACAGCTTGATGCAGTGGCCAAGCAGGCTGATCTGACGATGACCCAGATGGCCTATGGCTTCGTGGATGCGCATCCTGCGATCACGTCCACGATCATCGGCCCCCGTACGCGTGCGCAATTGGACGACGCTCTGGCTGCGGCCGATGTGCAGTTGGATGCATCCACCCTGGATGCCATCGACTCGATCGTTCCGGTCGGGGTCGATGCTCCGGGGATGACGAACTTTGCACCGAACCCGGCATTCAAGCGGGGCAACCGCCGCCGTTGATCACAGGCCGTGGCTCATCAGCACGAGTCCTTTGATGGCCTAACATCGTCTTGTGAGGATCACCGAGCTCTCCAAATCGCTCAAGAGCGCTTTTGACCTGCGCGGTGGCTCGACCTTGCCAGTGGGAGATTGGCAGGGTCGACGGGCAAACGCCGAGAAGATGTTCGGCTCTGTCGCTGATGGCATGAAGGTTCCTGACACGATCGCCACGACCAACATCACAGTCACTGGCCGTCATGGTCAGCGCATTCCTGCGCGGGTCTACCGCAAGAAGGGCTCCTTGAGCCGTGCGCTGGTGGTCTTTGTGCACGGCGGCGGGATGATCATGGGTTCCATCGATGCCAGCAATGCCACGGTTGCGCGCTACGTCGAGCTCACTGGCATCCCTGCGCTTTCTGTTGGCTACCGACTGGCGCCAGAACACACCTACCCGGCGCAGCGTGATGATGTGGCGGAGGCGATTGCCTGGGCCTACTCGCACGCAGGTGAGCTGAATCTTGATCGAAACCGGATTGGCATCCTGGGACACAGTTCAGGCGGCGCGATTGCAGCCGGAGTCGTGCTGCGTTTGCGCGATATGGGTGAGCACCCTGTGGCCTGTCAACTGCTGGTGTACCCGATGCTTGATGATCGAACCGACAAGGCTGGCCCGATAGCTGCGCGCTTCTTGACATGGAGTGTGGCCGACAACATCACGAGCTGGAATTGCCTGCTCAAGGGCAAGGCAGGCACGCCTGATATTTCGCCTTATGCAGCGCCAGCTCGGGCCAAGGATTTGAAGAGGCTTCCGCCTACCTACATTGAAGTCGGCACCTTGGACCTGTTCCGCGAAGAGGACGAGCAGTACGCAAAGGCGCTTGCCGACGCAGGAGTCAGTGTGGAATTCCATCTGCGCCGCGGTGCTCCGCATGGCTTCGAAGCGTCGATGGAAGATTTGGCCGATAAGGCTTTCGAGCAGCGGGGTGCGTTCCTGCTCAAGCATCTTGGCGAACCAGAGGCGTCGGACTAGAGCCAGTTCACCAAATGCATGACCTGAGTGGCGCGGGTAGCGGCCACATACAGATCTGCACCTCTCTTGGTCTGGGTTCCCATCGCGACAGGGTCGACCACGAACACGACGTCGAACTCAAGTCCCTTGGTGTCGCGCGCTGACAAGATCGCAATCGGCGCATCAAGTGCGGTGTCGCCGATGCCGAATTCATCACTGGCAGCCAGCAGTTCATCGGCAAGTGCGTCAATCTGATCATCGGGAACAATGACCGCGGCGCGCCCCGGGATATTTGCCACAGTCTTGGTGATGAGCTCGGCCAATTGATCGCGAGTGATGTCGTGCTCTTGGACCTGTGCACCGCGTCGGACTGGATGCAGCTCAGGCGCATCGCCACCTGCAGCGGTGAGAAGCTCGGTGGCCTTGTCGGCGATCTGCTCAGTGATGCGGTAGGTGACCGTCAACACGTGAAGGTCCATATTGCCTCGGATGTCTCCGAGTGCTTCCTCCCAGTTGCGGGCACCAGCAGGATGACTTGTCTGCTGGACGTCACCGACGATGGTCATGGACTTTCGGGTGGCTCGACGCGAGAGCACTCGCCAGGCCATCCGGGAAAGCTCCTGTGCCTCATCGACCACGATGTGGCCATAGACCCATGAGCGATCTGCGGACGCCAGCTCAGCGACGGATCGGCGTTCACTCGCGCTGTACATCCGGCCCACGAGCCCAGCGGCATCAATCCAGCCGCCCATGTCGGTGTTGCTGATCGCCTGCTCAGCATGTGCGAGCTCATGGCGACGCTCGGCAGATTCATTGGCGCTGGTGCGCGCCTCGTCTGGATCCCAGGGGCCGAGCAACTCGGCTGCCTCATCGATCAGCGGCACATCATCGATGGTCCAGCCAGCCTCGGGGTCTTTGAGAATCAAGCGGGTTTCCACGGAAGTCAGCACTGACGCTGTGGCTGCCATCAACTGCTCCACATTGGTCAACAGGCGCCGCACCAGAACCTCAGGCTTGATTGGCATCCACATCAAATTGAGCTCGCGGCGGATATTGCGATCCTCAACCAATTCGCTGACCTGATCGCGACGCACTTCAGGATCGCTTGCATCCTCACCCAGTTGTCTGGCTCGATAGGCAGCCAGATGATCGAGCGCTCTGATGAGGAAAGCCTCGCGGCCACCGTGGAAGCTGGCATTGCGGGCAACGGCACGCTCTGCATCCTGGAGCTGCTTGGCAGTGATCATCACTGTGGAGCGGTCTTCCATGGTGATGGTGAAATCCTGCTTGGGAATTCTGCGCCGCTGCCGCACGGCATTGGCAATCACCTGGGCCATCCGAGCGTCACCCTTTACGGCGGCGACCTCGTCGACATCGTGGCGTCGAGCATCGATGCCTGGGTACAGCTGCCCAGGTGTCAGGAGCACGACATCGGTTTCTCCGAGACTTGGCAGCACCTGATCGATGTAGTGCAGGAATGTGGGGGAGGGGCCCACAACCAGGACACCATCGCGAGCCAGCTTGTCACGGAAGGTATAGAGCAACCAGGCCGCTCGATGAAGTGCCACGACAGTCTTTCCGGTGCCTGGACCACCTTGCACAACGGTGAGCTGATTCAGCGGGCTGCGAATGATCGAGTCCTGATCGGCTGCAATGGTCGCGATGATGTCGCCCATGCGACCTTCGCGGGGAGCATCAAGAGCCGCTGCCGCGGCACGGGATTCAGTCAAAGTCGGATCGTTGAGCACTTCGTCTTCCACATGTGTCACCGTGCGATCACGAGTGACGATGCGTCTGCGCAGTTGCACCCCAAGCGGGTTGGCGAACGTGGCTTGATAGAAGGGCGCGGCATTGGGCGCACGCCAGTCGATCAGTTCTGGCTCGCCATCGGCATCGCGAAGTCCAATGCGCCCGATGTGGTAGCTGCCGGTGTCTCCGTCGATCCGGCCGAAGCACAGTCGAGTGTCTGATGTTCGAGCGGCACGCAGTTGGGAGGTGAGGTTGTCCAGCATTGCCTCACGCTCGAGATCGTCCTGTCCCGTTCCAGTGCTGAGCGCCGAAGAAGTCGTGTTGATTCGCTCCTCGAGATGTCCGACATAACTGGCGAGCAGCGAGTAGCAGTGGTCGACGTGCGACTGCTCGAGTCGTAGCGCCTCGTCCACTCCACCTCCTGCTGTGCTGCTGTCAACACCTTGGTGATGCCTATGTTTGGGGCCAACAGTCTGCCAGAGTCAGAATTCCAAAAGGTGAACGGTAGGCAACACGCAGAAAGGGTCCTGCAGTGCTCAGTCGGGCGGATCTGTTCAATGAATATCAGGCCGCAATCGTCAGCGCCTGCGATCCGCTGGCGCCAGAGGGCAGCAGTTGGTGCGACCCTGCCCTGTGTGCAGCGATGCGTAACCAAGAGTGTGTGGTGCTGACTGCCTGGAACCCTGGATTCGCGAGACTTTCATCGGCGTTGAACACCGAGCGCAATGACCTGATGCTTGCGAAACTGCAGGACTGTGGCCTTGAGATCTGGCCGGCCGAGAATGCCTCACCTGATGGGCACTTCCGTGAACCAGGCTTTCTCGTCTGGTCAATGCCGATGGACTCGGCATTGAGATTGGCTGCCGAGTTCTCACAATTCGCGATCTTTGCCTATGCGCGGGACGGAGAGCGCAGAGTCGTGGCCTGCGCCCCAGACTAGGGACTGTCCTGGAAGGTCGTGGTGGGCGTATACGGGTGGTCGGGATCTCGACCGGTGACGTACCGAGCAACGCCATAGATCGCGCCAGCTATTGGCACTGCGATGAGAGCCCCAACAATGCCCAAAGCGATGCTGCCGGCAGCGATCGCCACCACGATGGCCAAGGGGTGCAAGTTGACAGCCTTGCCCATCACCAGTGGCTGCATCACATCACCGTCGAAGCTTCCGACGACGATCGTCAACAGCACCACCAACGCCGCAGTGACAGGACCGTTCTCCGCCAATGCCACGACAGCGGCGAAGAAGGTGGCAACTGGCGCGCCGATCACGGGAATGAAGGCGCCGAGGAACACCACTGCGGCCAGTGCGGGAGCCAGTGGCACCTGCAGGATGAGCAGACCGATGTAGACGAGCAGGCCATCCATCAGCGCGATGACGACGATGCCGCGCGTGTAGCCGGAGATGGAATCCCAGGCGATCCTTCCGGAAGTGTCGCAGTGCTCACGCAATTGCACGGGGATCCAGCTCATGAGCCAGTCCCAGATCTTTCCCGGAGACATCAGAAAGAAGATGACGCCGAAGATGAACACCGAACCAGCAATGATCAGCGTGCCGATGGACCCCAGCGCCCCGAAAGCATCGCCAGCGAAGCTCTTCAACACTCCAGTGCCCCAACCCTGCAGTTCATCAAGCAGATTGGAGAACTGTGAATCAGAGAGCTGCAGTGGACCTGTCTTCAGCCAAGTCTCGATATCCGCGAAACCCGTCGTGATCGAGTCCACCAGCTTGGGGCCTTCATGGATGGCTGAGTTGATCACCGTTGCCAGAATCACGACAACGATCGCGGTGATGGTGAACAAGGCCAGGATCATCGACAGCACTTTGGGCAGAAGCCGGTTGTAGAGATTCATCACAGGTGATGTCCAGGCTGTCACGAGCATCGCAAAGAAGAGGGCGAACACGACTGGGAATATCCCGTTGAAGATGTAGAGGATGAGTGCGAAGCCCGCAACCAGAATGAGGAGTCGCCAAGTGACGCCCGCCAAAGTGCGCAGGGTGTCAGGGATGTTTTCCTGCCCGCTCAACTTGCCCCCTCACAGTGCTAGGGGACGCAGGCTAGCCGACGAATCGCCGGCAGAGGTTGAGAGTGGATCAGTCGATGCGGACGGCGCCATTGGGAGTGGCAAATGTGACGGCGATGATTCCAGGATTCTCAGCTTCAACCCATTCGACGTAGACGCCATCCATGACATCCATGAAGTTCTCATCGATGTAGGCGCTCACGGTGTTGGGATCTCCTGCGATCTCGATGCGCTCGACCGTGACCTTTGCTGCACCCTTGGAAGGGTGATTCTCAGGGGAGCTTGACCACTCAACGAAGAATGGCAACTGCGGGTTCTCCATCACATTGAGCACGCCGAGCTGTTTCCACTCAATTTTCTGTCCATCAGGAAGGATGCGATGACCGGGTGCTGCTTCACGGCCAAGTCGTGCTTCATAGGGCTTGAGGTCGTCGACGGAGATCGCCCAGCTCATCCAGCCGCCACCGTTGTTCGCGCAGTGATTCACCGCTCGGCCGAAGGGCGCCTTGTCGGCTGCAGGGTGATCAAGTGCGGAGACGACTTCGATGTAGCAGCCATTGGCCATCGGGAGGATGAAGTTGCGGGTGCCGAACTGCGGGTGGCGTCCGCCGTCACGGAAGGTCGCCGAGAGGTCTGAGCCAATCCGTTGGACCAAGTCTGGGAGTTCGCTGGCCGTGCAGGCATATGAGATGTGATCAAGCCGCATGTCTGAATCCTGCCTAATGCATATTTCGGCGTGGACACGGCCCCCCGATATGCCCGATGTGCGAGCCTTAGCCCCATGTCCACGCCGGCACCTTCAGCCCAACTCGATAAGAAGAAGTCGCTGATCCTGGGTGCCGTCGGCCTGTTCTTCATCGTGATCATCTTCTGGAAGGTGATTCCGCAGATCGGCAGCTACGACCAGGCCTGGGAAGCACTGAAGTCCATGTCGGTATGGGCCTTGATTGCGGTGTTCGTCAGCGTCGTGGTCTATCTGACCTGTTACGGCTTCCCGTTCATGGCTGCCACTCCAGGCTTGCGCTTTTGGCCTTCGGAGCAGATCAACCAAGCCGCCTTTGCCATCAGCAACGGGGTGCCCGGCGGCGGTGCAGTTGGCCTGGCATTCCAGTACGGAATGCTCGCCTCGTACAAGATCACCCCGGCAGCTGCCACGTCAGCAATCACCGCGGTGAGCATCTGGAGCACCTTCGTCACCTTGGGCTTTCCGATTCTTGGCGTGCTCGCCATCACGGTCGCGGGTGAGAACGGCGACTCCTATGTTCTTGGCGGGCTCTTGGGGCTGGCATTGCTGATCGGCGCCATTGTGGGCTTCACCCTGGTGATGAGGTCTGAGCCCGCTGCGGTCTGGATTGGCAAGCTCGGCAACAAGGTCATTGGCCCCTTGCGCGGCCGCATCAAAGCGCTCAAGGAGCTGGATCTAGTAGGACCCCTGACCAGTTTTCGCCAGAGCATGTACGCCCTGCTCAAGCGACGCTGGGCAGCGTTGACCTTTGCTCAAGTAGCGGTGTCGTTCACCCAGTTCCTCATCCTGTACGTGGCCTTGCGGGGAATCGAGGGATGGGATCAGCCAGGGACGTCATTCCTGCTGGTCTTTGCCGCGTTTGCCATCAGTCAGCTGGGCCTGATGATTCCGATCACCCCTGGCGGGCTTGGCACCGTTGATGCAGCAATGATCGCCTTGCTCGTCAGTTTCGGGGTTCCCGAAGGCACGGCAACGGCAGCAGACTTGGTGTGGCGAGCCTGTTCATTTGTGCCGCAGATCATCATCGGAGTCATCGCCTTGGCGTCCTGGTCCAAGAAGGCCGGACAGACATTCGCCACAACTTCCGGCAGTGCCGCGTAAGCGGCGTGTCGGTGATTGCGGGCTGCATCCAGCCCCCTAATGTGTGCCTTGCTTGGTCGTCGCGGGAGGGGAAGCCTTCGACGACCAAGTGTTGTTTTTTGGGGCAGTGATCGTGCCAATGTGCACAAGTCGCAGCAGGGCAGGGCGCATGCACAGCCTGCGGCGAGGACCTTGGGCCAGCCGATCTGCACTGCAACCTTGGGTCGATGAAGACTCAGATCCCGGCTCCCGTTCTGCGCAGTCCAGATCACCTGATAGCGGCCATTCCCTTTCTGCTCGGCTTCCGACCAAGGGCAAGTGTGGTCATCGTCTGGATTGACTCAGGCACGATTGCGCTCACTCAGCGCGTTGACTGGCCGGCGGCAGGTGCTGGGGCGTCACTTGATTCCTGGGCTTCGTCAGTCATCCATGCTGCTCGGCATGTGCAGGCGCATGGGGCAGTGCTCCTGGGATATCCCGGCGATCCGGAGCAGGCCTTCTCGACAGCCCTCACCTTGCCCCTGTCTGCGCTGAGTCGGGTCTGGACGGACAGCGATTGCGAAGTACTTGATGCGATTCTCGTCCTTGACGACTGCTGGCATTGCGCTGAAACGGACGATGGCACGCTGGCTTGGAGTGCTCGAGCTTTCGACCTCCAGATCTCGGCAGAGGTCAGTGATGACTTCATGTACTCCGGCTGGTCATTTATGGCCAGTCGAGAAGAAGTCTGCGCGGAGTTTGCCGATCCCAGCCGACCTCCTGAAGTCTCGGTCCTGGAACTGGAGCAGCAGGCCCAGGCCCGCACCTTTGCGCAGAGCGCAGAACTTGAGCAGTGGAGAGATGAGGTCATCTGCCGCATCAGCACGTCACTGACGACCGGCACCATGCCTGGAGCCGAAAGAGCCGAGTTCACTGTTGGCCTTCGCGACATCCGGGTGCGCGACGCAGTGCTGTGGCATCTTGCAGGCGAGCTGGATGCCAACACCGCATTGATTGCCCTGCGGGGCTTGGTTCGAGGGCTCCCTGAAGGCCATCGTGCGCCTGCCGCGACTGTCGCCGGGATCTGTGCGTGGCTCACGGGTGATGGAGTCCGGGCAAGTGCGGCGATTGAGATTGCCCTGGCAGATGAGCCCGAATATGGGCTTGCTCTCTTGGTGAGCACGGCGTTGCTCAATGGGCTGCCGCCTCGCACCTGGCAGTCGACGATGGAGCAGCTGTCATATGACGCCTGTCGTAACGGTTTGGGCTAGGGCTTGTCCACAGGTCAGGTGAGTGACTTCCGGTGAGGCAGGTGACTGCTTACGTTGATGGCATGCCTTGGCTCTTGCGGATGGCCACCTCATTGGCGCTCGTGATTGCGTTGATCACGGCCTGGCCTGCGCAGGCTGTTGACGTCGGCGGGGACGATGCCAACGACCAATTCGTCGGATCGGGCGGGGCATCGTCTTCATCTGGGACGGCAGGCTCCGCGTCTGGGCGGCATCCGTCATGCCCGCAGTGCTCCTGGATAGCCGCCGATCCTTGTTCATCACCCTTCAACGCCATCGGCTGTGGACGAATCACCGAGGGATGCGCGCCCGGGCAGGAGCAGCGTCGGATGTGGTTCTCCCGCAACAGCGGCCGGACCTGGCAGGATCGTGGACTTCAGTGCGTGAGCTTCTCAGGTGTCCGGGATCAGAGCCCGTCGGGCCAGGCCGTCCATGAGGTTTTCACCCGCGCCGTGCCGACTGCATCGATCTCCACCCAGCCCCACCAGGGGCTCTTGCCTCAGGTGCCGACGCTGTTCTCCTCTGGGCAGCCTCAGCAACCCGATACGTCCACGCATCGCATCGGTTCCCTGCAGGTGCGACTTTCCCCAGTCGCGCGCTGGCAGTGGGATTTTGGGGATGGCGCGGTCTTGGACACCAGCGCCGCGGGAAGCCGGTTTCCTGACCGCTTGGTGTCGCATACCTATCGATCCGCAGGCGTCTATGAAGTTCGCCTCACGACCATCTGGACGGCTACATACACCGTTGATGGGCAGGGTCCGTTCACCGTCGAAGGCACCGTGACACAGAGCACGAGCACCAGAATTGTGGTCGGCCAAGGTCGCGCGGTCCTGAGCTAGGACGTGTTGCAGCGATCGGCTCAGTTATATGGCAGAATCATCGGACCACGGCCCGTACAAGTCTGCAAAGGCTTGACACGGGCTCTTGTCGTGGACATCGGTTGATGAAAGGCATTGAACCTGAACATGGCCACCGCTACCAAGAAGACCACAGCAAAGACCCCGGCAGCCCCCGCGAAAAAGGCCGCTGCCGCACCGTCGAAGGCAACTCCCATCAAAAAGGCCGCCGCTCCTGCGAAGCCGGCAGCCAAGAAGGCCGCGGCCAAGCCCGCCGCCGCACCAGCAAAGCCAGCGGCCAAGAAGGCCGCCACCCCCGCCAAGCCGGCAGCCAAGAAGGCCGCCGCCGCGAAGCCCGCAGCCAAGAAGGCTGCAGCTGCCAAGCCAAGTGCAAAAAAGGGCGTCGATCTTGTCATTGATGACGAGGAGCTCGTCGAGGTCATCGAGACCGAAGACGGCCTGGTTGCCATTGATGTTGAAGATGTTGATCCCGCGGCCCTTGTCGTTGTGGCCGAGCTTGAGGTCGAGCTCGAAGCCGAGCTTGCCGAAGATCTGGCCGAGGTCGAGACCGACACTGAGACTGAAGCCACCCCCGCAGGCGCTGAAGAGGAAAAGGGCTTTGTCATCTCCGATGTGGATGACACCGATGAGCCTGTCCAGACCGTCACTGTTGCCGGCGCAACAGCTGACCCGGTCAAGGACTACCTCAAGCAGATCGGCAAGGTCCCGCTGCTCAACGCTGAGCAAGAGGTCGAGTTGGCCAAGCGGATTGAAGCTGGACTCTTCGCAGAGGAGAAGTTGGCTGACCCCAAGAAGCTGGACAAGAAGTTCGAACGTGATCTCCTGTGGATCGCCGAGGACGGCCGTCGCGCCAAGAACCACCTGCTGGAGGCCAACCTACGTCTGGTGGTCTCGTTGGCCAAGCGCTACAC
>JAUSQD010000070.1 GCA_030652695.1 Actinomycetota bacterium
GAGCCCAGGAACAGCAGGCGATCGATATCGCTTGCGTGCGCGGCATCCATGATGTTGGTCTGCAGCAAGATGTTGTCGCGCAGGAATTCCACCGGATACGTCGAGTTCGCCATGATCCCGCCGACCTTGGCCGCGGCATCGATGACGACGTCGGGCTTGGCCTCATGGATCGCATCGAAGGTTGCCTCACGGTCACGCAGATCAAGCTCACTTGATCTCCACCCGATGACCTCGCCAACCCCCGCGGTCTTGAGGGCGCGAACGATCGCAGAACCCACAAGCCCGTTGTGTCCGGCGACATAGACCTTGGCATCGCCCCAGGCGATTTCCGGCAGCATTCGACCATTCTGACACAGCGCATGGGTGTTGCCGAAGGTCCGCAAGGCACCAAGAGCGCAAAGATTGAGTCATGCGAGTGATCACCCCCGAACAACTGGCCGGAATCTATGACGGGCTGCCTGACAACCCCCGAGTCGTCACCTCCGGCAACTTCGCCACACCGTTCGTTCTGCTCAATGCTCTGGACGCGCACGTCTCGCAGTACCGGCTTCATCTGCTGAATGCTCAGGCTGGACTGCCATCGCGTCCCGGCGTGCACTACGAAACGGCGTTCATTGGTGCCGGGATGCGCGGCTACAGCGATCTGGAGTACATCCCCTGCCGCTTGAGCCTGGTTCCCGTGCTGTTTCGCGATCACTACCGGCCAGACGTCGTGCTGCTGCACACATCCACGCGCCGCTTCGACACGGTCAGCCTCGGCACCGAGGTCAATGTGCTGCCCGCTGCCATTGAATCCGCACGTGCGCATGGTGGGCTTGTGATTGCACAGGCAAATCCTCAGATGCCCTACACCTATGGCGATGCTCAGCTCTATGAACATGAGATCGACTACCTCGTCGAAGTGGATGAACCGCTGCCCACGCATCCACCCCTTGAGATCAGTGCAGTTTCCAAGGAGATCGGCGATCGGATCGCATCAGTCGTCCACGACGGCTCGACCCTCCAGTTAGGGATTGGAGCGGTACCCGATGCCGTGCTCTCCGGGCTGACTGGTCACGCGGGATTGCGCATCTGGACTGAGATGTTCAGCGATGGGGTGCTCGCACTGCACAAGGCTGGAGCCTTGGACCCGGAGATTCCATTGACGGCGAGTTTTCTGTTTGGTACCAAGGAGTTGTACGAGTGGGTCAATCTGAATCGCTCGATCAGAATGATGCGCACGGAGCGGGTCAATGATCCGGGTGCTATTGCTCGTCAAGCGCAGATGACCAGTGTGAATGCTGCCTTGCAAGTGGATCTCTTTGATCAGGCCAATGCCAGTCGGATGAACGGTCGGATCTTCTCCGGCTTTGGCGGAGCCACGGACTTCATGGTTGGCGCCCTGCATTCGCGTGGCGGGCGATCCTTCATTGCACTGCCCTCCTGGCATCCCAAGGCCAATGTCTCAACCATCGTCCCCAGGATCACCGAGCCCGTCACGAGTTTTCAGCACAGCGCAGTGGTGACCGAGAACGGCATTGCTGATGTCTTTGGTCGATCGCAGAGCGAGCAGGCCAGCAACATCATCACGTATGCCGCACACCCCAGCGTTCGCGAGGAACTCACCTCCAAGGCCAAGGAGTTCAACCTCATTTGACGATTAGGGTTCAGGGATGATCGGACGCCGGAGCAGGACTCCGCTCCCACCTGGCAAGTACCGCATGGGTGGCAAGCACTTCAAGAACGACAAGGCCTTCATCAAGACAGCGGTTGGCGATGTTCAACGCCTTGAGAAGTACTGCGGATTGAATGCCGAGTCCGCCCTCTTTGACTGGGGCTGTGGCGCGGGGCGTCTGGCCGTGGGCGTTCGGGAGCACTTGGGCCGCATTCGTGACTACCACGGTGTTGATATTCAGCCTGAGCTCATCGAATGGGCCCAGGAGAACCTGTCTGGTCCTGGATTTCGCTTCACGTACTTGAATGTCAGCAACGAGCGCTACAACCCAGATGGATCTCGCGAACGTGATCTCTCGGTGGATCCGGGCAGCGTGGACGTGTTCTACGCCTACTCGGTCTTTTCGCATATGAACGATGAGGACACCGCGGGATATCTCACGCTCATCCGTGAGGCGCTGAGCCCCCATGGCAAGGCCTTCGTCACCTGTTTTGTGGAAGAGGATGTGGCCGGCTGGGAGGAGAACCCTGAGGGTTATGGCCCCTTGGACTGGAAGGGCCGTCTCCATTGCACCCGCTTTGCTCGCGAACACTTTGAACAGCATGTGAATGCAGCACATCTGGCAGTGGATCGCTTTGAATATGGCCAGGAAACCGATGGTCAGAGCCTGTACGTCCTGCGGTGTCGCTGATCGGGTTACTTGACTGCCTCAGTTAAGGTCAAAGGACATTCGTCTTCTCGTTTTGGGAGTTTCCTCATGCGTCGTGCCCTTATTGCGGCCGTAGCTAGCCTCACCGTGCTTGGTTCAGTCGCTGCCACCCTGCCAGCGCAGGCAGCAGCAAATCCAGTTCCGCCGACCATGTTTGGCCTGCACGTGCCCGGAATCGCCAATGGCGTGAAGCCATCGGTGACCTACGGCACCTTGCGCCTCTGGGACTCCGGTGTGGCCTGGGGACAAGTTGAGCAGTCCAAGGGCCAGTACTGGTGGAATGGCTTGGATGCCGCAGTCGGCAACGGCAATCTGGCGCGCGCCAACTCGATGATCGTCCTCGGCTCGACCCCAACCTGGGCTGCCTCCAACAAGAAGCAGGGCACCTACCCATACAAGGGCGCGGCTTCAATGCCCAAGAACATCAATGACTGGAAGTCGTGGGTCACAGCCGTGGTCTCGCGCTACAAGGGCAGCGTCGGCGCATACCAGATCTGGAACGAGGCGAATCTGACCAACTTCTGGGCAGGAACCCCAAAGCAGATGGCAACGCTGACCAAAGAGGCGTACAAGATCATCAAGTCCATCGATCCATCGGCTTCGGTGGTGTCGGCTTCCAGCACCGTGCGTCTCACCGCTCGCTACAACTCCTTCTTCCCGGCCTACTTGAAGGCGCTGAAGAAGCAGGGCTGGCCCATTGATGCGGTGTCGGTGCACACCTACCCGGCGGGCAACGAAGGCCCAGCTGCTCGCGTGAAGTTCATCCAGAAGACTCAAGCCGATATGCGCAAGGTCGGAGTGCCGGCAGATCGCCAGCTGTGGGACACCGAGGTCAATTACGGCATTGTCGGCCCAGGCTCAGTTCCCGGCCGCACGATCGGTGGTGCTGATGCAGCTGCCTACGTCGCACAGACCTACCTGGACAACATCCGCTTGGGCGTTGAGCGCTCCTACTGGTACTTCTGGAACCAGGCTGATGGTCGCGTGGGCATTGTCATGAATGACGGCACCCCGGGTGCCGTCGGCTTCCAGACCGTGCAACGCTGGCTGAACGGGGCTTTCTATGCCTGCACCACTGGCGCGGTAAATGCGTGCAACTTGGCTGACAACACCAATCCTGAGGTCGTGGTTTGGGCCACGACAGGTAGCGGTACTTACACTGTCCCCGCCGGAGCAACGGTCCAATGCAATGCGCTCAATGAGTGCTCAGCAGTTGTCCCCGGTTCAAAAGTCACGATTGGGAGCATGCCTCTATGGTTTGGAACAGCAGACAGAAACGCACAAAATCAGCTGCCTTTAGTGCCGTAGCACTGACTGCAGCTCTGCTGCTGACTGCATGCGGTGGCGGTGATTCCGACGATGGTGGGGCCACTGCCGCCCCAACAGCTGAGGCGGATCTGGTTCCGGCTTCGTTGGTGGGTCTGCAGATCGAGGGCGTTGAAGTTGAGGCCTGGTCCTCGGCGCCCTTTGGTGCGCTTCGACTCTGGGACAACGGCACAGCTTGGTCCCAGATCGAGCCTTCCAAGGGGGACTTCCAATGGAAGAACCTTGATGGTGCTCTGGCCAATGCCAAGTCCAAGGGGATGGACGACATCCTGATGGTGCTGGGCACCACGCCGACCTGGGCTGCCTCCAAGAAGACGACTCCTGTGTATCCGCCCTACCCCGGCGCCAACAGCGCCCCGGCAAACATGGCCGACTGGGACAACTGGGTGCGCGCGGTCGTGACGCGCTACAAGGGGCAGATCTCGTCATATGAGATCTGGAACGAAGCCAATCTCAAGCAGTTCTTCAATGGCACGCCTGCCCAAATGGCTGAAATGACCAAGCGGGCCTACGACATCATCAAGGCAGGCGACCCTGAGGCAACGATCGTGTCGGCTTCACCTGCGTTGCGTCTGCAGTCGGCCTTCGATCGCTTCTTCTCCGCCTATCTGACTGAGCTTGCCAAGCTTGACTGGCCCATCGATGTGCTTGCCTTGCACACCTATCCCAAGGCCGATGGTGACCCAGTAGCCCGTGGCAAGCTGATTGCGATGGCCAAGGAGGCCGTCACTGCCGCGGGTGCACCTGCTGACCTGCCTGTGTGGGATACCGAGTTGAACTACGGACTGGCCGGGCCAGGAGTCCTGCCAAAGCAGCGGATCACCGGACTGAAGGCTGCTGGCTGGGTGGTGCGCACCTACATCGACAACCTCCGCTACGGCATTGAGCGCTCGTACTGGTACATCTGGACTCAGAAGCCGTATGCCCTGCTGGGTATTCAGGCCTACCCGGGTTCGCCAGCTGAGCAGGGATTCTTCGCGGTGGACAACTGGGTCATCGGCTCCAGCTTCGAAGGATGCACGGAGGACGGCAACACCGTGACGTGCAACTTCACTCGCGCAGGCCAGAAGTCGATCGTGGCCTGGGCGAACACTGGGACGGCGCCGTTCACCGCTCCTGAGGGCAGCACCCTGGTCTGTGATCCAGCAGCCAAGTGCTCACAGGTGCCAGCGGGATCGGCACTGACCCTCACTGAGGTCCCTGTTCGCATCTATCTCCAGGCCTAGGCAACGCGGTTCAGGAATCAGTTCAGCAGCCGCCCGCTGTTAACCTTGACACCGGAGGACAGATGACTCACGAGGTGACGCAGGACGGCTCGATGCCTTCCGACGCCACCAGCCATCTGCGCACCCCCGCTCGCATCGGCTGGTCGTCAGCGCACAACCGTCGTGATCGTCCGCATCTTCGGCGCGATCCACTTCGGGTCTACGCAACGCGGGCAGTGATCTGGGATTTCATCGCCATCACTGTTGCCGGCGTTGTCGGCTTCACCTTGAGGTGGGCAATCCCCTTCAATGTCGAAATCAACAACCCCACGTATGTCTCTCTTGTGGTGATCGTCGTCATCGCCTGGATGGCGGTGATGGTCCTGCGCGGCGCCTATGACACGCGGGTCCTGGGAGTCGGTTCTGAAGAATTCAAGAGGGTGGTGTCGGCAACCGCCACGGTCTTCGGTGCGGTGGCCATCGTCGTCTTCGCGTTCAAACTCGACTTGTCTCGCGGCTTTGTGCTCATCACATTCACCACTGGTCTGCTTCTGCTGCTCGTAGTGCGCTGGGTTCTTCGCTCCTGGCTGCGTCATGAGCGCCGCTACGGACACTTCCTTCACCGCACTGTGGTGATCGGCGCTGAACCTCAGAAGTCTGAGATTGTCGACATGCTTGATCGCGATCCCGTTGCGGGATTCACCGTCGTCGACGATCTTGAAGAGCCAGCCTTTGATATTTCTGAAGATGATCTGGATGACTGGCTTGATGAAGTGATGGCAGTCATTGCTCTGGAGGACGCAGACACTGTCGCCATTGCAGGCTCCCCTGCCATCGGGGCAAAGGTGGTGCAACGTTTGGCGTGGCGCCTGGAAGGACCACGCGTGGATCTTCTGGTTGCTCCGGCTGTGGGCGATGTGGCTGGTCCGCGGGTCACCATGCGTATGGCCGCTGACTTGCCCTTGCTCCACCTTGATGAGCCGCATCTGACCGGACCAAAACGAGCGATCAAGCGATCCTTTGATCTGTTGTTTGCTGTCGTCCTGTTCATCTTGTTCCTGCCCTTCATGATCGTTGCAGCCATTGGTGTGAAACTGACAAGTCGCGGACCGATGTTCTACTTCCAGGAACGGGTGGGTCGCGGAGGCGAGCTCATTCAAGTTGCCAAGTTCCGCACCATGTATGTCGGAGCCGACGAGCGGCGTGATGAGGTCATCGGCACGCCCGACGCAAGCATCACTGCGCGCTATCGCAGAGATCCCCGCATCACTCCATTTGGGCGCTTTCTTCGCCGCTGGTCAATAGACGAGATGCCTCAGGTCGTCAATGTGCTCGGCGGAACGATGTCAATGGTTGGCCCACGACCGGTACTCGTCGATGAACTGCCATTGCTTGGCGACGCTGATCATCGCCGCCACCTGACCAAGCCCGGTCTGACTGGCCTCTGGCAGGTATCAGGTCGCAAGGATGTGGACTGGGATGAGCGGATGCGACTTGACCTTGACTATGTCGAGCACTGGTCGCCCGCACTTGATCTGGTCATCGTGGCCAAGACAGTGAAGGCGGTTCTCGTCGGAGACGGCGCGTACTAGAAAATCGTCCTCCACAGAAATCAAAGGCGTTATCTATACTCCCTAAGTGTCTCGGGTCTCTCCACGCATCGCGCTGGGCATTGGACTCGGGATTGGCCTTGGAGCCTTTGTCGTGTGGCTGCAGGTGTCCACCTTCAATTCGCTGTTCTCCCTGATGACAGGGGCTCGCAGTCTGCAGACCAGTTTGACGGGTGCAGCGAGCCAGATCACCGATGGTGAGTACGAGGCGGCTCAAGCAGACTTCGCCGAGGTGCAAACGGCAGCCAATCGCGTGACAGCGTCAGCACATGGACCGAATATGACGGTGTTGAGCTGGATCCCGGGCCTGGGTGCGGCCGTCTCGAACTGGGAGCGGCTTGCCACGGCCAGTGAGAACATCACGGTCAGCACCGGCGACATGCTTACCTTGTTCGGCGATCTTTCCGGCCAGTCAGGCGCCGAGAAGATCTTCAACGACGGCGCGATCGATGTTGATGCGCTGCGCAAACTTCCTCCACGTGTGAAGTCCATTGACGTGGGCATCACGAGCACCTCCGCAATTCTTGAATCGCTCCAGGCCAACGGCCCGCTGTCAGGACCCCTGGCCTCCATCCAGGCAAGGGCACTGAAGGAGATTGCTCCACTGCAGGAGGCAATGAAGGCACTGGTCGATTTGGCGCCACAGTTGCCGGATGCTCTTGGAGCCAACGGTCCAAAGCGCTACTTGATTGCGATCGGAAATCAGGCAGAGATGCGTGCTTCGGGCGGAGCACCACTGACGTTGATCCTTGTTGAATTCGATCAGGGTCGCATCACCATCCCGATTAAGGGTCAGACAAGTACCGAGCTCTTTCCACCATTGAACGCGCCAGTGCAATGGTGGGGTCCTGCCGCCAACCCCTTCTTTGACATCAACCCTCGCGATGCACCGATGGTGGTCACCAACACCCATCCATCCATGCTGATCAGCGCGCGTGAAATGGATGGCGCTTGGCAAGGGGGTCAGTATCCAGCTGTCGACGGCATCATCACGGTTGATCTCACGGCCATCGGCTCTGTGCTCAATGCGATGGGACCGATTCAATCGCCTGTCTATGGAGAGGTCACCGGAGACAAGCTCGGGCAGATTCTGCTGATCGACGCCTATGCCAAGTTCGGACAGGATGAAGCAGTCAAGCGCCAGAAGGCCAATCAGGAGCTGCTTGATCTGCTGTTGACGAAGTTGCTCTCTGGCGACGAGCTGGTGACCGCGGCGAAGGCGATGGCCCAGACTGCGCCCGGCCGTCACTTCCAGGTGTGGATGTTGAACCCTGACTTCGAATCCATAGTCGTCAAGAGTGGAGCTGGCGGCGCTGTGGTGGCACCTGCCCAGGGCGATTGGTCGGCGGTCTACACCCAGAACGGAAATCAGAGCAAGGTTGACGTCTTCCAAGAGCGCAGTGTGGTCGTCAACGCGGCGATCAACGCTGATGGTTCGGCGCGGGTGACTCAAGACGTCATCCTCACCAATGCCACGCCGGCTGATCGACCAGAAGGTCCACCGGAGCGCATCGGCTATGAGACGAGTTGGTTGAAGGCTGCGTACATCATGTATGTGCCCAATGCAGCGCAGAATATGCAGACGAACTACCCAGCGGGCTTCGCGGTTCGTCCGTTCAAGAATCACCAGCAATACGGCAATGGCTACTCCGATGACGGTTTCAATCAGAAGCTGGTTCGCGTTGTTGGCTGGACTGGCCCGGGGCAGTCGTCAACGGTTTCGCAAAGCTATGACCTGCCAGCTGGAACCTTCAGCGCGAATGGTTCGTTGACCTACACCCTGCTTGCCGATCCGCAGTCGCTGTTCAAGGCTTCCACGATCACCGTGCGTGTCACAGCACCATCAGGCTGGGCGCCAGTTGAAACTGAAGGCATGGTGGTCACGGGACGCACAGCGGAAGTCAGCGCTGTGCAGAACGCGCCGGTGAATGTGGTCATCGGGCTGCAGAAGGTCAGTTGATGACTCGTACGAATCAAGTGCTGATCGGTGCCACAGCCCTGGCCGTCGCATTCATCTGGCTCTTGCCGCCGTTGGGCATCCTCGGCGCTCTGGCGCTGTTGGCGATCGCACCGCCGTGGGGCCGCACGATCACTGAACGAGCCATCATCTCTGCCATCGTCATCTCCGGGGTCGTGGCACTGGCCATTCCGCGCGGGAGCCAGATCCCGGTCACTGAAGCCAGCGCACGTCTTGGGCTGTCAATTGTGCTGATCATCGCCGTTGTCCTGCGCTTGGTTCCGCGGTTCAAGACCTACGCGACTGTGCCGAGACCCAAAACAGCCGATTGGTGTGTAGCCGCGCTTGTCGTCGTCAGCGCGCTGTGGCTGATGAGTGCATATTTCGGCGCCAGTGCTGATCAGATCGTCAGTGGGCTGTTCTTCACCGGATGGGACAACCAGGGTCACTTCGTGCCTTTTGCCAACACCTATGAGGTCGGTGCGACCAATTGGCCAACCCTTGACGGTGGTCTGGCCTGGAACCAGTGGTACCCCTCGCTGCACACCACGATCTGGTCCTTGCTCACGCTGGCATCCAGTGGTGCCGGACTTGCTCGTCTGGATCTGCTTTGGCCATTTGTGCAATGGACGGCGATCAGTTTCGCTCTCTGCCTCGGTGCGCTGTCGTGGATTGCCAGCGATGTGGCCAAAAGACTTGCCAGCACACTGGCACCTGACCACGTGTGGCTCAAGAGAGCTGCAGCACCGGTTGCGGTGCTTGCATTCGCTGCCTTCGCGCTGCTTGGGAGCCCAACCGCCCTGTTCAATGCGGGCTTCACCAACTTCGTCATGGGTGTGACGATCACCGCAGCCACTGCCTACTTCGCGTCTCGCAGTTTCAACAGTGCCCGTCAGATTGGCTGGCTGCTGGTTCCACTGGGATCTCTTGCAGTCATTGGGCTCTGGACCCCTTTGGTCCTCGGTGTTGCTCCCGCCGGCTTGGTGGTCTTCTTTGCACTGTCGCAACGCAAACGGTGGCTTGGCATTGTGTGGGCGGCCGCAACGGTCCTGCTGGTGGCAGGCACGAGTTACATCCAGACCAAGGCAATCGTCAATGTATCCGGTTCTGATGTCGGCACCTTTACTCAGGATCTTGGTGCGGTCGGCACCGGCATGGTGCCGTTCAATGTCGGCTTGGCACTTGCCTCACCCGTGGTGGTCGCCCTGATTGCCTTGCTGCTCTTTCGCCGGCGAATCATCCCCTTGGGCGTGGCTGTTGCTGGGCCGGCAATTGGCATTCTGCCCTTTCTTGCACTGGCAGTTCTTGGAGCCAGGGGCGCCGAACTCTCTGCAATCAACAGCTACTACGTGTTGAAAACCTTGAACGCCATCCTGCTTGTTGCCGCTCCCATTTATGCGGCGATCGCAGCGCTGGCTCTCATCGTCACTCTGGCCTACCTCGCGCGCTCCCGTTTTGAGGCTGTGGTGATGTCGCTTGTAGCCGGACTGCTGGCAGTGGTTGCGTTCGGCTATGTGGGCGTGACTCCGAAGGAGTTCACGGACGGATTCAGCGCGGCTCCAGGCATTGCGGCCGGCGCTAAGCGTGCTGCCAGTGTCGACAACTCACTTGTGGGTGAAGCGATTGTGAGCGCCGCAACGGCCGCCAAGCCGTACCCCAATGACATGCCGCTGCTCTGGGACGGCTCTGGGACTCTTCCCAATCTTTGGCTTGCAAGTCTGACGGGTGTCATGAGCAAGGCGCAGCAGACCTTCTACTTGAGTCTGCCGCCATTTCCATATGAGCAGGATGCCCAGAGCTATGTGTTCGATGCACTCGCCGCGAACCCTGACATGCGCGCGGCCATCTACTGGTTCCGCACGGTTTCGGGTCAGTCATTGGCCGCATTGCAATCTTCATTGCCAAACCAGGTGACCTTGGTGAAGGTTCCGATGCGATCCTCGCTGCTGTGCCAGGAGTGCTCACTGCCATGAAGCGCAGCAGTGTTCGCGCCGGTGGGCGCGGTCCTCGACTCATTGGCATTGCGGTGGTGGCTGCGTCGCTGGTCGTCACCACGATGCCAAGCGATGCAGTGACCAAGGTGAAGATCCTGCCGGCTCCAGCGCTGCCGAAAGTCGCAGACGTCGGCAAGTACAGCGCTCGCCCAAACCCTGTGGCGGTTCCAGCAGTGGCCAATCTGGCCACTGGTCAGTTCATTGTTGGCTCGGGTCCGCGCATGCAGGCAGCCTCGATTACTTCGACAGCGTCCACGTCCGGCGGGACCCCCTTGATGGCTGACTGGAATGGTGATGGCATCGCCACTCCGGGCCGTTACGACTCGGGTGTGTGGTACGCCACTGATGTGGTGATTGGCAAGACACCGCAGTGGAAGGCCTTTGCAAACTTTCCAGGACAGGCAGGTGATGTGCCGATTGTCGGCAATCTCAATCAGGATCGTCTGCCAGATGTCGGCTTCTTTCGCTCAGGCACGTGGGTGTGGCAGCTCAGTGGCGGCAAAACTCAGACCACGGCATTTGGTCAAGCGGGAGACCTGCCTGTGGTCGGCGACTGGAATGGCGACGGGGTGGACGACCTGGGGGTTGTGCGCAGTGGCACGTGGATTCTTCGAGTCCCAGGGGTTTCCAAGAAGAAGGACCTCAAACTGGATCCGGGAGCAACCCTTGAGCTGCAGCCAGAAGGCACCTTGGGCATCGTCAGCTTTCCATTCGGACTTCCCACCGATGTGCCAGTAGTGGGAGATTGGAATGCCGACGGAAAGGACACACCGGGAGTGGTGAGAGATGCCACCTCATGGTTGCTGAGCAAGTCTTTGCGAAGGCTGAGCTCCACAGTCACCGTTGTCTTTCCAGTGCCAAGCGGCTTCACGCCGTTGGTGGCAACGCGAGCCACGGGACCTCAGTCGTGCCCCACTGCCACGCCAAGCGCGGAGCGTCGAGCGCTCGCTCTGGGATCTCGCGTGAGTGCTCCTGCGAAGTTGCGTGGCAATGCCAAGAAGCAGGGAATGCCAGAGATTCTGGCAACAGTGCAGGACGGGCTTCGATTCTCCGTCACCAATGACCTCACGAAACGACTAGGCCCGCAGACGCCCTACGCCTACTACGACGTCATCAGCATGCACAGAACCATCGAGGAGTCGGTTCGTCGGTCGGCAAACGTGGCCTTAGCTGCCGCGATCATGCTCACCACGACCAACTGGCAACGAGTGCAGAACATCTCCCGCGCCCAGTTGCTCGCCTACGCCAAGTGGCAGATTCGCTCCATCGCCTGTCAGCACGCCTCCGTTACTCCAGGTGGTTGGGGCACCACCTGGCAGTCCGCACTGTGGGCGAGTACCGCTGGTCAGGCCGGCTGGCTGCTCTGGCCGTATTTGAGCAGGCAGGAGCGTGGCTATGTAGCGGCAATGGTGGTCTCGGAAGCCGATGCAGTTGCCGCCCGCGGTCCGCACTACTACCGCGATCGCGAAGGCAAGGAACTGTCACCTGGCAATTCGAAGTCCGACGAGGTCTCGTGGGATCTCACTGCTCCTGCTCTGGCGCTGGCGATGGCCTCGGATTCCAAAAAGGCAGGCAAGTGGCGAAGAGCTCTGGTTGGTTTCTCCATCGCCGCCTTCGCGCGCCCAAGCGATCTGACCAACAATGTCAAAGTCAATGGCATCAATATTTCGCAGGCACTTCCGGGGACCAATGCCAATGAGGACGGCACGATCACCAATCACAACATCATCAATCCCGACTACCAGCAGAATGTTCAGAATCTCTGGTGGAGCGCAAGCATGCTCCGCGTTGCGGGATTGAGTGTGCCTGAAGCCGTGTTCTTGAACTCCGACATCGTCTATCGATCACTTGCCGTGGTGGACTTCCCCTCGCCGCCTTACGCCGCCCCTGGTGGCATCGTCTACAAGCCCGGGGGGCAGATCTACTACCCACAAGGCGTCTCATGGGGCACCCGACGTCCTGCCACATTCACAGGAGTTGACTCCTTTGCAGCGCTTTACTCAGCACCTGACACCAATGCCGCGAAGTACCTGGCCGATCACGCGCGAGATACCCGTGGCATGCAGCAGCGCTACAACTCCGGCCGCATTTATGCGGCAGGCAATCTTGAGGATTCCTATGCGCTGGGCAAAGAGGAGTACGCGCTGATGCAGACTGCCTTGGCCTGGTGGGCCGGAGCAGTGCCAAGTGGTCCTGGATTCAAACTGGACAAGCGCACGATCGAAGGCGTGAACCTCAATCCCACAGGTGCGATTGCCTAGCTCAACCCGGCAATGAAGGTGAGGCATTGGGCATAGTCGGGCAGAAGTCCTGCTTCGCCGGCTTGGGCCAGGCTCGGCGCCTGGGCATCCTTTGGCGAGAGCACCGAGTCTTGACCTTCGGGCCATGGCAGACCCAATGCCGGGTCCAGTGGATTGATGCCGAACTCACGGCCAGGTGCATAGGGCTGCGAGCAGAGGTAGCCGATGGTCACCGAGTCACTCAGCGCACAGAAGGCGTGTCCGAGTCCCTCGGCGATGTACACACTGGTGCGCGTCTGGTCATCGAGCTCAATCGCATCCCACTGCCCAAAGGTGGGAGAGCCGACTCGAATGTCGACGACGACGTCCAGGATTCGGCCGGAAAAGCACTGCACGTACTTTGCCTGGCCGGGCGCAACCTGAGCGAAGTGGACTCCGCGAACCGTGCCCTTCTTGGAGACAGAGATGTTCATCTGCTGCAAATCCAGGGGATGTCCGATGGTTTCAGTCAGCACATTCTGCTTGAAGGACTCCAGAAAAACTCCGCGATCGTCAGGGCGAAGCACGGGGGTGAAGGACCATGCGCCTTCGATACTGAGCGGGGTGGCCTGCACGCAGCGAGGCTATCGGACTGGCGATGTTCAAGGGCTCCTTGGGATCATGCCGCCAAGTAGATTGAGCCAATGCGAATCGCCATTCTTGGCACCCGAGGGGTGCCTGCGAAGTATGGCGGATTTGAGACTGCAGTTGAAGAGATCGGCAAGCGCCTCGTGCAGCGCGGCTATGAGGTCACGGTCTACTGCCGCAACCCTGGGCAGAAGATGCACGACTATCTGGGCATGCATCTGGTGAACCTTCCGGCCTTGCGACACCGCTTCACCGAGACTCTTTCGCATACTGCACTGAGCACGGTTCACGCAGTGATCAAGGACCGTCCAGATGTGGTGTTGCTCCTGAATGCAGGCAACGCCCCAATGCTGAAGCCACTCAACATGGCCGGAATTCCCAGTGCCATCCATCTTGACGGGCTTGAGTCAAAGCGCGAGAAGTGGCGTGGCGCTGGCGCGCGCTACTACCGATGGGCCGAGGATGCATCGGTTCGCTGGGGGCAGGAAGTCATCGCCGACGCTCAGGCCATTGCTGATCATGTGCAGCGAAAGTACGGGCGTGAGTGCGCAGTGATTGCCTACGGCGCTGCAGTGATCAATCCGCCGGCTGATCGCTTGGCTGAACTTGATCTCAAGGCGGGCGAATATCACCTCATTGTTGCGCGGCTCGAGCCAGAGAATCATGTCCTGGAAGCAGTACACGCTTTCAGATCCAGCACCGAGAGCAAGCGCTTGGTCGTGGTTGGCAGCGCGCCCTATTCACAGTCGTATGTCGACAATGTGCGGCAAGCAGCAGCTGGTGATGCGCGCATCACCATGGCTGGTGGCATCTACGACCAGGAACTCCTTGATCAGCTGTATGGGCATGCCACCACCTACATCCACGGACACAGCGTTGGCGGCACCAATCCAAGCCTGCTCAGAGCGATGGGTGCTGGTGCGGCCGTGCTTGCCTACGACGTTGAGTTCAACCGAGAGGTAACCGACGATCAGGCACTGTTCTGGTCGGATGCCCCGGAACTCACAGCCATTATTGATCGCATCGCGGATGGCCAGGAAGAACAGACACTGACCGAGCTCAGAGTCAAAAGTCAGCAGCGCATTGCTGATGAGTATCAGTGGGAGACAATCGTCGACAAGTACGAGTCCATGATTGCTCGATTGGCTGCAAGCCGCTCATGACCACTGCAGCTGTGCTCGTCACGCACAACTCCTCCGGCTGGATCAACGAGACCCTCGTCAGTGTGTTCAATCAGGAGACATCAGTTGATCGAATCGTGATCGTCGATGACCATTCATCGGATGCCACCCTGGAGATCATCCGCGAGCTCTCAGCATCGCGGGCGGTGGAAGTTCTGCTGAGCAGCTCTGACTCAAGCGATGTGCACACGCGCATTGCTGCCAATTTTGTGCAGGGAATCCAACAGGCTGAATCCGAGTTCGTATTTCTCGGTGACCACGATGACATCTGGCATCGCCAACGGGTGAGCAGTCAGCTGCAGACACTCATGACGCACCCCGCCGCTGCACTCGTAGCCTCTGATGGCCAGATCATCGACGGGCCTGATGCCGGGCGCTTGAGAACTCTGAGTGATGTCTTCCCGGTTCCGGCTGAGTTTGAGTCGTGGCGATCCAGTCAGCAGTTCGGCTATGTGCTTCGGCATTCTGTTGCCACGGGCAGTGCATGCGCTTTGCGTCCTGCCGCATTTCACGAGCTCAAGGTTCCAGACGGCTGGCTGCATGATCGATGGTGGAGTCTGTGGGCAGCGGCCCATGGTCTGCTCGTCGTCGACCCGACTGTCGTCATCGACTATCGACTCTCCGATACGCAGCAAGTCGGCTTGAACACGGCGGCTCAGAACTCGGGGGCTGCCTCGTGGCTGGTGCACCACCTGCGCAAGGGCACACGCACCGCCCGGCGGCTGATCGATGTTGCCCCGCTGTTCATCGCCAGTCGGTAGTGGTTGCTGACACCTGCTTACTGAACCGTGATTCGAGTCAGACACAGATGAGCGTCCGGGGAGCCGATCCCGAGGTACGGCACCGATGTGCATTCCAAGGGAGTGGGGCCAAACCACGCTGGCACCGATGCGTAGTACCGATCGATCTGTGCTCGCGTTGGTGCATACATGGCAATCACCGTGGGATTCAGGTCGCGCAGCGCACGATGA
>JAUSQD010000073.1 GCA_030652695.1 Actinomycetota bacterium
GTCGCGCAGCAAAAGGGCTCGCAGTGATCACGTGCATGGATTCGCGGGTGAATCCACTTGGCCTGTTGGGGATGTCTGCCGGTGATGTGAAAATCCTGCGAAATGCCGGCGCTCGCGTGACCGATGACGTGCTGCGCACCCTGATTCTGGCGACGTACTTGCTGGGTGTGAACCGAGTGCTCGTCATGCCGCATACCGACTGCCGAATGGCAAGCGCGACTGAATCGCAAATCCACGAGGCCATTGAGCGCGATTTTGGCGTCGACACCCGCAGTGTGGAGTTCCGCACTGTGGACAATCAGGAATCAGCGCTGATCACCGATCTCTTGCGGATCAGGTCGCATCCGCTGCTGCCAGAGGGACTCGTAGTGGGTGGCGCGATCTACGACGTGCATACGGGACGACTCATCCCCAAGGCTGCCTAGTTGCCTGCTTGCAGGGTGTTGAAGGATTCCCCACCGATGCCCCAATCGTCGCCGCTGACTTCATAGAGAGCGATGCGAATCCGGTTGGGGTCGCCCCCGAGCACCTCAGCTGTGGCGCTGTTCAGCTTGCGCATCAGTTCCTGCTTCTGCTCGGCAGTCCGGCCTTCGAGCATCGTCACCTGAATGAAGGGCATGTAGTCTCCCTGATCGATTGAGACTCGCACCGTATCGAACTGACAGGGGACCTTCATGCAGCAACCACTGCGCATTGCCGTCGTGGGATCTGGTCCAGCGGGCATGTACGCCGCTGCGGCTCTGGCCGAATCAGGCCGGGCAAGCGTCGATGTGATCGACCGGCTCCCTGCTCCCTTTGGCCTGGTTCGCTATGGCGTTGCTCCTGACCACTTCAGCATTCGTTCAGTGCGTGACACCTTGGATCGCATTTGGGATCAGCCGGGGGTTCGCTTCCTGGGCAACATCACCGTCGGCGTTGATGTGCATGTGCATGAACTGCAAGAGCTGTATGACGCCGTGATCCTCACCTACGGCTCCTCCTCAGATCGACATATGGGAGTCCCCGGCGAAGAGCTGCGTGGTTGTGTTGGGGCGACCGATTTCGTTGCCTGGTACTGCGGGCATCCTGATGCTGATCGTGCCTTCTTCGAATCCTGGTTACCCACGGTCAAGCACGCTGTGGTGGTCGGCTTGGGCAATGTCGCCGTTGATGTTGCGAGAGTCCTTGCCAAGACTCCTGAAGAATTGAGCACCACCGACATGCCGGCGCATGTGCGTGCAACTTTGGCCAGTGCGGCCATCACCGACATTCACATCGTCGGGCGTCGTGGACCAGCGCAGGCAACCTTTACCAACAAGGAACTCAAGGAGCTGGGTGAGCTTGAAGCGACTGGAGTCTCCATCGATCGCCACGGCCTGGATGAAGAAACCGGCTGGAGCACTGGTGATCGTGGAGTTGCCCGAAACTTGGATGTCATTCGCGGATGGATGGAACGCCCAGAGCCCACAGGCAAGACCCTGCACTTCCACTTCATGGCACGTCCCATCGAAGTGAAGGGCAATGGCTCAGCTGAGGCAATGGTGGTTGAACGCACTCACTTCGATGCCGGCGGCCAGATCAGCGGCACTGGTGAACTCTTGGATATCCCAGCGGAATTCATCGTGCGAAGCATCGGCTATCGCGGTGTGGGTCTGCCCGGTGTGCCCTTTGACGAGTCAACCGGAACAGTCGTGCACGCTGAAGGTCGCGTCACGCATGGGCTCTACACCGCTGGCTGGGTGAAGCGCGGGCCTTCGGGCATCATCGGCACAAACAAGAAGGATGCCGTGGCCACCGTCCATCAGCTTTTCGCCGATGCTGATGCTGGGTTTGTGTCCGCGTCAAGTGGCGGCGACCTTGAGGGCTTCCTGGCCTCCAAGGGCGTGGTGCCTGTCAGCACGGCTGGATGGCGGGCTATCGACCAAGCCGAACGCGCGCTGGGTCAGGAGTTCGGAATCGAACGCGTGACCATTGCAGATCGCGCAACCATGCTCGCTATTGCAGAGCAGGCGTAGTCAGCGAAGCCAGTTGGCCGTTTGCTTGAGCTCGCGCACATTCCACACGAAGATCGACTCGGGAAGCTTGGTGCACGACTCCGCGCGCATTCCCGGCAGCTGGGCCCTTTGCACGGTGACCCGCCAAGTGCGACCGTCAATGTGTCGGACTTCGGTTTCCATCTGGTCATCGACAAAGACGACGCTGGTGGGTGCCGGCACAGCCTTGTCCTTGACCACGCGAAGGACGTCAAGTGCATCCTGCTCGCGCACGTCAAACTCATTGCGCACCGCGATGCCAGCGACCTGCAGCGGCGCCGGGTAGGCGCTTCGTCCACGGAAGCCGGCCAGCAGGACGCGGCCTTGCGCAGCTTCGGCATGCATTTCGATCGCGGCCGCGGCATCCAGTCGTCCGTGCACCGAACCACTGGGCAGGGAAAGCATGGTGGGGGCAAAGCGATGTCCACCAATATGGCTGACCTCCCACACGGAGGCCCGCTGCTCTGGTGGCACTGAGGCAAGCAGGTCCTCGTAGACCGAGCGTCCGAGCAGTGCGCAGCAGGCGTCACGGGCTCCGTGGGTGCACACAAAGGTGACGGGAGCTGTCCGGGACTGACCAAACGGGGGCAGATTGCCTTCGGAGATCGCTTGGAAATCCCAGTCGGCGATCACATTGAGATCAGTGACGACTCCATGGCGCATGCCTCGCAGGCCAGGAGCGGTGTGTGAGATCCAGACATGGTGATCAGTGTTGCCATCACGCTCCAAGCGGTCGGCATGCCTGGCGAGCAGGAACTTCACATGAGTGCCCATGGTCTTGCCCAGCAGCTTCTTGCCCAATTCGAGGGGGAATTTGCTTTCCAGGAGCGCTTCGCGGCCCCAGGCACCGGGCTGCTCGATCACGATGTAGCAGGAGACGACTGGAGCCGTGCCTGCCAATGGCTCTTGGACTGCCAACGATTGGGCAGAGCAGGCAAGTGTCATAGCGGTCCTCCTAGTGCGGCGACCGGCAGGCTACCGGGCGTGCCTGTCGCGTCGCGCCGGGCCAGAGTCGAAGGCAGATCCACGGGGACACCGGAAGCGCTCGCCGCCCGCGCTGGAGCAGTGCCGGCCCAGCCCAGCAGCAGGGCATCCTCACCTGATCGGAACTTGTGACTGCGGACTCCACCTGTGCCGCGCCCCTTGGGCGGGATCTCGCTGAGATCGCTGACCTTGATCGTGCCTGCATCCGTGCCAGGCAAGGCAGCAGACGAACCAGCGATCGTGACCAGCACTGCCGCTCGAGCACGATCAACTGCGAAGGCTCCGATCAGCGCAGCGCCGGGGGACAGCTTGATCCCCGCCATCGCCCCGGCCGCTCGCCCGGTTGGACGCACAGCAGTGGCGGCAAAGCGCAGCACCTGAGCATCGTCGGCGATCAACACCACGTCCCGCTGTTCTGCTGCGCCTTCGTCCATTCGTGCG
>JAUSQD010000077.1 GCA_030652695.1 Actinomycetota bacterium
TGAGGTCGAGCTCGGCACGCGCACGCTCAAAGAACTCTGTGTCCTTGGGCAACGCCCCCGGCCAGCCGCCTTCAATGAAGCCGACGCCGTAGTCGTCAAGCAAGCGCGCAACTGCGAGCTTGTCATTCACTGAGTACGAGATGCCCTCACGCTGAGCGCCATCGCGCAGAGTGGTGTCATAGACATGGAAGGCGTCGGAGCGTGTCATGGTGCGTTCCTATCAGGTTGAGCGAATTGGCTCCATCAACGAAAAAACCCCCCGCAGGGTGCGAGAGGCAGCGCGTTGATGGGTATCAACGCGCTAGTTAATGATGATGCCGTGGTGCAGCATGCGGCAATCATGCCATACGCCGCACCCGGAGGGAATGCCTGCTGCAATTCAGCAGACGGTGTGCATCCAGCCGTGGGTGTCTGGGGCCATGCCAGTTTGGATATCAAGCAAGGCCGCCCGCAACTGTGTGGTGATGGGACCAGGCTGGCCTCCATTGATGTCAAAGGAGAAGTACTTGCGGCTCTTCACCGTGCCTACGGGCGTGATCACCGCAGCCGTACCGCATGCAAAGACTTCTGAGATCGCGCCGGATTCAACCCCCTGACGCCATTCATCGACGCTGATCTGGCCTTCTTCAGATGCATAGCCAAGGTCGTTTGCCACGGTCAGCAGTGAGTCGCGCGTGATGCCTGGCAGCAGCGATCCGGTCAACGAGGGAGTGACGAGTCGGGCACTTGGACCCTGGCCGTACACGAAGTACAGATTCATGCCGCCCATCTCTTCAATCCACTTCCGCTCGACGGCATCCAGCCACACCACCTGCTCGCACCCTTCAGCTGCGGCCTCGGCCTGGGCGATCAGCGATGCTGCGTAGTTGCCGGCACACTTGGCTTCGCCTGTGCCTCCTGGAGCCGCGCGCACGTAGTCCTCTGAAATCCACACGCTCACTGGCTTGACTCCCTGTGGAAAGTAGGCGCCAGCAGGAGAAGCAATGAGCAAGTACTGGTAGGCATTCGCCGGACGCACGCCAAGGCCAACTTCGGTGGCAATCATGAACGGGCGCAAATAGAGGGACTGGTCTTCCCCATCAGGAACCCAAGCACGGTCCTGCCCCACCAAAGCCTCGACCGACGAGATGAACAGCTCGGTTGGCAGTTCGGCCATGGCCAAGCGACGAGCCGAACGTTGGAAGCGCTCAGCATTGGCCACCGGCCGGAAGGTCTTGATGCTGCCGTCGGCATGCTTGTAGGCCTTGAGTCCTTCAAAGATGGCCTGGCCGTAATGCATGAAGTTTGTGGCGGGGTCAAGGCTCAAAGGCCCATAGGGGATCAGCTCGGCATCGTGCCAGCCAGAATCCACGCTCCAGCGGGCCGAGACCATGTGATCAGTGAAGAAGCGACCAAATCCAGGGTCAGCCAAGATTGCATCGCGCTGAACATTGGGCAGCGGATGCTCGGTCGGCTTCAGCGCGATAGGCCACGTGCCCGTGGCCACCTGCTGGCTGGTGGTCGTCATGCAACTCCTATCAACAAAGAACTCAAGGCTACCGGCGATCAGGCCCTAGATCGCCTTGGCTGCTGCTGCGGCTGCCAGGGCATCGCCGATCTGCGAAGTTGATCGTTCACTGGCCCCACGAGAAGCCAGATCATCTGAGACGGCCGACTCCACCCACACTGCCGCATCGGTGTAGCCAACATGATCCAGCAGCATCGCAAGTGACAGCACTGTCGCGGTTGGATCAGCCTTGCCTTGCCCTGCGATATCGGGTGCGGAGCCATGCACGGGTTCAAACATGCTCGGATTCGTGCGCGTTGGGTCAATGTTGCCGCTGGCCGCGAGTCCGATACCGCCAACAATTGCCGCACCAATATCAGTGAGGATGTCGCCGAACAGGTTGTCTGTCACCACCACGTCGAATCGTTCAGGCTGGGTGAGGAAGAACATCGCCGCGGCATCCACGAGGCAGTAGTCGGTCTCCACCCCGGGATAGTCGACTGCAACTTCGTTGAAGGCGCGAGTCCAGGTGTTGCCCGCGTAGACGAGCACATTGGTCTTGTGGACCAGCGTCACCTTGTTTCGACGCTTGGTGGCTCGTTCAAAGGCATCGCGGATGATGCGCACAGCGCCGAAATAGGTGTTGAGGCTGACCTCTGTGGACACTTCGTGCGGAGTGTTCTCACGAAGGACTCCCCCGGCACCCACATAGGGACCTTCCGTGCCCTCGCGGCAGACGACGAAGTCAATGTCCTTGGTCGTCTTGCCCGCAAGTGGACCAACGACCCCTGGGTACAGGCGAACTGGTCGCAAGTTCACGTGATGATCCAGGATGAAACGCAACGGGAGCAGCACTCCACGCTCGAGAATCCCGGGCTTCACTGAAGGGTCGCCAATGGCTCCAAGCAGGATCGCGTCAAAGCCACGCAGCTCCTGCACGACGCTTTCAGGCAGCAGTTCGCCGGTGCTGTTGTAGCGGCGAGCGCCAAGGTCGTACTCAGTGGTCTGAACGGCAATTCCGGCCGCTGGCGCAACTGCGTGAAGAACCTTCATGGCCTCGGCCACCACTTCAGTGCCAATGCCATCGCCGGGGATGAGTGCCAGATTCAGAGTCGTAGACATGAGGCAGAACTCTACTGAAGGCCCAGCCCTGCTATCCTTTGAAGTCTATGAACCGCGCGCTGCTCCTTCGCTGCCGCGACGAGGCCTGACCAACCGGCCCCTCGTCGCGGGATTCGCGTTTGCCGGTAGGCCATTCGAATCAGCTAGGAGCCCGCGATGACATTTCAATCACCCGACACACAACAGCCTTCGGGAATGCCGTACACCCGGTACATCCCCTTCACTCCCCCATCACTGCCGGACCGTACTTGGCCGCAGGTGCGGATCCAGAAAGCACCTCGCTGGTGCGCCGTGGATCTGCGAGATGGCAATCAGGCCCTCATCGACCCGATGACTCCGGCCCGCAAGCTGCGCATGTTCAAGCTGCTGGTCGAGATGGGCTACAAGGAGATCGAAGTCGGCTTTCCCTCAGCTTCACAGACCGACTTCGACTTTGTGCGCCAGCTCATCGATGACGATCTGATCCCAGACGATGTGACTATCCAGGTGCTCGTGCAGTCACGCGAAAGCCTGATCGAGCGCACTTTCGAGTCCATCCGCGGCGCCAAGCAGGCAGTGGTGCATGTCTACAACTCGACTTCGACCTTGCAGCGTCGCGTGGTGTTTGGTCTGGACAAGGCCGGCATCATGGATATCGCCGTGCATGGGGCCCAGTTGGTTCAGAAGTATGCCGAGCAGATCAAGGACGAGACTGAGGTCTACTTCGAGTATTCACCGGAGTCCTTCACCGGCACTGAACTGGAGTTCGCAGTCGACGTCTGCAACGCCGTCACCGATGTGTGGGGTCCCACGCCCGATCGCAAGGTCATCATCAACTTGCCAGCCACAGTTGAAATGACCACGCCAAATCTGTACGCCGACTCCATTGAGTGGATGCATCGCAACCTCAAGCGTCGCGATTCCATCATCTTGTCCCTGCACCCGCACAACGACCGCGGTACAGCGGTCGCTGCAGCCGAGTTGGGATACATGGCCGGTGCTGATCGAATCGAAGGCTGCCTGTTCGTCAACGGTGAGCGCACAGGCA